>NZ_JBIVGP010000002.1:0-524041 GCF_044748725.1 Pseudomonas sp. NPDC089752
AAGCTGCTGCACCTGGTTTACGGGGTGGTGAAGTCGGGGATACCGTTTGACCCCAAAATCGCTCTTGCAGGGTGAGGGTCAAGACGGTATCTACAGGCTCCGCGCGGTACCTGTAGGAGCGGCTTCAGCCGCGATGAGGCCGGAATTAACACCAGATACCATCGAACTTTCCACCCTCACCACCAATCAGTTCCTTGAGTAACCCTGCCCCGCTCATCCCGGCCCAAGGAGTACTCCAGTGCTGCGCTACTTCACCACCCTGCTGCTCGGCTGCCTGCTGAGCACCCACCTGCTGGCCGCAGACCCCGCCCCCGCCGAAGAACCACCCGCCGAACCGGAAGCGGTCCTGCAAGGCGGCCTGCTCGGCGCCCTGGCAGACGGCCTGGACAGCGCCGCCCAGGAGCTGGACCTCGACGCTCACCTGGTCGACGCCTGGCGCCTGCGCACCGACCGCGCCGCCAAGGAAGTGGAACGCCTGGTCGACCGCCATTCGGCCAGCGACTCGCTGCAACTGGCGGGCAACTTCATCCTGCTGACCCTGACCTGGGCCGCCAGCTTCGCCTTGTTGACCACACTCGGCCGCTGGGTCGCCAAGCGCCTGTCAGGCACCCCATGGCTGAGCGCACGCCAACGCGCCAGCAGCCTGCTCGGCTACCTGCTGCCGTATACCTTGCCGGCGCTGGCCAGCCTGCCGTTGACACTCTACGTCAGCCGTTTCCTCGACCCGTCGGTGGCCCGCGCGCTGGGCCTGAGCCTGGCCTATGCGACCAGCAGCGGCCTGTTCTCGACCTCGATCATCCTGTGCCTGGTCACCCTGTTCGATGCCGGCCACAAGCGCGCGGCCGTGGCGGCGATCAAACGTCTGGCGCCGCGGCCGCTGTTTCTGATCGGCTTTCTGGCGGCCTGGAGCGATGCCTTGACCAGCCCGCAGATCGCCCGCCAGCTGGGTGGCAATATCACCGCCAGTATCGCCGTGATCACGGGCCTTGCCGCCACCTTCATCTTCGCCAGCCTGGTACTGCGCCTGCGCCGCCCGGTCGCCCACCTGATACGCAACCGCGACTACAAGGACCGCGTGCAGCACCGCGCCGTGCAGGAGACCCTGCGGATCTTTTCGGTGGTGTGGTACTTGCCGATCCTGCTGATGATTCTGGTTTCGGCCATTCACTTGATCGGCGCAGGCGAAGAAAGCCAGAAGGCGCTGCAGAACGCCTTGCTGACCACGGTACTGCTGGTTTCCACCGTGTTCCTCAGTACCCTGCTGCAACATCTGCTGGCCCCCCGCGAAATAGATCCGGCGCAGCGGGTGCGGCCTTACAAGGAGCTGCTGCGCAGCCTGGCACACGCACTGTTGCGCATCGCCATGGCCGTGGCCTTCATCGAGCTGCTGGGGCGCATCTGGGGTTTCTCGGTCATCGACTTCGCCCTGAGCAACCGCCTGGGCCAGGCGATCAGCAATTCGCTGTCGAGCATAGGCCTGATCCTGCTGGTCACCTGGCTGCTCTGGGTGGTGCTCGATACCGCCATCCAGGAAGCGCTCAAGCCCGCCGTGGGGCGCCGTTCCTCCCGCCAGCCGAGTACGCGGGTGCGGACTATCCTGCCGATGCTGCGCAACGCCATCAAAGTGATCCTGATCGTCATCTGCACCATCACCACCATGGCCAACCTGGGCATCAATGTCGCGCCATTGCTGGCCGGTGCCGGGGTGATCGGCCTGGCCATCGGTTTTGGCTCGCAACAGCTGGTGCAGGATGTGATCACCGGCCTGTTCATCCTGATCGAGGACACCATCTCGATCGGCGACTGGGTGGTGCTCGACTCCGGCCATGCCGGCACCGTCGAGAGCCTGACCATCCGCACCCTGCGCCTGCGCGATGGCAAGGGCTTCGTGCACTCGGTGCCGTTCGGCCAGATCAAGGCGGTCACCAACCAGTCGCGGCAATTCGCCTATGCGTTCTTCTCGGTGCAGTTCACCTATGACAGCGATGTGGACGAGTCACTGGCGTTGATCAATGAGGTGGGGCAATCGATCAGCGACGACCCGCTGCTGCGCATCAACCTGCAGGGGCCGCTGCAAGTGTTCGGGGTCGACCGCATGGACTTGAACGGGTTCGTGCTGACGGCGCAGTTCCGCACCATTTCTGGCGGGCAGTATGCGGTGAGCCGGGCGTTCAACGAACGGCTGAAGAAGCGCGTGGACCAGACGGAGAATGTGAGTTTTGCCCAGGTGTATCCGCTGCCAGTGCGGGCTGTTTCAGCCTGACGGGCCTTTTCGCGGGGCAAGCCCGCTCCCACATTGGAGGGTATGCACTTCATCTGTGGGAGCGGGCTTGCCCCGCGAAGAGGCCGGTACAGGCAAAATCAACGTTGGCGGAAGACCAAAGCCTTCAACCCCCCCGCCGGATCCGCATCTGGGAACTCCGGCGGATTCTCCAGTCGCTCAACGAAGGCCAAGGTCGGCGCCTGCTCGGCCATCCCTTCGATCAGAAACTCCGGCCCGATGCCCGGATCATTCACACACGCCAACACCGTCCCACCCTCGCTCAGCAACTCCGGCAAACGCCGCAGGATCTTCGCGTAATCCTGGGTCAGCACAAAACTGCCCTTCTGGAACGTCGGCGGGTCGATGATGATCAGGTCGTACGGCCCAAACTTGCGCACCTTGCCCCACGACTTGAACAGCTCATGCCCCAGGTACGCCACCCGCGACGCATCGTGGCCATTGAGCCGGTGGTTGTCGCGGCCACGGGACAGCGCCGACTTGGCCATGTCCAGATTGACCACCTGCTCGGCACCCCCGGCAATCGCCGCCACCGAGAAGCCACAGGTATAGGCGAAGAGGTTGAGTACCCGCTTGCCGGCTGCCTGTTCACGCACCCAGCGACGGCCGTAGCGCATGTCGAGGAACAAGCCAATGTTTTGCCGCACACCCAAGTCGAGCAGGTAGGTCAGGCCATCCTCGACCACTTCGCGTTGCTGGCAGGGCTCGCCCCACAGCCATTGGCCAGGGCTGTCTGGCAGGTAGCGGTGCTGCAGCAGGATCGCCTGCCCCGTCCATTGCGGGCGCTGGGCAAGGTTGCGCAACATGGCTTCCAGTTCCTCCAACTGGCCGTCTGGCGGCTCGCGGAATAGCGCCACCGAAAGCACACCCTGCAGCCAGTCCACGGTGACCTGTTCCAGCCCCGGCCAGCAACGGCCGCGGCCATGGAACAGGCGCCGGGTTTCCTGCGGGGCGGGGTCGAGGGCGGTGAGCAGATGCTGTTCGAGGGTCTGGATCGGCGAAGTCATGGCGGGTCGCAAGCTGGTAAAAGGGAGCATTCTACCCTTTGGCCGTAACCTGCGCCGAACGGAACCACCAACCCTGCTGCATCCCCGCCGCCGCCAGCAGGATCAACGCCACGCCCAGCCACTGCAGCGGCGCCAGCCGATGCCCGAACGCGACCCAGTCGACCAGGATCGCGGCAATCGGGTAGATGAACGACAGTGCGCCGGTCAATGCCGTCGGCAGGCGCTGGATGGCGCTGTACAGCAGCACATACATCAGCCCGGTGTGGACGATGCCCAGGGTCAGCAAACTGGCCAGCGCCGAGGGCTCGCCAGGCAGGCCACCGAGCTTGACCCATGGCGCCAGCAACAGCACTCCGGTGGCCACCTGAATCAGAGCGATCAGATGCGGCGGCGTGCCTTTCAGGCGTTTGATGATCAGCGCGGCGACGGCATACAGAAACGCCGCCCCCAAGGCCAGGCCAATGCCCAGCAGGTAGTCCTCACCACTCCCCTGCCCTGTGCCATGGGCGCTGACGATCGCCAGCATGCCGAGGAACGCCACGCTCAGCCAGGTGACTTTGGCAGCGGTGATCTTCTCGCCAAGAAACACTGCCGCCAGCCCTACCAGCATGAACGGCTGGACGTTGTACACCGCCGTACCGATGGCAATCGATGCCCGCGAGTAGGAGGCGAACAGCAGCACCCAGTTGCCGACGATGGCCACGCCGCTGACGATTGCCAAAAGGAAGGCCGTGCGACTGATCACGCCCGGTTTGAGGAAACCAAACGCTGCGCAAATCACCAGTAAGGTGCCGGTGCCGAACACGCAGCGCCAGAACACCACTTCCAGCACCGGCTGCCCGGACACCAGCACGAACCAGCCGATGGTCCCGGAAATCAGCATGGCGGCGACCATTTCCAGCGAGCCACGGCGCAATGAACTGTCCATCTCACACCTCCAATCGAAGATGGCCACAGTATGCAGAGGCCGACCGCCACCCTTCCAGCGGATAACCAAGGTGGTTTGGCCATTAAACCTTTACTATCAAGGCGAATTCCCGATTCAACCTGATGAGGCGCACATGACCGATGCCATCGACCAACTGCTGATCAATGCCCTGATGGAAGACTCCCGCCGCTCGCTGAAAGCGTTGGCGCAAATCAGCGGTCTATCCGCCCCCAGCGTCAGCGAACGCCTGCGCCGTCTGGAAGAACGCGGTGTGCTGCGTGGTTACACCGTGGATGTGGACCCGCGCAGCTTCGGTTACCAGCTGCAGGCGATCGTGCGTATCCGCCCGCTGCCCGGGCAGCTGCAGGAGGTGGAGCGGCAGATCGTGGCCATTCCCGAGTTCACCGAGTGCGACAAGGTCACGGGCGAGGACTGCTTCATCGCCCGGCTGCATGTGCGTTCGATGGAGCAGCTCGACACCCTGCTCGACCGCATCAATGTGCTGGCAGAAACCAACACGGCAATCATCAAGAAAAGCCCCGTCAAGCGACGTCTGCCACCGATGGACTGAGCCAAACAGGAACCTGAGCATTTTTTGTACACATGAATGTCACCTTAGGTGCCATTTTTGTGTGCACGATTGCTAGCAATGCACCGATACGTTACACAACTTTTGCAACTAAATCTGACCACAAGATCAAGTAATTACATATTTCAAAATTAAACCTGTTCATTTGGTCAAGTTATAGTTATTTGATTTCATAAACTTACCTACAGTTAAGATAGATTCTGAATAGTGGCAGCCTGAACACCGGTTTTTGCCTGGCATGGAACTCGCTTTTGTGTGTTCGTGTTTTGTATACACGTCGAACAAAACATAAATACACAAGAACCCGCGACGCCGGACCAACCCCCGGCAGCCGCGCCCAGAACCCAGTGATGCCAACGCTGCACCGACGAGATGGCGAGCCCGTGCGCATGCCCGCTCATCGCAGTCCACGTGCATCAGGAGCCTGCAGGAATGAACCTCGACCTTGCCCCTGAATTATCCGTCGCCAGCACCCATCCCTCCTCCCCATTGGCCGGCCATGCGCCACAACTTGAACTCAGCCCGCGCCTGCACAACCGCGACCTCGCCCCGACCAAGGTCGAAGGCCGCCGTTGGGGCGGTTACAGCATCTTCGCGCTGTGGACCAACGATGTGCACAACATCGCCAACTACTCCTTCGCCATGGGTTTGTTCGCTTTGGGATTGGGTGGTTGGCAGATCCTGTTATCGCTAGCAATCGGTGCGGGGCTGGTGTACTTCTTCATGAACCTTTCCGGCTACATGGGGCAGAAGACCGGCGTACCGTTCCCGGTGATCAGCCGTATCGCCTTCGGTATCCATGGCGCGCAGATCCCGGCGCTGATCCGCGCGGTCATCGCCATTGCCTGGTTCGGCATCCAGACCTACCTGGCCTCGGTGGTGCTGCGGGTGCTGCTCACGGCGGTGTGGCCGCAGCTGGCGGCCTACGACCACAACAGCATCCTCGGCCTTTCAAGCCTGGGCTGGGTGTGCTTCGTAGCGATCTGGCTGGTGCAGCTGGTGATCCTCGCCTACGGCATGGAGATGGTGCGCCGTTACGAGGCCTTCGCCGGCCCGGTGATCCTGCTGACCGTGGCCAGCCTGGCGGTGTTCATGTACTTCAAGGCCGATGCGCGCATCGCCTGGTCGGTGGCCGAGCCGCTGAGCGGTTATGAAATGTGGCGCAACATCTTCGCCGGCGGCGCGCTGTGGCTGGCGATCTACGGCACCCTGGTGCTCAACTTCTGCGACTTCGCCCGCTCTTCGCCGTGCCGCAAGACCATCCGCGTCGGCAACTTCTGGGGCCTGCCGGTGAACATCCTGGTGTTCGCGATGATCACTGTGGTGCTGTGCGGCGCGCAGTTCCAGATCAATGGTCAAATCATCGACAGCCCGACCCAGATCGTCGCCAGCATCCCCGACACTGCGTTCCTGGTACTCGGTTGCCTGGCCTTCCTGATCGTCACCGTGGCGGTGAACATCATGGCCAACTTCGTCGCCCCGGCCTTCGTGCTCAGCAACCTGGCGCCGCGCCACCTGAACTTCAAACGCGCAGGCTTGATCAGCGCCACCCTGGCGGTGCTGATCCTGCCGTGGAACCTCTACAACAGCCCGCTGGTGATCGTCTACTTCCTGTCCGGCCTGGGCGCGCTGCTCGGCCCGCTGTATGGGGTGATCATGGCCGACTACTGGCTGCTGCGAAAAGGCTGCATCAACGTGCCGGAGCTGTACAGCGAACACCCGGCCGGCGCCTACCACTACAGCAAAGGGATCAACCTGCGTGCCGTGGCCGCCTTCGTGCCCGCCGCGCTGCTGGCCATCGTCCTGGCGCTGGTGCCCAACTTCCATGCCATCGCGCCGTTTTCCTGGCTGATCGGTGCCGGCATCGCCGCCGCGCTGTACCTGCTGATCGCCCCGCGCAACCGCCAATACGCTGATGTCAGCGGCGAATGCATCGCCGTCGACCACAGCAGCCACTGATCAAGGAGCAGAGCCCATGCGTATTCTGATCGCCAACGTCAACACCACCGCCGCCATCACCGAAGCCATCGCCGAGCAGGCCCGCAGCGTCGCCTCGCCCGGCACCGAGATCATCGGCCTGACGCCGTGGTTCGGTGCCGAGTCGGTGGAGGGCAATTTCGAGAGTTACCTGGCCGCCATCGCCGTGATGGATCGGGTGCTGGCCTACGAAGGGCCTTACGATGCCGTGATCCAGGCCGGTTATGGCGAACACGGCCGCGAAGGCTTGCAGGAGCTGCTCAACGTGCCGGTGGTGGACATCACCGATGCCGCCGCCAGCACCGCGATGTACCTGGGCCACGCCTACTCGGTGGTGACCACCCTGGACCGTACCGTGCCGCTGATCGAGGACCGGCTGAAGCTTTCCGGGCTGTACGACCGTTGCGCGTCGGTGCGCGCCAGCGGCCTGGCGGTGTTGGAACTGGAGGAAGATCCGCAGCGTGCCGTCGAGGCCATCGTCGAACAGGCCGAGCGTGCGGTGCGCGATGACAAGGCCGAAGTGATCTGCCTGGGCTGCGGCGGCATGGCCGGGCTGGATGAGCAGATCCGCCAGCGTACCGGGGTGCCGGTGGTGGATGGCGTGAGTGCGGCGGTGACCATCGCCGAGTCGCTGGTGCGGATGGGGTTGAGTACCTCCAAGGTGCGGACCTATGCCACACCGAGGGCGAAGAAGGTGGTGGGCTGGCCGATGCAGTTCGGGCGTTAAAAGTATTTCGTCAATACCGGCCTCTTCGCGGGGCAAGCCCGCTCCCACAGGGATTGTGATTGACCTTGTGGGAGCAAGCGGGCTTGCCCCGCGAAAGGGCCGGTACAGTCAGCCCATCATCCTGGCCAGCCGCTGCGCGCTGCCACAGGCCAAGGTAAACCCCAATGCCCCATGCCCCAGGTTCAACCAGAGGTTCCGGTAAGCCGTACTCCCAATGATCGGCACCCCGGTCGGTGTCGCCGGCCGCATCCCCGCCCACTCCACCGCCTGCCCATAATCCGCCGCATCCGGCAACGTCTCCCGAGCCAACCGGCGCATGCTTGCAAGCCGCCGCGCATCCACCGACTCGTCGAAGCCGACGATGTCCACCATCGCCGCCACCCGCAATTGCCGATCCAGGCGTGCATAGACGATCTTGCGCTCGTAATCGGTGATGCTGACCTCGGGCGCTCGATGCGCCATGCTGATTGGCGCCGTCAGGCTGTAGCCCTTGAGCGGATAGACCGGCAATCGCAAACCCGGTAACGCCAGCGCCGCACTGCGATGCCCGGCGCACAACACCAGGCGTTGCACATCGACGCGCTCGTCGCCGCGCTGCAGCGAAACGACCTGATTCTGCTGCGTATCTAACCGCGTCACTGCCTTGCCCAACAGAAATCGACACTGCCCGGATGCGCGCAAGCGCTCGGCCAGGCGTTCGCAGAAACGGTGACAGTCGGCGACTTCCTCATCGGGCGTCAGCACCCCGCCCACGAACGGCGCGTCGGCCAATGCCGGTTCCAAGGCGTTGAGCTCGGTGGCATCGAGTACCCGCTGGCTGAGTGGATCCAGCAAGCGCTCACGCCCATGGGCAAACGCCCGCTCACTGCGAAAAGCAACCAATTTGCCGTTCCGCCGCCAGGCAAAGTCGCCTAACCCATCGTCCTCACGCCAGCGCTCCAATGTGACCTGACTTTCCAGCGCCAACGCCAGCAATTGTTCGCTGTTACGCCGATTGACACTGCTGCGGCATGCCAACACGAACGCCATCAACCAGCGCCACTGCGCCGGGTCCAGGCGCAGGCGCAAACGCAGCGGCGAATCCCCCTGCAGCATCCAGCCCAGCGCCTGCCACGGCACACCGGCATCGGCCAGGGGCGCTACGTAGCGGTACGACAGCTGCCCGCCATTGGCAAAACTGGTGGCAGAGGCCAGGCTGTCGCGCGCCTCTATCAGGTCTACCGACAGGCCCTCGCGCACCAGCGCATAGGCCGTCGTCAGGCCAATCACCCCACCGCCAATGACCGTTACGTTCTGCTTCATGCAATGCCCCTGTTTCGGCTTCCTTGCCGAGACAGTAACAGCGGATCAGGTCGGGCAGCTATGCTCGCCGCCATTCAGGCCCTGGCGCACGTTGCGACTGAGCAGGCTGGCCTTGCCGTCGTGCCAGGTCAGGGTGAGCACATACAGGGTGTCGAAATCATCACCGCTCCAGTCCTCGGTGATCACCCGCTCATCGCCCAGTGCCTTGCCGGCCACGGTGTTGATCAGCTCGGGCAGATAGCCGTGGGACCAGGCCGTGTAGACCGTGGCGTTGCGGTATTTATCGCTGAGCAGTTCGTCAGCGAGGTCTTCAGTATCGTTGGCGCCATAATCGATGTTCACCGGCAGGCCCAGGCGGATGGCGCTGGGGGTGATGGTCATCAGCGGGCGGATGTAGCTGTAGCTTTCGTCGTTGCTACCTTCCTCCACATGCCGTGACGGGTTGGCAGCGAACACGTAATCGGCGTCGCCGAAGCGCTCCGGCAGCAATGTGGCCAAGTCCAGGGCGCGGTTGAGCCCCTGGCAGTTCAACTGTCCCAGTCCCTCGCCGGGTTTTTCGGCATGGCGCAGAAACACCAGCGTCTGGGTGCCGTCGACCGGCTCCGCGCGGCTTTCGACCACATCCAGTGCCAAGGGCACGGCTGCTGCGATGAGCGCGAAGCTCAGCAGCAGATGGCGACGGCGTCGAAGGAATGTTGGCAACTTCATGTAGGCAGGCTCTTTGGCAGACAGTATCGGGTTGACCCGCAGCGGGCTGTCCCTGCTGTGGATGCCATCCATGGCCAACGAGTAGGTGTCAGAGTGCCTTCAACCCGTTTGGTTCCTCGGTGAGTACATATGCCGTTCCCTGGGCAATGCACAGGGTAGAGCCGCTGTGTTGCTGAATGATGTCCGCCAAGGCCTGCGCCGGGCTCAGCGCATCTGCTCGGCCCAGCACTTTTCTATCCAGTCCCCCAGTGCCCGCACGCGTTTGGCTTCGTAGCGATTGTTCAAACGCACCAGGTGCACCGGTAAACCAACCAGCCCCCACTCCGGCAGCAACTCGACCAATTCGCCGCAACGAATGCCCTCCTCGAACAACCAGCGAGGCCCTGGATGGATGCCGGCTCCTTGGCGCACCGCCTCGAGGATCGCCCCGGCATTGTTGAGGTAGAACACCCCGTGAAGCTCGACGCACACTTCCTTGCCATTGCGGCTCAAGCGCAAGCGAGTGCGATGCCGCTCCTGGCCCAGGGAGTAGAGGATCGCCCGGTGGCCAATCAGCTCCTGTGGCCTGGCAGGCCGCCCGTGCGCCTGCACATAACTGCGGCTGGCGCACAGCACGTTGGGCATGTCGCCGATCTTGCGGGCGACCAGGTCGGAGACCGGCAACTCCCCCACCCGCAGCGCCAGGTCGATGGCTTCGCCGCTCAGGTCCAGCCGGGAATCGGACAGCACCAGGTCGATGATCACCTGTGGGTGCAGTTGCTGAAACGCCGTCAGCCACGGCACCAGGTGCCGTTCGCCGAAGTTGACCGGGGCGGTCATGCGGATGGCGCCAGCGATCTGCGGCGAGCCACCGTCGAGGTCCGCGATCACCCCTTCCATCTCGTCGATCAGCGGGCGCATCTGTTCATACGCCCGCGACCCCGCCTCCGAGAGCGTGACCTGCCGGGTGGTGCGGTTGAGCAGCCGCACGTTCAGGCGCTTTTCCAACGCAGCGATGCGTCGGCTCACCGAGGACGGTTCCAGGTCGAAGTCATCGGCGGCCTTGGTCAGGCTGCCGCGCTCGACGATACGGAAAAACAAGCGCCATAGCGAAATGTCATCATTCATGCACGAACCGCAATTCTCTTTTGATTATTGTTCCCTTCAAGTGCATTTATCCCTCAAATACCATCGCCAAGTCCAGGAACAGACAAGTTAAGGAACCAAGGAATGGCGGCCCGGAACGACTCCATGCGGCGTGCATTGGTATTACTGGCAGTGTGCACGGCCGGTTTGATATTGCCTCTCGAATACACCGGGCCGGCGATGGCCCTGTCGGCGATCGGCAACGACCTGGGCGGCAGCGCGATCGCCCTGGCCTGGGTGGTCAATGCGTTCGCCCTGAGTTTCGGCAGCGCGATCATGGCGGCCGGCACCCTCGCCGACCTGTACGGTCGCAAACGCATGTTCTGCTGGGGCATCGGCAGCTTCACGATTCTCTCGGTCATCGTCAGTTGCGCCCAGGATGTGGTGTTCCTCGACGTGCTGCGGGGGCTCCAGGGCATCGCAGCGGCGCTGACCATGGCCGGGGGATCGGCCACCCTGGCGCAGGAATTCGAAGGCCATGCCAGGACCAAGGCCTACGGCCTGCTGGGCACCGCGTTCGGCCTTGGCCTGGCCTTCGGGCCGGTGATTTCGGGCCTGCTGGTCGAGTTCTTCAACTGGCGTGCGATATTCCTGCTGGGCGCCGTATTCGGCGGCCTGGCCTGGCTCCTGGCCGCGCCACGGATGCGCGAAACCCGCGATCCTGGCGCACGCCACCTGGACTGGGCCGGCGTGCTGGCCTTCAGTGCCATGCTGGTGGTACTGACCTTCGCCATCATGCAGATTCCGGCCCATGGCTGGTACAGCGTCACCGTGCTTGCCCTGCTCGGCGCTGCGGTTCTGCTGTTGCTGCTGTTCATCCGCATCGAGCAGCGCCAACCACGCCCGATGCTCGATCTTTCGCTGTTCGGCGACCGGCGTTTCGTTGGCGTTCAGTTGCTGCCCATCGCCACGGCCCTGAGTTTCATCGTCTTGCTGATCCTGCTGCCGCTGCGTTTCGTCGGTGTCGAATCGCTGGGTACCGGGCAGGCCGGCCTGCTGATGATGGCGCTGTCGCTGCCGATGCTGATGGTGCCGTTCCTCTCGGCGATGCTCGCCCGCCATATCGCCGCCGCCAACCTCTGTTTCGTCGGCTTGCTTCTGGCCGGTATGGGCCTGATCTGGCTGGCCACCGTCGATGTCGGCAGCCACTGGCTGGTGTTCTGCTGGCCGATGCTGCTGATCGGTGTCGGCTCGGCGATCCCCTGGGGGCTGATGGACGACCTGTCGATCAAGGTGGTATCGGTCGAACGCGCAGGCATGGCGACCGGCATCTTCACCACCATGCGCGCCTGCGGCGAGGCGGTTTGCGTGGCGGCGGCACTGGCCGTGCTCAACAGCCTGCTGCAAGGCCAGCTCGCGGGCGCCCTGCCAGGGCAGGACGTTGCCATGGTCGCGGCGGAGCTTGCGACCGGCAACTTCGCGGCGGCGCAGTCGAGCAGCCAGCCCCTGCCCGCTTCCGGGCTCATGAGCCTCTACTCGCAGGCGTTCCAGACACTGTGCTACGGCCTGGCCGCGTTGACACTGACCGCAGCGTTGGTCAGCCGCTGGGCGCTGCGTGAAATCGCTCCTGTGCCCACCCCCCATGCCGCGCCGCGCACTGGCCGGTAAAGGTCTGCAAGTTCACCGACCTGTTAAGGAAGTCATGATGGAACGTGACAACAACGCTTGTGGCCAGCTCACCCTGGTCCCGATTGCCCGTGCCTTGGAAGGCGTATCCGATGTCTGCTCCGAGCAGATGGCCGAGATCGCCCAGTGGTGTGTCTCGTACCTGTGCAACCCGCACCCGGAACTGGGCCGCACAGGGGCCGTGTGCCCGTGGACCCCGCCCTCGATCAAACGCGAAACCTTCTGGCTGGTCGATATCGACTTCACGGGCCGGGCGGAGCAGGCGGTGTGCCGGGACATTCTCGGCCTCATCGAAAGCTTCAAGCACCATGCGCCCCAGGCTGGCAACGCCAGCCAGTTCAAGGCGATCGTCGGTGTGCTGCATGGCCTTGAAGACCCCGCGCGGGTGAACCACTTTCACGCCCTGCTCAAGCCTCAGTTCCTCGAAGCGGGCCTGATGCTGGGCGAATTCTATTCGCTGTGCCCCAAGCCCGGGTTGCGCAGCGACACCTTCAATCCGCTTCGCTCACCGGTGCCGCTGCTGGTCATTCGGGAAATGGTCGAACTCGACATCGCCTTTCTCGCCGACCAGCCGCAATTCGTCGAAGCCTACCTGCGTGCCCATGGCATGCGCGCGAAAGTCGGCATCAACGCCGTGCTGCACCAGCAAAGCCGCCTGTGCCTGAGCCCCGAGCAGGTGGATGTGCTGCGGCGCATCGTCGCCAGCTGAGTACCTTGGACACTATCGATCCCATAGCCATGGAGGCCTGGAAATGCCCGTACGCATGCCTGAACCGTTTCGAATCAAGATGGTTGAACCGCTGAAGACCACCACCCGCGAATACCGCGAGCACGCCCTGCGCCAGGCGGGCCTGAACCCTTTCCTGCTGCGCGCCGAAGATGTGTTCATCGACCTGCTCACCGACAGCGGCACCGGTGCCATGAGCGACCGGCAATGGGCCGCGATGATGACCGCCGACGAGTCGTACGCCGGCAGCAAGAGCTTCTTCAGGCTCAGCGACACCGTGCAGCGCCTGTTCGGCTACCCCTACACCATCCCGGTGCACCAGGGCCGTGGTGCCGAACAGATCCTCTTCCCCTGCCTGGTGGAGCGGGCCAGAGCGCGCGGTGCATCGGCGCCGGTGTTCCTCTCCAATCACCACTTCGATACCACCAAGGCGCATGTGGAGATCGCCGGTGCGCAGGTCAGAAACCTGATCTGCCCCGCCGCCCTGGACACCGCCCGGCATGATGACTGGAAAGGCAATTTCGATCTCCAGGCGCTGGCGAGCGAGATCGAAATGAGCGGTGCTCACCAGGTCGCCGGCGTGGTGATCACCATCACCTGCAACAGCGTAGGTGGCCAGCCGGTGGCGATGGACAACATCCGTGACGCCGCTTCGATGGCACGCCAGCACGGCATCCCGGTGATCATCGATGCCGCCCGGTTCGCCGAGAATGCCTATTTCATCAAGCAGCGCGATGCCCGCTACCGCGACCACTCCATCACCCAGATCGTCTGGGAGATGTTCCAGCACGCCGATATCTTCACCATGTCGGCGAAGAAGGATGCGATGGTCAACATCGGCGGCTTGTGCTGTTTCCGGGAAGACCAGGCGCTGTTCGCCGAGGCGCAGCTGCGTTGCGTGCCCATGGAAGGTTTCATCACCTACGGTGGCCTGGCCGGGCGTGATATCGATGCCATGGCCGTAGGTCTCGAGGAAGCCTGCGACGAACACCACTTGGCCAGCCGCATCCACCAGGTGAGCTACCTGGCCGATCGCCTGCAACAGGCCGGCGTGCCGATCCAGACGCCAGTGGGTGGCCACGCCGTGTTCGTCGACGCCGGCAAGATTCGCCCGGACGTGGCGGGGCATCACTTCCCGGCGCAGATGCTGGTCAACGCGCTGTATCTCGAAAGCGGTGTGCGCGCAACGGAGATCGGTTCGCTGATGATGGGCCGGCATCCCGTGACCCGCGACCAGGAACCGGCGCTGTTCGAGCTGATGCGCCTGACCATCCCGCGACGCACCTACACCGATAACCACATGGACTTCGTCGCCGACTCGCTGATCGAGGTGGTCGACCGCGCGGCCTCGCTGCGCCCGCTCGACTTCGTCTACGAGCCTGCGGTACTGCGCCAGTTCACCGCGCGCTTCAAGGAAGTCTGAACCCCAGCCAACGAATCAGGAAGATTCCCATGGGCCAACCGAATACCCGTTTGACCACCGCCTTAGCTGCCAACCGCACGGTCGAGGAGTTCATCGAGCTGGCGCGGGAAATGCGCCACAAGCTCCGTGAAGAACAGGAGGTGAGCGACGCGCAAGGCACCTACAGCCCAGCCCTGGACGAATGGTTCCGGGAGCATGGCTTCTATCGGTTGCTGCAACCGAAAGGTTATGGCGGATTCGAACTCGGCCTGGCCGATTTCTACCGGATCATGATCGAGATATCCCGCGGCCACCCCGCCCTGGGCTGGAACCTGACGTTGGGCGCCGCCCATAGCCTGACCTTCGCCTCCCACTGGCCGAAGGAGGTACAGGATGAAGTGTTCGGCGCCGATGGCCATTTCGTCGCACCTCACCGGGCGTTTCCCGGCGGCACCTGCCACCGGGCACGGGGTGGCTACCGGCTCAGCGGCACCTTCAACTACTGCACCGGCGTGACCTATTCGACGCACGTCATCGTCACCGTGGTCGACGCGGATGCCGGCCCCGCTGCACCTCACCTCAACTGCCTGGTGCCGCGTTCCGACTACAGCATCCTCAAGGACTGGGGCGGCAGCGAAACCTTGGGGATGCGTGCCAGTGGCTCGAACAGCATCCGCCTGGACGATGTGTTCGTGCCTGAACGCATGGTGACTGCCTTCTCGGGGTTCTTCGCCGGCCAGGATGTCACCACGGGCACCCACGGCACACGCTTGCACGGCAACCCATTGTACCTCGGCTACCTGATGCTGCCGTACCACGCCAATCTGCTGGCACCGGTGATCGGCGCCGCCCGTGCCGCGCTGGACGAATACAAGGCCCTGATCAAGGCCACGCCACAACCGTTCGCACCGCAGCATAAACGCGCCGAAGACCCGAACTTCCAACGCGCCTACGGTCAGGCCATCGTCCTCACCGAGGCGGCCGAAGCCACCTTGCTGCAGGTCTGCGAGCAGCACCAGCGCCTGGCCCACCGTTGGCGCGAACGCGGGCAAGGCATTTCGGTCGTGGAAAACGTCAGGGCCTGGGGCACGCTGCAGCAGGCCGGCAGGCAGGCCTGCGAGGCGGTCGAGCTGCTGTTCCGAACGGCCGGCACTGCGCAGGCGCGCTGCGATTCCAGATTACTGCGCTACTTCAGCGACGTGTCGATGTACCGCGGCCACGTTGGCGCGCAGTGGGAAACCTTTGCAACCTATGTCGCCCGCGCCGAACTGGGAATGCCCCTGGAGTTTCTTCAGCTATGAACAGTGCACCCACTCAAGGAGCGTCGATGTCTCGAACCGGCAAGCAGTACCTGAACGCTGTAGACGATGGGCGCGAAGTCTTCATCAACGGCGAATGCATCACCCGCCACAGCCACCACCCGGCCTTCCGTGGAGCGGTCGAATCGGTGGCGCAACTCTACGATTATCAGGCCAGCAACCTGCAAGAGATGACCTTCGAGACCGATCGGGGGCTGCGGGTCAGCAAGGCCTGGGAGCTGCCGCAACGGGCCGAGCAGCTGGTCGGCCGCGCCCACGCGTCATTGGCCTGGGCACGCCAGAGCATGGGCTGGCTGGGCCGCAGCCCGGATCACGTGTCGGCGGCCCTGGCGGGCATGATGACCCACCTCGAGGTGTTCGAGGCTTACTCGCCAGACCGCGCAGCGGCACTGAAGGCCTATTTCGAATACGCCCGCGACCGTGACCTGTACCTGACCTACACCATCGTCAACCCGCAAGGCGACCGCTCTCGAAGCCCGGGTGAACATGAGCGCAACCTCTACCACACGCTGGGCGTGGTCAAGGAAACCGACGCCGGCATCATCGTCAAGGGCGCCAAGATGCTCGGCACCGCGGCGGTGCTGGCGGACGAATTGCTGGTGGGCGTGCAGAACCCATTGAAAGCGGGGGTCGATGACCGCTATGCACTGTCGTTCGCCATGCCGCTGAATGCCCCCGGCATCAGGATCCTCTCGCGCAACTCCTACGCGGAAGGCAAGAACAGCTTCGATCACCCGCTGAGCAGCCGCTTCGACGAGAACGACGCCTTGATCTACTTCGACGATGTGCTGGTGCCCTGGGAGCGGGTGTTCGTGTACCGCGACACCGCCATGTGCCGCCGCCAGTTCCACGGCACCGCCGCCGAAGTGCTGATGGACACCCAGAGCCTGGCGCGGCTCACGGCCAAGCTGCATTTCCTCACCGGCCTGGCCCAGCGCATGACGGAAATCACCGGGGTCAGCGACTTCCCGGCCGTGCGCGAAATACTCGGCGAACTGGCCTGCAACACCCTGATGATCGAGGGGCTGTTCAAGGCGTTGGTGCACTGCCCGGTGCAGCACGGCAAATATCAGGTTCCGGATAAAAAGCACCTGTACATGTGCCAGGCGGTCGCGCAAACCGTGTACCCGAAATTCATCGAGGCCATTCGCAAGCTGGCGGGTGGCGGCGTGATCATGCTGCCGTCGAGCATCCACGACCTGTCGCACCCGCAGGCCCGTGAGCTGATCGAGCAAACCCAGTATTCATCGATAGCCACGCCCGTGGAACGGGTGCAGTTGATGAAGCTGGCCTGGGACGCCATTGGTTCGGAGTTCGGCTCGCGCCACCTGCAATACGAGATGTTCTACTCCGGGCCGCATTTCGTGGCCCTTTCCCGGGTCCACAGCGAGTACGACTGGGAAGCCGCCAAGCGCCTTGCGGCGTCGGCCCTGGCGGATGCTTCCACCTACCAGTAAATCCTCATGACGCGGGCTGATCAGTCATCCCGCGTCAACACTTCGAGCAGTTCGATTTCGAAAATCAGGTCCGAATTCGGCGGGATCGCACCCACGCTACGCTCGCCGTAGCCCAACTGCGCTGGCACCTGCAGCTTGCGCTTGCCGCCCACGCGCATGCCCATCAGGCCTTGATCCCAGCCCTTGATCACGCGGCCGGTGCCGATCACGCACTGGAAGGGTTTGCCGCGTGACCAGGACGAATCGAACTCGCTGCCATCGGCCAGCCAGCCGGTGTACTGGGTGGTGATCAAGGCACCTTTGACGGCAGCCTTGCCGTCGCCCTCGACGAGGTCGGTGATCTGCAGTTCGCTGCTCATGGGCATGCTCCAACGGTAAAAATCAGGGGCGCCGTTTTCTCAGGAATGCACGGATTTGGCAAGCATGCTGGGCGACCAGATGTCTTACCAGGAATCTCAGCCGAGTTGCTCGAAGGCTTGTTCGCCTGTCAGCTCGGTGGTCTGGTTGGCGAAGCAGTACCAGGCCGGTTTTTGCTCGATGAAAATCTGCAGCTTGAATTCCCAGCCCTCGTCGCCGTCCAGCAGCCCCACGGGTATCGCGTAGGAATTCTTGTCTTTGAGCCGGTAGTAAAGGTGTGTGCCACAGCGGCCACAAAAGCCTCGCTGGGCCCACTCGGAGGAGTCGTAGACGCTGGCAGCACGCCCCTCGAAGCGTGGCGGCTGGCTGCAATCCACGACCAGCAATGGACCGCCTGTCCACTTGCGGCACATGCTGCAATGGCAGGCGCTGACGTGGTTGTTGTCGAGGGTAACGTGCAGGTGGGTCTCGCCGCAGAGGCAACTGCCGTGCTTTTCCTGGGCCATGGTAGGGCTCCTCGCATCGGGTGGGAGGACAAGTATAGATTGCCTGCGCGATACGGCTTGCCCCACCACCGTTTCGATCAGATGAACACGCTGCCGCGCAGATACAAGGCCGCCCGCCCGCTGATGATCACTCGGCCGTTGCCTGGCAGTTCACACAGCAACTGGCCCTTGCGCGCGCCGCCCTGCTCGCAACGCAGGGTGCTCATGCCCAACCGGTCCGCCCATACAGGTGCCAGCGATGTGTGCGCAGAGCCTGTGACCGGATCCTCGTTGACCCCCACCCGCGGGCCGAACCAGCGAGTAACGAAATCGTAGCCACGCCCTTGCGCAGTCACGGCAATGCCACGTACATCAAAGGTCGACAAGGCGACGAAATCGGGCTGCAGCGAGTCGAGCAGCGAGGCGTCATCGATCACCACCACATAGTCGTCGGACCGATACACGGTGTTTGCACGGCTCAAGCCCAGCGCCTTCAGCAACCCTGCAGGGACTTCAACTGCCACCGGCTGTTTTGCCGGGAAGTCCATGCTCAACAACCCATCGTGGCCTCGACTGACGCGCAGTTCGCCGCTGCGGGTGTTGAAGCGCAGCACCTGGGTTTGCTCACCCAGCTGTTCGAACAGCACATAGGCCGACCCCAGCGTGGCATGACCGCACAGGTCGACTTCGACCGTTGGTGTGAACCAGCGCAGGTCGAAACTTTCACCGTTACGTACGAAGTAAGCCGTTTCCGACAGATTGTTTTCTTCGGCGATACGTTGCAGCACGGCGTCCGGCAGCCAGCTGTCCAGCGCAATCACTGCAGCAGGATTGCCACCGAACGGCTCGGCGGAAAAGGCATCGACCTGGAAGATTTCGAGTTGCATGCAAACGCTCCTTGTAGCCCGGGCGGCGCCGGGTGGATTGAAAGTGTTACGCGTGAACAGGCGTGAGTACCGGCTCACCGGCAAAAAAGGCCTGCAGGTTGCGCAGCACCAGGGTCACGGTATCGCGCGCGGCTTCCGGCGACTGGCCAGCAACATGAGGGGTGAGCACAGTATTGGCGAGGGCCTTGAGGGCGTCGGGCACGTGCGGCTCGTCATCGAACACGTCGAGCGCGGCACCGGCGAGCTGGCCGTGCTGCAGGGCGGCAATCAGGGCCTGGGTGTCAACCACGCTGGCGCGGGCGATGTTCACCAGGTAGCCCTCGGCGCCCAGTGCGTCGAGCACTTGAGCATCGACCAGGTGTCGAGTATTCGCGCCACCGGGGGTTGCTACCACCAGAATGTCGACGGCATCGGCCAGGTGCTGCGGGCTGTCGTACCAGGTGTAAGGGACGTCCTGGCGCGGTGTGCGGCTGTGGTAGCTGATGTGCATGTCGAAGCCGAGGCTGGCACGTTTGGCGATGGCCAGGCCGACGGCGCCCAGGCCGAGAATGCCGAGGCGCTTGCCACTCACCGAAGGGCTGATCACCCGATTCCACTCGCCTCGACGGGTGCTGGCATCGGCGCTGGGGATATTGCGCAACAGCGCCAGCAGCATGGCCAGGGTGTGGTCGGCCACAGCGGCGGCATTGGCACCGGCGCCGTTGGTGACGGTGATGCCACGGGCCGCGGCGGCGGTCAGGTCGACCTGTTCGTAACCGGCGCCGATGACGCAGATGATCTGCAACTTGGGCAATGCTTCGATTTCGTCCGCGGTCAGGCCCAAGGGGCCACGCGTGAGTACGGCATCGATTTCAGCAGCATGGCGCACAATGGCGTCGGCACGGAGTTGCGGGGACGGGGCACGGATCAGACGGTAGCCGGCCTGTTCGAGCAGGGGCAGGTAATCGTCGACGGTTTCTACCAGTACCAGGACTGTTTTGCTCATGCCGCTCCTCCTTGGAGATCAAAGGGCATTATGCGCAATCTGCGGGTGCATGCCGATGGGTTTTTGGCGCTCTTGAGATCGAGCGCCGCCCGCGCGGCGCATCGCGGATGAATCCGCTCCTACATTTTTTGCCGTGGGAGCGGATTTATCCGCGATGCGCCGCGCGGGCGGCGCTCGATCTCAAAGGCGTCACGTGATCTGTGCAAGCACCAACCGTCAAACCTACTGCGCGAACGCCCGCCCCAGCCCGCCCGGCACACCACTGCTATCGGTCTCCTGCCATGGGCCATCCGGGCTCAGCGACCAGCTCCAGCCGTTATTCTCATAGCGGTAATAGGTGCGCTGCCGGTAGAAGGTGTTGGGCTTTTTCTCAAGCACATAAACACCCAGTTTGGGGTCCCAATGGCTGGCACCGCCCGGTGGCGGCGCAAAGCTCGCGGACGTCCGTGGCATCGGTTTTGGAATGGCCGCTGGCTTGCTCGGCTGCGTGGAGGGCTGGCCGCCGGGCAAGGGCTTGACCACCGGCCCCTTCTGCGGCGGCACCGTCTCGATGGGCGGTGCCGGCTGTTCGTACGGCTCACGCACGGTACACGCGGACAAACCCAGGGCCAGGGTGATCAAGGTCAGGCGGACGGCGTTTCGCATGGCAGGGTTCTCTTACTGGTCTGGGCTGTCGATGGTCAGGTGCTGGGTGCCCTGGGTGCTGGTGGCCAACGGTGCGCCCTGGCCGATCCACTCGCCCCGGGTGGGCTGGCCGGCGCGCGATACACGTGCAACCAGTTGGACTTCGGCGAAGTCGGACAGTTTCATCTGCGGCATCATCGCATCGGCGTCAGACAGCTCGACCTCCAGCGGCAGCTGCGCCACGGTCACCCGCTTGGCTGCCAGCGGCATCGGTGGGCCATTGCTGGCGCGAGCGAAGATGAACACCGTGTCGTCAGGTTTGACCTTGTCCTTCAGCGCCGCCGCCAGCTCCACGCGTACTTTCAGGCGCGCGGCAACCGAGGCCGCAGGTTTGCCCAGGCGCTCGGCCGCTCGGTCGATGCCGCCTTGCAGCGCCGCACGCGAAGCGTCGCCCTCAGGGAGTTGCGCCAGCAGGCGCTTCCAATAGTCGATGGCCTCCTGGTAGCGCTCGCCTTCAAATGCAGCGATGCCGCGCAGGCCAAGGCTGGTGACCTCGTTCGGATCAGCCTTGAGCGCCTCGTCGGTCAGCGCCTGCACCTGCGCGCTCCATTGTTTGTTAGCGGCGAAATACAAGGCCTGGGCCAACTGGCCCAGCAGTTCAGGCTGGCGCCCGGCCAACGCCAGGGCCCGCTCGTAAGCCTTGGCCGCATCCGCCGGGCGCTGCTCGGCCATGTAGGCACGGCCGAGGAAGTAAAGGCCTTCGGCGGAGTCCGGCTGGGCCTCGACGGCGCGCTCCAGGCGCGTGGTCATCTCTTCCATCGACTTGGGCGCGGCGGCGAACTCCTGGGTCAGTTCGACCTTGTCGGCGGCACCAAAATGCAGGTAAAGCCCCAGCGCCATCACCGGCACCAGCACGGCGGCCAGCAATGGCAGCACCTTGCCCAAGTGGCCTTGGCGCGGTGCCTCGGCGCCTTCCGTGTCGGCCAACAGTTCACGGGCAGCTTCGTCGCGGCCTGTGGCCAGTTGCGTTGCGTCCAGCACACCGGCGGCCTGCTGGGCCGCCAGCTCGGCAACGCGTTCCTGGTACAGGGCAACGTTCAGTGCGGTTCGGTCTTCTTCCTGCTGACGGCCACGGCCGCGCAGGATCGGGATCAGCAAAAAGCCGAGGGCGGCGAGCAGCAACAGGCCCGCGCTAAGCCAGAATTCAGTCATGGTTGCGTTCTTTTTCCAGCAGTTTGGCGAGACGCTCGCGTTCTTCGACGGACAGCTCATGCGAGCCTTGGGCAACCGGGGTGCGGCGCCTGCGGACGATCACCGCCAGGGCCACGAAGCCACCAACCAGTAGCAGACCCGGGCCGAACCAGAGCAGCCAGGTTCGCCCGCTGAGCGCTGGCTTGTAGCGCACGAAATCACCGTAGCGGTCGACCATGAAGTCGACGATCTGCTGGTTGCTCTTGCCTTCGCCGAGCATGCGGAAGATCTCGCGGCGCAGGTCGGCGGCGATCGGTGCGTTGGAATCGGCGATGTCCTGGTTCTGGCACTTGGGGCAGCGCAGTTCCTTGGTCAGTTGCTGATAACGCTCACGCTCGGCGTCGTCGCGGAACTGGTAGGTATCGATGGCCGCCTTGGCCACGCCAACCAGGCTCAAACCGAGCACGGCGGCGGCAAGCCAGCGCTTCATCGCTTGGCCTCGTCGACCAGGCCCTGGTACAGCGGCGCCAGCTGCTCACGCCACACCGAGGCATCGACGATGCCGACGTGCTTGTAGCGGATGATGCCTTTGGCGTCGATCAGGAAGGTTTCCGGCGCGCCGTACACGCCCAGGTCCAGGCCCAGGCTACCCTGCTCGTCGCGGATATCCAGCTGGTACGGGTTGTGGAAATCGGCCAGCCACTTAACCGCTGCGGCATTGTCGTCCTTGTAATTGATGCCGTAGATCACCACGCCCTGCTGGGCCAGCTGGTTGAGGTACGGGTGCTCGACCTTGCACGACGGGCACCAGGTGGCCCAGACGTTGACCAGCGCCGGGCGCCCCTGCAGGTCGGCCTGGGTCAGGGTGCGGTCACCCTGGGTCGAGGCCAGGGAAAACGCCGGGAATGGCTTGCCGATCATTGCCGAAGGCAGCTCGTCTGGCTTGAGGAACAGCCCTTTGTAGAGGAAAACCGCCATCAGCAGAAACACCGCCAACGGCACCACCATGATCCAACGCTTCATGCAGCTGCTCCAGACACGCCCAGGACATCACGCACCCGGGTCTTGACCTTGACGCGGTAGCGTCGGTCGAAGGCCGCCAGCAAACCGCCCAGGCCGGTCAGCAGACCGCCCAGCCAGATCCAGCGAACGTAAGGCTTGATATGCACGCGCACGGCCCAGGCGCCGTTATCCAGCGGCTCGCCGAGGGCGACGTAGAGGTCGCGGGTGAAGCCGGCATCGATGCCGGCCTCGGTCATCATCGACTGTTGCACCGTGTACAGGCGCTTCTCCGGATGCAGCGTGGTCACTTCACGGCCGTCGCGGCTGACCACGATGGTGCCTTTGTCGGAAATGAAGTTCGGGCCTTCGAAGTGCTTGGCGCCCTGGAACAGGAATTGGTAACCGCCCAGTTCCACGCTTTCGCCCGGGGCCAGGCGCAGGTCACGCTCGGCGCTGTTGTTGCTCGACAGCACCACGCCCAACGCACACACCGCCAGGCCCAGGTGCGCCAGCTGCATGCCCCAGTAGCTGCGGGTGAGGCCGCGCACGCCTTTGGCCAGGCCTTTGTGGCGGGTCTTGTCAAATATGTCGCGCAGGCCACTGAGCACCACCCAGGCGGCCAGGGCGAAGGCGGTGAGCGTTGGCCAGTCGAAATCGTCGACGATGAAACCAGCTACCGGCGCCAGCACCGCGCTGCCGATCAGCACCGGGGTCAGCATGCTGGCCAGCCATTTGCCGGGTGTGTCCTTCCAACGCACGACCACGCCGACACCGAGGACGATCATCAGCAGCGCCATCAGCGGCAGGAACAGCGCGTCGAAGTACGGCGGGCCGACCGACAGCTTGGCTCCGGTCAGGGCATCGAGCACCAGCGGGTAGAGCGTGCCGAGCAGGATCATCGACGCCGCTACCACCAGCACCAGGTTGTTGGCCAGCAGCAACGTCTCGCGCGACCACAGGGCAAAGCCGACCTGGCTCTTGACCACCGGAGCGCGCAGGGCGAACAGGGTCAGCGAACCACCCACCACGAACAGCAGGAAGATCAGGATGAACACGCCGCGCGACGGGTCGGCGGCAAAGGCATGCACCGAGGTCAGCACGCCGGAACGCACCAGGAAGGTCCCCAGCAGGCTCAGCGAGAAGGCGGCGATGGCCAGCAGCACGGTCCAGCTTTTGAACACCCCGCGTTTTTCCGTCACTGCCAGCGAGTGGATCAGCGCGGTGCCCACCAGCCAGGGCATGAACGAGGCGTTTTCCACCGGGTCCCAGAACCACCAGCCGCCCCAGCCCAATTCGTAGTAGGCCCACCAGGAGCCCAGGGTGATACCCACGCCGAGAAACGCCCAGGCGACGATGGTCCAGGGTCGCGACCAGCGTGCCCAGGCGGCATCCAGGCGCCCACCCAATAACGCGGCGATGGCGAAGGCGAAGGCCACCGAGAAGCCCACGTAGCCCATGTACAGCATCGGCGGGTGGACGATCAGGCCGAAGTCCTGCAGCAGTGGGTTGAGGTCGCGGCCATCGGTCGGCACTTGCGGCAACAGGCGCTGGAACGGGTTTGAGGTAATGATTAGGAAGCTCAGGAAGCCCACGCTGATCATGCCCATCACCGCCAGCACACGCGCCAGCATCACCTGCGGCAACTGGCGCGAGAATACCGACACGGCAAAGGTCCAACCGCCGAGGATCAGCGCCCACAACAGCAACGAGCCTTCATGCGCGCCCCACACGGCGCTGAACTTGTAGTACCAGGGCAAGGCGCTGTTGGAGTTGCTGGCCACATAGGCGACCGAGAAGTTGTCGGTCATGAAGGCGTGGGTGAGGCAGGCGAAGGCGAAGGCCAGGAAGGCAAACTGCCCCCAGGCCGCCGGGCGCGCCAGGCTCATCCACAGGCTGTCGCCGCGCCAGGCGCCGAGCAGCGGTACCGTGGCCTGCACGACGGCAAAGCAGATCGCCAGGATCATCGCCAGCTGGCCGAGTTCGGGGATCACCAATGCGGCGTTCATGGCTTGGCCTCCGCCTGGCCGCTCTCTTTCAGGGCCTTGGTGACCTCTGGCGGCATGTATTTCTCATCGTGCTTGGCCAGCACCTCATCGGCCACCACCACGCCCTCGGCATTGAGCTTGCCCAGGGCGACGATGCCCTGCCCTTCGCGGAACAGGTCGGGCAGGATGCCACGGTAGGTGATCGGCACCGATTTGTTGAAATCGGTGACCACGAAGCGCACGTCGAGCGAATCGCCCGAGCGCTGCAGCGAGCCCTTCTCGACCATGCCGCCAGCGCGAATGCGGGTGTCCAGCGGCGCCTCGCCATTGGCGATCTGCGTCGGGGTGTAGAACAGGTTGATGTTCTGTTGCAGGGCGCTCAAGGCAAAGCCGACGGCCACCGCGACCCCGGCCAGCAGGCCGAGGATCAGGAACAGGCGTTTCTTGCGCTGCGGATTCACAGGTTGTTCTCCCGGCGCAAACGGCGCGCCTCTTCTTGCAGGTAGCGACGGCGGGCCAGCAGAGGCGCTGCGACATTCACCGCCAGCACCGCCAGGCAGATGCCATAGGCCGACCAGACGTACAGGCCATGGTGGCCCATGGCGAGGAAATCGCCGAATGAAGAAAAGCTCATCACGCGGCCCTCCGACCCAGGCTGTTCATCACTTCTTCTTTGACCCAACTGGCACGCGCTTCGCGTTTGAGCACTTCAAGGCGCATGCGCAGCAGCAGCACGGCGCCAAAGAAGCAATAGAAGCCCAGCGCCGTGCACAGCAGCGGCAGCCACATTTCGGCGGGCATCGCCGGCTTTTCGGTGAGGGTGAAGGTGGCGCCCTGATGCAGGGTGTTCCACCACTCCACCGAGTACTTGATGATCGGGATGTTGATTACCCCGACGATTGCCAGTACCGCACAGGCCTTGGCCGCGCTGTCGCGGTTACTGATCGCCTGGCCCAGGGCGATGATGCCGAAGTACAGGAACAGCAAAATCAGCATCGAGGTCAGGCGTGCGTCCCACACCCACCAGCTGCCCCAGGTCGGCTTGCCCCAGATGGCACCGGTGACCAGCGCCACGGCGGTCATCCAGGCGCCGATGGGCGCTGCGCATTGCAAAGCGACATCGGCCAGCTTCATCTTCCACACCAGCCCCACCACCCCGGCCACCGCCAGCAGCACATAGCAGGACTGCGCCAGCATCGCCGCCGGCACGTGAATATAGATGATGCGGAAGCTGTTGCCCTGCTGGTAATCCTCGGGGGCGAAAGCCAGGCCCCAGACCACGCCGGTGACCAGCAGCAGGATGGCGGAAACGGCCAGCCACGGCAGCATGCGGCCGCTGATGGCATAGAACCATTTCGGGGAGCCCAGTTTGTGGAACCACGTCCAACTTATTTTCATCAGGGTACATCCAGGGTATTAGCCGGGCTTGAGAGCCCAGGACTCGTTATTCGCCGACGCTGATCTTCAGGCCGGCCGCTATCGCAAAGGGTGCCAGGGTGACCGCCAGGGCCGTGAGGCTGGCCAGCCAGAACAGATGGCCGGTGGCCGGCATATTCTGCAATGCCGCCTGCAACGCACCACTGCCCAGGATCAATACAGGGATATACAACGGCAGAATCAGCAACGCCAGCAGCAAGCCGCCACGCTTGAGGCCAACGGTCAGCGCCGCGCCGACCGCACCCAGCAGGCTCAGCACCGGGGTGCCCAGCAGCAGCGAGCCGAGCAGCACCGGCAGGCAATGGCTTGGCAGCCCGAGCATCAGCGCCAGCAGTGGCGCCAACAATACCAGCGCCAGCCCGGAAAAGATCCAGTGCGCCAACACCTTGGCCAGCACCAGCAGGGCCAGCGGGTGCGGCGACAGCACCCACTGCTCCAGCGAGCCGTCCTCGAAATCGCTGCGAAACAGGCCGTCGAGCGACAGCAGCACGGCCAGCAAGGCAGCGACCCAGACAAGCCCGGGCGACAAGGTTTGCAACAATTGGCTTTCCGGGCCAACCGCCAGCGGGAACAATGCAACGACGATGGCGAAGAACACCAACGGGTTGGCCAACTCCGCCGGGCGGCGGAACAACAGGCGCGCTTCGCGGCGCAGCAACAGGATGAATACGCTCATGCCGCCCATTGCCCCAGGTTCAGTTCACGGTAGCCGGAGGGCTTGCATTCGAGGCTGTGATGCGTCGTCAGCACCACCGTGCCGCCTTGCTCGCAGTGGGCTGCCAAGTGCGCTTCGAGCTGGGCCACGCCCTGTTTGTCGAGGGCGGTGAAGGGTTCATCGAGGATCCACAGCGGCGGGCTGTGCAGATACAACCGAGCGAGCGCCACCCGACGTTGCTGGCCAGCGGACAGGGTATGACAGGGAACGTCTTCGAAACCGCGCAGGCCGACGGCCGCCAGTGCCGCCCAGATCGCCTCGCCAGTCGCGGGCTGGTGCAGGGCGCACAGCCAGGTCAGGTTCTCTTCGGCGGTGAGCAGGTCCTTGATGCCAGCGGCGTGGCCAATCCACAGCAGGATGCTGGCCAGGGCGTGGCGCTGTTCGCCCAGTGGCTGGCCGCCCAGCAGAATCTGCCCGGCAGTCGGCTGCATCAAACCGGCAAGCAAACGCAGCAGGCTGGTCTTGCCGCTGCCGTTGGGCCCGCTGATCTGCAGCATGTCGCCTGGCCGCAGCTCGAAATCGAGGTGCTCGAACAGCAGGCGCCAGTCGCGCTCGCAGGCCAGGCCCACGGCTTGGAGGTGAAGGGTCACGGTTTCGCCTTATCTATATGCTTCTCAAGTCGTCCCCCACGCTGCCGTTATACTGGCACTGGCGAACGGCGGGCATTATTACATGCGCTGCCACGCTGCCAAGAGGGCGGGCCTCACAGGTTGTATACAATCATGACTGAAATCAATAGTCTCAGTGCACAAACCGCTGTCAATGCGCAGGCGATCAAGGCCCAGCTGACCGGCGAACTGCTCAACCTGACCCAGGCGCAGCCAGGCCTGCTCAAGCCAGGCGAAACCGCGCAGGCCAACGTACTGGCCCTGCGTCAGACCGGCAGTACCTTTCAATTGCTGCTGCAGGTGCTGCAAGCCAATGGCAACCAGGCCCAGGTCCAGGCCACGGCCAACCAGCCGATCCCCCAGGGCAGCCAGATCACCGTCAGCCAGCCAGAAAGCAACCGCCTGGCGGTTCTGCTGCAACAGGCCCACGCCAGCAATGTCGCCACCCTCACCCAGCTCGACACCAGCAAGGTTGCGCTCGGTACCCTGCTGCAGGGCAAGGTCCTGACCAGCCTGGCACTGCCCACGAACCCCGGCGAGGCGGCCAGTTTCCGTTCGCTGGTCAGCCTGTTGAACACGGCCCAGGCCGGCGCCACGCTGACCCTCGACAGCCCGCGCCCGCTGCCCATCGGCAGTCTGCTCAGCGCCGTGGTGCAGGGCGACCAGTCGCTGCGCTTCGTGCCGCTCAGCGGTCGTCAGGAGCAGTTGAACGTCGCCCAGCAACTGCTCACCCAGCAAGGCCGCCAGGCTTCCCTGCCCGGTTTGCTCAGCGCCCTGCAGCAGATCGCCAGCAACCCCACCAGCGCTGGCGAATTACGCAGCACCGCCAACAGTCTGCTGGCCGGCCTCACGGATGCACGCCAGCTCAGTGACGGCAAAGCGCTCGCCCAGGCCTTCAACAACAGCGGCGCCTTCCTTGAGGCAAAGCTGCTCAATGGCCTGAGCGCCAGCGTCGCCACCGATCTCAAGGCACACCTGCTGCAGCTGATGACCCAGGCCTCGGTGAACGCCCCCGCCAGCCCGCTCACCCTGGCCCAGGTAATGCCGGCCATGGCCCGCGGTGCGCTGGGCATGCTGGAGCGGGTCAGCCCAAAGCCCGCACCGGGCGCCTTCCCATTGCCCTCACGGCTGTTGCAGGCCATGGAAAACGAAGGTGATCTGCAACAACTGCTGCGCCTGGCCGCCGCCGCCATCTCGCGCTTGCAGAGCCACGCCCTGAGCAGCCTGCAACAGACCGGCACGCTGGAAAACGGCAACCAGCAGACCACCTGGCAGACGGAAATCCCGGTGCGCCACGGCCAGGAATTCATCCCCCTGCAGGTCAAGCTGCAGCGTGAGGAAACGCCGCAGCAACAGGCTGACCGCCGGCGCGAGCCGCAGGATCCGCTGCAGGCACTGTGGCGCATCGAGCTGGCCTTCGACCTGGCGCCGCTTGGGCCTTTGCACGTTCAGGCGCAATTGGCCCAGGGCCGCCTGTCTGGCCAGCTGTGGGCCGAACGTGAGCAGACTGCGCGACTGATCGACGGCCAACTCGGCCAACTGCGCGAACGCCTGCTGGCCCGCGGCCTGGATGTCGGCGACCTGGAATGCCACCCTGGCATCCCACCACAAGGCCCACGCACACGGGTGGAACAACGCTGGGTAGACGAGACCGCATGATGGACAAGCCCATTCGCCAGGCCATTGCCCTGAGTTACGACGGCCAGCAGGCCCCCACGCTCACCGCCAAAGGTGACGACGAACTGGCCGAAGCCATTCTGGCCCTGGCGCGTGAGCATGAAGTGCCAATTTATGAAAACGCCGAGCTGGTCAGCCTGCTGGCACGCCTGGAGCTGGGTGATCAGATACCCGAAGCGCTGTACCTGACCATCGCCGAAATCATTGCCTTCGCCTGGCAGCTTCAAGGCAAGGCACCGCCAGGCTTCAGCGATCCAGCAGCGCCAAGCCGGGACATCACCCCCCAGTGCGCCTTGCTGACCTACGAGGCGGACCCCACCCGCCCGAGCTGACACACCCGGCAGGTGTTAATTAGTTAACGCAGCCTTCGACCACGCCGCTCGCACAGTGCTCACCTTCGAACAACGCAGGTGACATCATGAGCATCCCTTACCTCCAGAACAGCGGAACAGACTTCGTTCGCGCTCACCTTACCCATTTTCCTCGCCCAGACCAGGCGGCAAGCCAAGCGATCGAACGCTGGAGCGCCAAGCAAGGGGTGAAGCTGGATATCGCCAATACCGATGTGGTGACCTTGCACTACCAGACTGACGGCCAAGCTGGCTGGAACGCCGTGGTGGCGCAGCGCATGAGCCTGACCGAAGCATTGCTCGGCAATTGGCAAGGCGAGTCGGACAACAACCTTGTCGGCGCACTGCTGCACGAGCCTTGGGCCGGTCACCTGCCCGGCACGCTGCACATTGTCGACAAGCTCCAGGTACCAGACGCGCTGACCAACAGCACCGGCTACGAAGTGTTCAATGGCCTGTTTCGGCGCGAATCCGAGCAACGCTACAACAGCGAAACACACATTCCGATAGCGGCCGAAACCTTTCAGACCTTCATCTGGAACCTGGATTTTCATACCACCTACCAGAGCATGCTCGACAGCTACTGGCAGGACCATGCGCATGATCACAGTGTCAGCGAGCGTATCAACTTCATCGCCGCTTGCAACAAACAGGTCGCCGAAGGCAGCCTGAGCCACAATGCCGCTTTGCTGGCATGGCGCGTTGCTGGCCTGATTGCCAGCCCCACCATCGTGCAGGCACGGCCATTGAACGTGTACGGCTACACGGCGACCGACCTGATCTGCTTCAAGGACAAAGCCAGCGGCCTGACGCTTCTGTATGCCCCCGGCAACTCCTCACCTTTGCAAGAGTTCAGCACGGAACGGCACCTGAAGGGGTGGTTCGCCGAACAATGCAAGGACCCGCAAAAGCGCCTGGCCCTCGAGGCTCACTTCCCCATCGACGAGCGCGCCGATGGCCTGAGCTACAGCGGCCTGCACACGGCGCTCGATGGCCTGGCCGCCTACCCAGAGCGCAATCAGCTGTCGTCCAACCGCCCGGGATTCACTACCGAAGGCGTGTGGGCGCCAGACACCTATGTCAACTACAAGGTCAAAACGTACAGCCTCCCCATCACTGGCGACCTGTTTGAGGCACTGGCCGAGCGCCAGCGCTTGCGCAGTTACCGTGACGCCGATGCGCTGATCACCACCGCTGGCCAGGTGGAAAAGGTGCGGTGGCTCGGCTATCTGCGCACCGCCTGCAACCTGCTCGCACCGTTGGCGCTGGTGGTGCCGGAACTGGCTATCGTGTTTGCCGTCGGTGGTGTGGCCCAGTTTGGCCTGGGGCTCGATCAGGCAATCAACGGCAAGAGCGCAGAGCAGAAAGCTTCAGGGGTCGGCGATGCGGTCTACGGCTTGCTCAACGCAGCGCCGCTGGCACATGCCCTGGCCAGCGAGCGGTCGCTGCTATTCCGCTACCACAGCGACCGCTTCGTTGCCCCTCGCGAACTCAATGGTCGCATGGGTTACCCATTGAGCCCCATGGACCCACCGCACTTCGCAGAGCCGCAAGGGGTGGTGTTTTTCCGCCGTGACGACAACGTCATCGAAGCCGTGGCAGGTGGCGATCCCGCCACCGCGGCTGCCATTCAACGAATACCCAGGTATGACGGCGAGCCCGATGTGATGAAAGCCTCGATAGGAGGCTATTTCAGCGATGTGGTTTATGACATAGAAGCAGACGCATTTCTGACTGCAGCAGACCAGAACGAGGTTTTACCTACTTACTACCGGGCGACCCTCGATTCGCAGAACCTGCGGCCAGTCACTGGCCCTCGGACGGTCAGCGACCAGACCCGCATGGCTACACTGCGCGCCCTCGGTATCGACCTGCACCTGCCTGTCGACCTGCAAAATGTGCCTGCACAAGCCCCAGCTGAGTTGCCCATGCACATCTCGGGTATCTGGGTCGGCGACAAGGTCATGGAAACCGACCTGCTGACCAACATCGGCCGCAACGCCCAGTTGCTCGAGGGCACACCCTGGACGTACCGCCTCTACCTCAGCAACGCCAGCACGGAGGCTTACGAGAGAAACCTGCAGTTGCTGACCGAGCACGCACCCGGCTTGCACGTCCTGCCGCTGGAATCGCAGCCTTGGTTCGAGCTCTTCAGCCAGACCCCCAACCATGCACAGTACCAGGCCGCAATCGAAGGCAATGGTGGATTGGCGCGCAACTACGCCTCCGCGTCGGACCTGTTGCGCTATCACCTGCTTTATCATGAAGGCGGGATTTACATGGACCTCGATGACAGCTTCCTCGCCCCAGGCGAGTTGCCCCAGGGCGAAGCCATGGGGTTCGCCGGCCGACCGCTGGCCGACTTGCGCCTGACATGCTCCGAGCAAGGGTTGCTGCTGCCCTACCCGTTGTCCAACGAGAAGCTTGGAATGAATGGCTTGTTCAACAACAGCCTCATCGCCAGCCAAGCCGGCAATCCGACACTGCTGGCCATCGGCGCCGAGATGAACGAGCGCTGGCTGGCAGACCCGACCTTCTACATGCACAAGCCGGACCCGCTGGTGGATCCCGAGGCGTTCACCCAGTACGCCCGGCGCTTGAGTTACCTCACCGGGCCGCGCCTGCTCAGTGACATGGTCGATCGCCAGCTCCCTGCCTTGGCCCAGCTGCGCCAACTGTGGAACCTGCATGGCATCACGACGATCAACAAGCATTACATCGCCTCGCCCGAGGCGATCCTGACCGCGTTCGATCAAGGCTTCCCGCTCAGCCGCCTGGCTCGGATCGGTGGGGCTCAGTCGTGGTTGCACACCTGAGATCTAGACACCCAGGGGAGCACCTGCTCGGGTGACTCCCCTTCAATCCGCCCGGTGCAGCTTGCTCATCAACTCCGCCTCGGCCTGGGTCAGGCCGCAGGTTTCGGTCAGCTCCGAGACGCTGGCGCCCATGCCCACCAGCCTGGCCGCCTGGCTGAAGGTGACGCTGCTCGGGTCGCGCTGCTCCAGGCGCTCCAGGCGGTCTGGCACGCTGGCCACCGCCGCACGCAGCTCGTGAATGGCTTCACCCATGCGCACGGTGCCGTTCTGGTAGTCATCCAGGCGCTTGGCCAGGTCCTTGATGCGCTGGTCGCGCAGCGCATCGCCCACGGCCTGCTGCGCGGCCAATTCGCGCTGGCGCTTGCTGTAGTTGAGGAAAAACCACAGGCTCACTGCCCACAGCAGCGCCAGGAAGATGACAGCAACCTCGAAGATCAACTCAGATGTTCTCCAGCTCGGACCACTCTTCCTCGGTCATCATTTTGTCCAGTTCGACCAGGATCAGCAGCTCGCCGTTCTTGTTGCACACGCCCTGGATGAACTTGGCCGACTCTTCGTTACCCACGTTCGGCGCGGTTTCGATTTCCGATTGGCGCAGGTAAACCACCTCGGCCACGCTGTCGACCAGGATGCCAACCACTTGCTTGTCGGCCTCGATGATAACGATACGGGTGTTATCGGTGACGTCCGACGGCATCAGGCCGAAGCGCTGGCGGGTGTCGATCACCGTCACCACATTGCCGCGCAGGTTGATGATGCCCAGCACGTAGCTCGGCGCGCCCGGCACCGGGGCGATCTCGGTGTAGCGCAGCACTTCCTGCACCTGCATCACGTTGATGCCGTAGGACTCGTTGTCCAGACGGAAGGTTACCCATTGCAGGATTGGATCTTCGGAACCCTGTGCAGACGACTTTTTCATTCCCCTAGCCCTCAAAATCCGCCATTGGCGGTGTGTTCGCAGTTATTTGTGGTTGGCGTGCAGCTGCTTGACCGCGCCGCTGGCGATCAGCTCGGCCAGTTCGGCGACGTCGAGCAGTGCACACATGTGTTCGATGACCGTGCCGGCCAGCCACGGGCGCTGGCCACGCTGGCTGCGCCATTTGATCTCGGCCGGGTCCAGGCGCAGCGAGCGGCTGACCTGATGCACGGCCAGGCCCCATTCGTAGCCCTGCACGGAAATCACGTAGTTCAGGCCCTGGCGGAAGTCGTCCCGGTAACGGTCGGGCATCACCCAGCGCGCAGTGTCCAGCACCTTCAGGTTGCCCGCCTGGCAGGTCAGGATGCCGAGGAACCAGTCCGGCTGGCCGAACAGCGGCGTCAGCTCCTGGCCTTGCAGGCTGTAGATCGAGCCGAGGCACACCAGCGGCACCGCCAGGGTAAGGCCGGCGACGTCGAACAGCAGGCATTCGAACGGCTCGGCCGCCCACAGCGGACGGCCATCGACCGTGGCTGGCGGGGCGGGCACGTTCGGCGCGGGCAGGTGTACTTCGACCAGTGGCGCGACCGGTTCGGGCGCCTGGACTTCGGTCAGCACCGGAATGCTGGCTTCCGCCACCACTTCGGTCTCGACCACCGCAACCACCGGTTCTTCGACCGGCAGTACAGTGGGCAGCACTTTCAATTGCGGTTCAGCGAAAGGCCTTGGCGTTGGCGTACTGACGGGCGTCTCGGTGCGCTGGCGGGCATCACGGGCCTGCTCTTCACGCACAGCGTCGGCGAACTCGTCGCGGGCCGCCGGTGCCGGCAAGTCGAGGAGATCGTCGGCCTCGGTGGCCTCCTGCAGCAGGCCGTCGAGGTAGGACTGCAGGGCCAATTGCGGCCGGCTGCCGGTCTTGATCGTCATGACGCCACCTGCACGGCTGTCTTGTAGGTGAGCAGGTGCTTGAGCAGGGCGCGGTAAGCGATCACCCCACGGCTCTTGCCGTCGAACTGCGATGGCGTGACGCCACTGCGGCTGGCATCGCGCAGGCGCGTATCGACCGGGATATAGCCCTGCCACACTTGATGTTCATAGGTATCGCGCAGCACCTTGAGCGTGCCCAGCGAGGCCTGGGTACGGCGGTCGAACAGGGTCGGCACGATCTGGTAGGGCAAGGCCTGCTTGCGCGAGCGGTTGACCATGGTCAGGGTACCGATCATGCGCTCCAGGCCTTTGACCGCGAGGAACTCGGTCTGTACCGGCACCACCAGCTGCTGGCTGGCGGCCAGGGCATTGACCATCAGCACGCCGAGCAACGGCGGGCTGTCGATCAGGGCGAAGTCGAAGTCCTGCCACAGCTGCGCCAGACTCTTGGCGATCACCAGGCCCAGGCCACTCTGCCCGGGCGACTGGCGCTCCAGCACCGCCAATGCGGTACTGGACGGCAGCAGCGAGATACGCTCGTGGCTGGTCGGCAGCAACAGTTGTCCCGGCAAGCCTTCCGGCACCTGGCCCTTGTGCAGGAACAGGTCGTAGCAGCTGTGCTCCAGGGCATCGGGGTTGTGCCCGAAATAACTGGTCATCGAGCCATGCGGGTCGAGGTCGACGACGACCACGCGCTTGCCCGCCTCGGCCAGCAGGCCGGCCAGGGCGATAGTGGTGGTGGTCTTGCCGACCCCGCCTTTTTGATTGGCTACTGCCCAGACTCTCATAGACAACTCTGACTCATGATTTTCGCGCCCCACCCCTGTGGGAGCGGGCTTGTCCCGCGAACACGGGCGTAGCCCGTGCCATCCAATCGCGTCGCTTCGTTCGCGGGACAAGCCCGCTCCCACAGTGACAGAGAATTGACTTAGTTACTGCCGCCTGCTGCCGGTGCACTTTGTGTGCCAGCCCGACGCAGCGCGGCGTCCGGGCTGGCATTGGCAGTGCCGGAACCCGTGAGGCTGCGGCGCACTTCGAGGTTGCGGGAAATCACCAGCACCACCCGGCGGTTGCGCGCGCGCCCTTCGGCGGTGTCGTTGCTGGCCAGCGGCTGATACTCACCGTAACCGACCGACGCCATGCGCGCCGGGTTGACCCCTTCCATCGCCAGCAGGCGGACGATGCTCGCCGCCCGCGCCGAAGACAGCTCCCAGTTGGTCGGGTACTGCGCGGTACGAATCGGCAGGTTGTCGGTGAAGCCTTCGACGTGCACCGGGTTGGCGAACGGTTTGAGGATGTTGGCCACCTTTTCGATGATGTCGAACGCCTTGTCGCTGGGCATCGCATCGCCACTGCCGAACAGCAACGAAGAGTTGAGCTCGATCTCCACCCACAACTCGTTGCCGCGCACGGTCATCTGGTCGGACTTGATCAGGTCGCCGAAAGCATCGCGCACGTCATCGCTGATGGCTTTCAGCGGGTCGACGCTGCTCTGCGCCAGGCCCGCGTCAGTCTGTTCGCTGTCCTTGATCAACGGCTCGGCTGGCTTGACGCTCAGCGGCTGCTCATCGCCGATGGGGATCGGCTTCATGCTCCGCTCAGGGTCGTTGAACACTCCCAGCAGCGCCTGGGAGATGACCTTGTACTTGCCCTCGTTGATCGAGGAAATCGAATACATGACCACGAAAAAGGCGAACAGCAAGGTGATGAAGTCGGCGTACGACACCAGCCAGCGCTCGTGATTCTCATGTTCCTCGGTATGGCGACGGCGACGCATGGGTTACTCCATGAAGCCTTGCAGCTTCAGTTCGATCGAGCGCGGGTTTTCACCCTCGGCAATCGACAACAGGCCCTCGAGGAGCATCTCGCGGTAGCGCGACTGGCGCATGACGATGGCCTTGAGCTTGTTGGCGACCGGCAGCAGGATCAGGTTGGCGCTGGCAACGCCGTAGATGGTGGCGACGAAGGCCACGGCGATGCCGGTGCCCAGCTGCGACGGGTCGGCCAGGTTGCCCATCACGTGGATCAGGCCCATCACCGCACCGATGATGCCGATGGTCGGCGCATAGCCGCCCATGCTTTCGAACACTTTGGCGGCCTGGATATCGCGGCTTTCCTGGGTCAGGAAGTCGACTTCGAGGATGCTGCGGATGGCCTCGGGCTCGGCGCCGTCCACCAGCAGTTGCAGGCCTTTGCGCGCATACGGGTCGGGCTCGCCATCGGCCACGCCTTCCAGGCCCAGCAGGCCTTCCTTGCGCGCGGTCAGGCTCCAGTTCACCACCCGGTCGATGCCACCGGCCAGGTCGACCCGTGGCGGGAAGATGATCCAGCGGACAATCTGCATGGCGCGCTTGAACGACGACAGCGGCGATTGCAGCAACGCCGCCGCCAGGGTGCCGCCGAGCACGATCAATGCCGCCGGGCCGTTGATCAGCGCACCGACGTGGCCGCCTTCGAGGAAGTTGCCGCCGATGATGGCGACGAAGGCCAGGATCAGGCCAATCAGGCTAAGGACATCCATCAGACGCAGGCCTCGACCAGGTGCTTGCCGATCTCATCCAGGCTGTACACCGCATCGGCCAGGTTGGCCTTGACGATGGCCATGGGCATGCCATAGATCACGCAGCTGGCTTCGTCCTGGGCCCACACGGTACTGCCGCCCTGCTTGAGCAGGCGCGCGCCTTCACGGCCGTCAGCGCCCATGCCGGTGAGCACCACCGAGAGCACCTTGTCGCCGTAGGATTTCGCCGCCGAACCGAAGGTGATGTCCACGCACGGTTTGTAGTTGAGGCGCTCGTCACCGGGCAGGATTTTCACCGTGCCACGGCCATCGATCATCATCTGCTTGCCACCGGGGGCCAACAGCGCCAGGCCGGGGCGCAGCAGGTCGCCATCTTCGGCTTCCTTGACGGTGATCTTGCACAGCTTGTCGAGGCGCTCGGCAAAGGCCTTGGTGAACGCCGCCGGCATGTGCTGGATCAGCACGATCGGCGCCGGAAAACCTGCTGGCAGCTGGGTCAGCACGCGTTGCAGCGCTACCGGGCCACCGGTGGACGTACCAATGGCCACCAGCTTGTAAGGCTTGCGCTTGGGCGCTGGCGAATGTGCAGTCGCCGCTGGCGCAGTGCGGGCAGGCGCCGCCGTGCGCGCCGGGGCGTGGCTGGCAAGGCTGCTGACCGGAGCCGGAGCGCTGCTGGCAGGTGCCGGCGCGGCGACCGGCGCCGGGCTTGCGTAGCCACCAAAACGGCGGTTGCTGCGCGAAATGGTATGGACCTTTTCGCACAGCATCTGCTTGACCTTCTCCGGGTTGCGCGAGATGTCTTCGAAGTTCTTCGGCAGGTAATCCACCGCGCCGGCGTCCAAGGCATCGAGGGTCACCCGGGCGCCTTCGTGGGTCAGCGAAGAGAACATCAGCACCGGCGTCGGGCAGCGCTGCATGATGTGCCGCACAGCGGTGATGCCATCCATCATGGGCATTTCGTAGTCCATGGTGATGACATCGGGCTTGAGCGCCACTGCCTGGTCGATCGCTTCCCGGCCGTTGGTCGCGGTACCCACGACCTGGATCGTCGGGTCGGCCGAGAGGATTTCCGAGACGCGGCGGCGGAAGAAACCGGAATCATCCACCACCAGGACCTTGACTGCCATAAACACTCCATTAGGCGGCGCAGCCCGTCAGGCCGCGCCACCGAAATCAAATACGCCGCGCCGCGTAACGCTTGAGCATGCTCGGAACGTCGAGGATCAGCGCAATGCGACCGTCGCCGGTGATGGTGGCGCCGGACATGCCCGGGGTGCCCTGCAGCATCTTGCCCAACGGCTTGATCACCACCTCCTCCTGGCCCACCAGCTGGTCGACCACGAAGCCGATACGCTGGGTGCCGACCGAGAGGATCACCACATGGCCCTCGCGCTGCTCTTCGTGCACCTGGCCCTGGACCAGCCAGCGCTTGAGGTAGAACAGCGGCAGTGCCTTGTCGCGCACGATCACCACTTCCTGGCCGTCGACCACGTTGGTGCGCGACAGGTCGAGGTGGAAGATCTCGTTGACGTTGACCAGCGGGAAAGCGAATGCCTGGTTGCCCAGCATCACCATCAGGGTCGGCATGATCGCCAGGGTCAGCGGCACCTTGATGACGATCTTCGAGCCCTGGCCCTTGGCCGAGAAGATGTTGATCGAGCCGTTGAGCTGGGAAATCTTGGTTTTCACCACGTCCATGCCGACGCCACGGCCGGACACGTCGGAAATTTCCGTTTTGGTCGAGAAGCCCGGGGCGAAGATCAGGTTGTAGCAGTCCGACTCGCTCAGGCGCTCGGCGGCGTCCTTGTCCATCAGGCCTTTTTCCACGGCCTTGGCGCGAAGGATGTTGGGGTCCATGCCCTTGCCATCGTCAGAAATCGACAGCAGGATGTGGTCGCCTTCCTGTTCCGCCGACAGCACCACGCGGCCGGTGCGCGCCTTGCCCGAGGCTTCACGCTCGTCGGGCATTTCGACGCCATGGTCGACGGCGTTGCGCACCAGGTGCACCAACGGGTCGGCCAGGGCCTCGACCAGGTTCTTGTCGAGGTCGGTCTCTTCACCGACCAGCTCCAGGTTGATCTCTTTCTTGAGCTGGCGGGCCAGGTCGCGGACCAGGCGCGGGAAGCGGCCGAAGACTTTCTTGATCGGCTGCATGCGGGTTTTCATCACCGCGGTCTGCAGGTCGGCGGTAACCACGTCGAGGTTCGACACGGCCTTGGACATGGCCTCGTCGCCGCTGTTCAAGCCCAGGCGTACCAGGCGGTTACGCACCAGCACCAGCTCGCCGACCATGTTCATGATCTCGTCCAGCCGCGCGGTATCGACGCGCACGGTGGTTTCCGCCTCGCTGACGTGCTTTTCCGCGGCCGGGGCCGGGGTACGGGCCGGCGCGGCGGGCTTGGCCACAGCAGCGGGTGCCGGCTGAGCGACAGGCTGGCTTTGCGGCTTGGCGGCGACAGGCGCAGCAACCGCAGCCGGCGCTTCGGCGGTGACGGCATCGCCAGAAAACTTGCCTTTGCCATGCAGCTGGTCGAGCAGTGCTTCGAACTCGTGTTCGCTGATCTCATCGCCGCTGGCGGCAGCCGGTGCAGCGTTGACCTGTGCAGGCGCGGCAACCGGCAGCGCATCGGCCTGGAAGGTGCCTTTGCCGTGCAGTTGGTCCAGCAGCGACTCGAATTCTTCGTCGGTGATCTCATCGCTGGCCGGTGCACTGGCAGCGACGGCAACCGGCTCGCTGGCAACCACTTCAGCCGAGAACTGGCCCTTGCCGTGCAACTGGTCGAGCAGCGATTCGAACTCGGCGTCGGTGATCTCGTCGCCGGCGCCGCTCACGGTTTCGCCTTGAAGCTGCTGCTCTGCAGCGGCAGCTTCGGCCTTGACCGCGTCGAGCGAGTCGAGCAACTGTTCGAATTCGGTATCGGTGATGTCCGCCTCGGCAGCAGGCTCGGTCGCAGCCTCCACCACCGCGGCAGGGGCTGGCGCACTCCCTGGCTCGGCCAGGCGCGACAATGCCGCCAGCAGCTCGGGCGTGGCCGGGGTCACTTCGCTGCGTTCGCGCACCTGGCCGAACATGCTGTTGACCGTGTCGAGCGCTTCGAGCACCACGTCCATCAGTTCCGCATCGACCCGGCGCTCACCTTTGCGCAGGATGTCGAACACGTTCTCGGCGATATGGCAGCACTCCACCAGCTCGTTGAGCTGGAGGAAGCCGGCGCCCCCTTTTACAGTGTGGAAACCGCGAAAGATCGCATTGAGCAGGTCGGCATCGTCGGGCCGGCTTTCCAGCTCGACCAGTTGCTCGGACAGTTGCTCAAGAATTTCGCCGGCTTCTACCAGGAAATCCTGAAGGATTTCTTCATCGGCGCCGAAGCTCATTAAACGTGCTCCTCAAAAACCCAGGCTGGACAGCAGATCATCGACATCGTCCTGACCGGACACGACGTCTTCACGCTTATCGGCATGAATCTGCGGACCTTCACCCCGAGCCGGATATTTTTCTTCATCTTTTTCAGCACGCAGCTGCTGGTGGTCATGTTCGATACCGGCAAAGCGGTCGACCTGACTGGCCATCAGCACGAGCTTGAGCAGATTGCTTTCGACTTCGGTCACCAACGCGGTCACCCGCTTGATCACCTGCCCGGTCAGGTCCTGATAGTCCTGGGCCAGCAGAATGTCATTGAGGTGGCCGGAAACCTTGCGGTTGCCTTCGGCGCTATGCGTCAGAAAACTGTCGACGCGCTTGACCAGATCACGGAACTCCGGCGCGGCAACTTCGCGGCGCATGAAGCGCTGCCAGTCGACACTCAGGCTCTGCGCCTCGGTCGCCAGGTCGTTGAGCACCGGGGTGCTCTCCTCGACCAGGTCCATGGTGCGGTTGGCGGCGCCTTCGGTCAGTTTGACCACATAGGACAAACGCTCGGTGGCGTCGGTGATCTGCGAGACTTCCTCGGCCTGCGGCATGCGCGGGTCGATCTGGAAGCTGACGATCGCGCTGTGCAGCTCACGGGTCAGCTTGCCGACTTCCTGATACAGGCCACGGTCGCGGGTCTGATTGAGCTGATGAATCAGCTGCACGGCCTCGCCGAACTGCCCCTTCTCCAGGCTTTCGACCAACTGCTGGGCATGCTTCTTCAGGGTCGATTCGAACTCCCCCAAAGACGTTTGTGATGATTCCATGGCGCCCCCTGAGCTGATTCAGCCGTTGACGCGTTCGAAGATCTTTTCGATCTTTTCTTTGAGAACCTGCGCGGTGAACGGCTTGACCACGTAACCATTGACGCCGGCCTGGGCCGCTTCGATGATCTGGTCGCGCTTGGCTTCGGCGGTCACCATCAGCACCGGCATGCCCTTCAGACGGTCATGCGCGCGCACCTTGCGCAGCAGGTCGATACCGGACATGCCCGGCATGTTCCAGTCGGTCACCAGGAAGTCGTAGTGGCCGCTTTCGAGCATCGGCAGCGCCGTGGTGCCGTCGTCGGCTTCGTCGGTGTTGGTGAAGCCCAGATCACGCAGCAGGTTCTTGATGATCCGCCGCATCGTCGAAAAGTCGTCAACGATGAGGATTTTCATGTCTTTGTTCAATTAGACCTCCAAGCAGTCTCTAACGCGCTCGGCCCCGAGCGCGCATTCAATCAATTCGGTACAACGTGAAACGACTGCAACGACTTCAGGCTCAACGCGCCCGCCATTCCCCCAGGCGGCTGCGCAGGCGCGCGGCACACTGGCTGTGCAGCTGGCTGACACGCGATTCGCTGACCCCCAGCACCTCACCGATTTCCTTGAGGTTCAGCTCTTCGTCGTAGTACAGCGCCAGGACCAGCCGCTCACGCTCCGGCAGGTTGGCGATGGCATCGGTCAGGGCAGCCTGGAAGCGCTCGTCTTCCAGGTCGCGCGACGGCTCGACCTGGCCACTGGCGCCATCCTCGTGCAGCCCTTCGTGTTCGCCGTCCTGCAACAGGTCGTCGAAACTGAACAGGCGGCTGCCCAGGGTATCGTTCAAAATCCCGTAGTAATCATCGAGACTCAATTGGAGTTCGGCAGCAACTTCATGATCTTTAGCGTCGCGACCGGTTCTGGCTTCCACGGCGCGCATCGCGTCGCTGACCATGCGGGTGTTGCGGTGCACCGAACGCGGCGCCCAATCCCCTTTTCGCACCTCGTCGAGCATGGCCCCGCGGATGCGGATGCCGGCGTAGGTTTCGAAGCTCGCACCCTTGCTGGCGTCATACTTGTTGGCGACTTCCAGCAGGCCGATCATGCCGGCCTGGATCAGGTCTTCGACCTGCACATTGGCCGGCAGGCGCGCCAGCAAATGGTAGGCAATGCGCTTGACCAGCGGAGCGTAGCGTTCGATCAGTTCGTACTGGGCGTCCTTGGACGCTTTGCTGTACATCTTGAAACCGCTCGCACTCATAACACTGGCCCTGCACTGGTGGGCTGCACCAGGCGCTCGACGAAGAACTCCAGGTGCCCGCGCGGGTTGGCTGGCAACGGCCAGCTGTCGACCTTCTGCGCAATGGCCTTGAACGCCAGTGCGCATTTGGAACGTGGGAACGCCTCGTAGACGGCCCGTTGTTTCTGCACCGCCTTGCGCACGCACTCGTCGTAGGGCACGGCGCCGACGTATTGCAGGGCGACGTCGAGGAAGCGGTCGGTGACCTTGGTCAGCTTGGCGAACAGGTTGCGCCCTTCCTGCGGGCTCTGCGCCATGTTGGCCAGCACGCGGAAACGGTTCATCCCGTAGTCGCGGTTGAGCAGCTTGATCAGCGCGTAGGCGTCGGTGATCGAGGTGGGTTCGTCGCACACCACCAGCAGCACTTCCTGCGCCGCGCGGACGAAGCTGACCACCGAATCACCAATGCCCGCAGCGGTGTCGATGACCAGCACGTCGAGGTTGTCGCCAATCTCGCTGAACGCCTGGATCAGCCCGGCATGCTGGGCCGGGGCCAGGTGCACCATGCTCTGAGTGCCGGAGGCCGCCGGCACGATGCGCACACCGCCCGGCCCCTGCAACAGCACGTCGCGCAGTTCGCAACGCCCCTCGATGACATCGGCCAGGGTGCGTTTCGGCGCCAGGCCCAGCAACACGTCGACATTGGCCAGGCCCAGGTCGGCGTCCAGCAGCATGACCCGGCGGCCGAGCTCGGCCAGTGCCAGGGACAGGTTCACTGAAACGTTAGTCTTGCCGACGCCACCTTTGCCACCGGTTACGGCGATCACCTGTACGGGATGCATGCTACCCATGTTCGTTGTTTACCTTGTCTCGCTTGGACCCAAGCCACACGAGGGGCAATACGCCAGCCCCCTTGATGTAGGTATTTTGCACACGCTTCATCATCAACCCGCTCGCCGCGGGTTGTGATAGAGATCAGCGAACATATCGGCCATGGCCTCTTCGCTGGGCTCGTCCTGCAACTGCACATTCACCGCGCGAGTCACCAACTGGTGCGCCCGTGGCAGGTGCAGGTCGTCAGGAATGCGCGGGCCATCGGTGAGGTAGGCCACGGGCAGTTCATGACTGATGGCCAGGCTCAGCACATCGCCGAGGCTCGCCGTTTCATCGAGTTTGGTCAGGATGCAACCGGCCAGGCCGCAGCGCTTGTAGCTGTGGTAGGCGGCGGTCAGCACCTGCTTCTGGCTGGTAGTGGCCAGTACCAGGTAGTTTTTCGAGGCGATGCCACGACTGGCCAGGCTTTCCAGCTGCATGCGCAGGGCCGGGTCGCTGGCCTGCAGGCCGGCGGTATCGATCAGCACCACGCGCTTGCGCAGCAGCGGCTCCAGCGCCTGGGCCAGCGACTGGCCCGGGTCGACGTAGGTCACCGGCACGTTGAGGATGCGCCCCAGGGTCTTGAGCTGCTCCTGGGCTCCGATGCGGAAGCTGTCCATGCTCACCAGTGCCAGGTTCTGCGGGCCGTACTTGAGCACGTAGCGCGCGGCCAGCTTGGCCAGGGTGGTGGTCTTGCCCATGCCGGCGGGGCCGACCATGGCGATCACACCGCCCTCTTCGATCGGCTCGACCTCGGGCACGTCGATCATCCGCGCCAGGTGCGCCAGCAGCATGCGCCAGGCATGGCGCGGCTCTTCGATCTCCTGGGTGAGCTCGAGCAGTTCGCGGGCAATCGGGCCGGACAGGCCGATGCGCTGCAAGCGGCGCCAGAGGTTGGCCTGGGCCGGCTTGCTGCCTTGCAGCTGGTTCCAGGCCAGCGAACCGAGCTGCACTTCGAGCAGCTCGCGCAGGCCCGACAGTTCCGAGCGCATGGCATCGAACAGGCGTGGATCGACCGGCGCCGGGGCGGCCGGGGCGGCTGCGGCGGGTGCCTCCACGTACGGGTCGATCAATGGCTCCGACGCGGTCAGCGACTGGCCGGCGAACAATTGGCGACTGCCTTCGCTGGCCTCGCTGCGGTTGTCCAGCTCGGCCTGGGCGGTGGCGATACGCGTCTGGGTCTTGCGCAGCTCTTCTTCGAGCTCGGCATTGGGCACGCGGGGGGCCAGCGCGGACAGCTTGTAGTCCAGCGCGGCCGTCAATTCGACACCGCCGGCGATGCGGCGGTTACCGATGATGGCGGCATCGGAGCCCAGCTCATCACGAACCAGCTTCATGGCCTGACGCATATCGGCGGCGAAAAAACGCTTAACTTGCATAACCCACTACCTCAGCCGTTGGGGCCCACGGTGGCAACGATGGTGACTTGCTTGTTATCCGGTATTTCCTGATACGCCAGAACATGCAAATTCGGTACAGCCAGGCGGCCGAAGCGCGACAGCATGGCACGGATCGGGCCAGCAACCAGGAGGATGGCCGGCTGGCCTTGCATCTCCTGGCGCTGAGCCGCTTCGATCAACGAACGCTGCAGCTTTTCGGCCATGCTCGGTTCCAGAAGAACACCGTCTTCCTGACCCTGCCCGGCCCTTTGCAGACTATTGAGCAAAATCTGTTCCAACCTTGGCTCAAGGGTGATCACAGGCAGCTCGGACTCAACGCCGACAATGCTTTGCACGATGGCACGACACAATCCGACGCGCACTGCCGCGACCAACGCGGCGGTATCTTGACTCTTGCCGGCATTGTTGGCGATCGCCTCGGCAATGCTGCGGATGTCACGCACCGGCACTTGCTCGGCGAGCAACGCTTGCAGGACCTTGAGCAACCCCGACAAGGAAATGACACCGGGCACCAATTCTTCTGCAAGTTTAGGCGAAGCCTTGCCCAGTACCTGCAGCAATTGCTGAACCTCTTCGTGGCCAATCAGCTCATGGCAATGCTTCTGCAGAATCTGGTTGAGGTGGGTGGCCACCACGGTACTGGCGTCAACCACGGTATAGCCCAGAGACTGCGCCTGGGCGCGCTGGGCGATGTCGACCCACACCGCCTCCAGGCCGAAAGCCGGGTCGCGGGCGGCGATGCCGTTGAGGGTGCCGAATACCTGGCCAGGGTTGATCGCAAGTTCGCGGTCGGGGTAGATCTCGGCCTCGGCCAGGATCACCCCCATCAGTGTCAGGCGGTAGGCGCTGGGCTGCAGGTCGAGGTTGTCGCGAATGTGCACGGTGGGCATGAGGAAGCCCAGGTCCTGGGAAAGCTTCTTGCGCACCCCCTTGATCCGCGCCAGCAACTGGCCGCCCTGGTTGCGATCGACCAGCGGGATGAGGCGGTAGCCGACTTCCAGGCCGATCATGTCGATCGGCGTCACGTCGTCCCAGCCCAGCTCCTTGGTTTCCATCGCTCGTTGCGGCGACGGCAGCAGGTCCTGCTGGCGCTGCGCCTCCTGCAGCGCGACGGCCTTGGCCTTCTGCTGCTTCTTCCACACCAGGTACGCACCACCGCCGGCCAACAGGCCGAGGCTGAGGAAGGCGACGTGCGGCATGCCCGGCACCAGGCCCATGACGATCATCAAGCCTGCCGACACCCCCAACGCCTTCGGCGAATCGAACATCTGCCGGTTAATCAGCTTGCCCATGTCCTCGGAGCCCGAAGCACGGGTAACCATGATCGCGGCGGCGGTGGACAGCAACAGTGATGGCAATTGCGCCACCAAACCGTCACCGATGGTCAGCAGGGCGTAGACCTTGCCGGCTTCACTGAACGACATGTTGTGCTGGAGCATGCCGATGAGCATGCCGCCGATCAGGTTGATGAACAGGATCAACAGGCCGGCAATGGCGTCACCACGGACGAACTTGCTGGCACCGTCCATGGAGCCATAGAACTCGGCCTCCTGGGCCACCTCGGCGCGACGTGACTTGGCCTGGGCCTGATCGATCAAGCCGGCATTGAGGTCGGCATCGATGGCCATCTGCTTGCCAGGCATGGCGTCGAGGGTGAAGCGGGCGCTCACTTCGGAGATACGCCCGGCACCCTTGGTCACCACCACGAAGTTGATGATCATGAGGATGGCGAACACCACCGCACCGACCACGTAGTTGCCGCCGATCACCACTTCACCAAAGGCCTGGATCACCTTACCGGCGGCGCCATGGCCCTCCTGGCCGTGGAGCATGACCACGCGCGTGGAGGCGACGTTCAGCGCCAACCGCAGCAGCGTGGCGACCAGCAAGATCGTGGGGAACGCGGCGAAGTCGAGTGGGCGCAGGGCGTACACGCAGACCAGCAGGACCACGATCGACAGGGCGATGTTGAAGGTGAAGAAGACGTCGAGCAGGAACGGCGGTATCGGCAACATCATCATTGCCAACATCACCAGCAGCAACAGCGGCACACCCAGGTTGCCCCGGCCGAGACCGGCCAGGTTATGGCGTGCGTTGCTGATTAACTGAGTGCGATCCACCGGGTGTCCTCTTCAAGCAAAACTTTGACGCCCAAGGGGCGCTTGGGCGTGGCTTTGCAAGAAGCTTTCCAACTTTGGGCTTTGTGCGCTCAGCACTGGCCTCTTCGCGGGCAAGCCCGCTCCCACAGGGAGTGCACAAAGCTCAAGAACTGTGATGCACCTGTGGGAGCGGGCTGGCCCGCGAAGGGGCCAGAAGCGACAACATCAAATCAATTGTCGCGGCGCAGATCCGGCGGTATTGGCAAATCCTCTTTCAACGGCTCCGGCCGCTTGCCCCTGCCCGAGCGGTACTGGCGAATCTGGAACACATACGCCAGCACCTGCGCCACCGCCAGGTACAGCCCCGCCGGGATTTCCTGCTCAAGCTCGGTGGAGTAATAGATCGCCCGCGCCAGCGCCGGCGACTCAAGGATCTGCACCTTGTGCTCAACGCCAATTTCGCGAATCTTCAAGGCGATGAAGTCCGTCCCCTTGGCCAAGAGCAAGGGTGCCGCCCCGCCCTTCTCCGGGTCATATTGCAACGCCACCGCATAGTGCGTCGGGTTGGTGATGATCACATCCGCCTCGGGCACTGCGGCCATCATCCGTCGCTGCGAAGCCTCACGCTGCAACTGACGAATACGCTGCTTGACCTCGGGCTTGCCTTCACTGTCCTTGTACTCGTCCTTGATCTCCTGCTTGGTCATCTTCAGCTTCTGGTGCGTCTGGTACAGCTGGAACGGCACATCCGCCGCGGCAATGATCAACAGGCCGGCGGCCATCCACAGCGCACTCCAGCCAACCACCTGCAGGCTGTGAATGATTGCCTGCTCCAGCGGTTCGTTGGCGATCGCCAGCAGTGCCTGGCGGTCGTTGCTGAGCACCACCAGCGCCACGATCAGGATCATGAAGAACTTGGCCATCGCCTTCAGCAATTCTGTCAGCGAGTTCATCGAAAACATCCGCTTGATCCCGGACAACGGATTCATGCGGCTGAATTTAGGCTGCAGCAGGCTGCCAGAGAAAATGAACCCTCCCAAGGCGATGGGTGAGATCAAGGCAATGATGAACAACAGCACCAATATCGGCTGTACCGCCCAGATGGCCATCTTGCCCGAAGCGAGCAGAAACATGCCCATCGAACGCTCATCGGTCAGCACATCGCGTGTCAGCGAAAAGTTCATCCGCATCAAGGTCATCAGGGTTTCTGCCAGGTTACCCCCAAAGGCCAGCAAGGCCCCGGCACCACCCAGTGTCGATGCGACGGTATTGAGCTCCTTGGAACGGGCGATCTCACCTTTCTTTCGCGCGTCGGTCTTGCGCTTGTCGGTGGGGTCCTCTGTCTTGTCCTGACCGCTCTCGCTCTCTGCCATGCTCAGCGCGCCCTGGCAAGTTCACGCAGCCATTGCAGCGCTTCGCTGGCCAATGCCTGGTAATGGGAAAGAATATCGGCCAGGCCGACCCAGAAAATGCCGATGCCCAGCACCAGCGTAAGCGGAAAACCAATGGAGAAGATGTTCAACTGGGGCGCCGCACGAGTCATTACGCCAAAGGCGATGTTGACCACCAGCAGCGCGGCGATCGCCGGCAGGATCAACAGCAGCCCGGCACCGAACACCCAACTCAGGCGCCCTGCCATCTCCCAGAAGTGATTGACCACCAGCGCATGGCCCACTGGCAAGGTGGTGAAGCTCTCGGTCAGCACCTCGAACACCACCAGGTGGCCATTCATCAGCAGAAACAGCACGCTCACCAGCATGGTCATGAACTGGCTGACCACTGCGACGTTGACGCCGTTTGCCGGATCGACCATAGAGGCGAAGGCCATGCCCATCTGTATCGCGACGATCTGCCCGGCAATGACGAACGCCTGGAACAGCAACTGCAACGAAAAACCGAACAACGCGCCGACGATGATCTGCTCACCGCACAGCAGCAGGCCGCGCAGGCTCAAAGGATCGAATTCGGGCAAGGGTGGCAGCGCTGGCACTATCACCACGGTGATCGCCACCGCCGCATACAGACGCACGCGCGCCGGCAGCATGCGGGTCCCGAAGATCGGCATGGTCATCAGCACTGCGGTCACCCGGAACAGCGGCAGCAGGAACGTGGCGACCCAGGTGCCGATCTGCGCATCGGTCAGCTCCAGCATGGCCGCCTCAACCGATCAGCTGCGGGATGCTGGTGTACAGGCTGATGAAGTACTCCATGAACTTCTGCGTCAGCCACGGCCCGGCCACGATCAGTGTCACCAGCATCACCAGCAGGCGCGGCAAGAAGCTCAGGGTCTGTTCGTTGATCTGCGTGGCGGCCTGGAACATGGCTACCACCAGGCCGATCAACAGGCTCGGCACCACCAGGATGGCAACCATCAGCGTGGTCAGCCAAAGGGCGTCACGGAACAGGTCGACGGCAACTTCAGGTGTCATGCAAGCTCTCCTTGGCAGCGTCAGACGCCGCCGAAACTGCCGGCCAGGGTGCCCATGATCAACGCCCAGCCATCGACCAGGACGAACAGCATGATCTTGAACGGCAGCGAGATGATCAGCGGCGACAGCATCATCATACCCATGGCCATCAGCACGCTGGCGACCACCATGTCGATGATCAGGAACGGGATGAAGATCATGAAGCCGATCTGGAACGCGGTCTTGAGCTCCGAGGTGACGAACGCCGGCACCAGAATGGTCAGCGGCACCTGGTCAGGGCCAGCGATGTCGGTGCGCTTCGACAGGCGCATGAACAGGTCCAGGTCGCTTTGCCGGGTCTGCGCCAGCATGAAGTCCTTGAGCGGCCCCTGGGCCTTGTCGATGGCCTGCTGAGCGGTCATCTGCTCCTTCAGGTACGGCTGTACGGCGTCCTGGTTCACCCGGTCGAACACCGGCGCCATGATGAACAGGGTCAGGAACAGCGCCATGCCGGTCAGCACCTGGTTCGATGGCGTCTGCTGCAGGCCCAGGGCCTGGCGCAGGATCGAGAAGACGATGATGATGCGGGTGAAGCTGGTCATCAGGATGACGAACGCTGGAATGAAGCTCAGCGCCGTCATGATCATCAGGATCTGCAGGCTGACCGAATACTCCTGCTGCCCGTCCGGGCCGTTGGACAGGGTAATGGCCGGGATCGACAGCGGGTCGGCGCCCAGGGCCAGCGGTGCGGCCAGCAGCAGCGCCAGGGTCAGTACGATGCGCAGCGCGCCACTCATCACTTCTTGTCCTTCTGATCCTTGCCCATCAGCTCCATCAGCCGCTGGGCGAATTCGGGCGTCGCCTGGCGGGCGCTGGCCGGCACTTCCACGGGTTCGGCCATGACATGCAAGGCCTCGATGCTGCCAGGGGTATGGCCGATGAGAATCTGCTCTTTGCCGACCTGCACCAGCAGCAACCGGTCACGCGGGCCGAGGGCACGGCTGCCGACGATCTCGATCACCTGGCCGCCCTTGGGCGCGGCGCCCTGCATGCGCCGCAGCAGCCACGCCAGGAAGAAGATCAGGCCCACTACCAGCAACAGGCCCAGGACCATCTGCGCCAACTGTCCGCCGAGGCTGCCGGGTGCGGCAGCGGGTGGCGTGGCCGGCACGGCCGGGGCGGCAGCGGCGATCACCACTTCGCTGACCAGCAGCGTGACCAGGGCGGTGACGGCCCGCATCGTGCCCTTCACTCAGCGCAGCTTCTTGATACGTTCGCTGGGGCTGATCACGTCGGTCAGGCGGATGCCGAACTTCTCGTTGACCACCACCACTTCGCCGTGGGCGATCAGCGTGCCGTTGACCAGCACATCGAGCGGCTCACCGGCCAGGCGGTCGAGCTCGATCACCGAGCCCTGGTTGAGCTGCAGGAGGTTGCGGATGTTGATCTCGGTGCTGCCCACTTCCATGGAGATGTTCACCGGGATGTCCAGGATCACGTCCAGGTTCGGGCCTTCCAGGCTGACGTTTTCCTTTGGCTTCGGGGAGCTTGCGAACTCCTCCATCGGCAGCCGGCCAGCGCCAGCGCTGCCGCTGTCGCCGCCCAACAGCGCGTCGATGTCCGCCTGGCCGGCATCACCGGTTTCTTCCAGTGCTGCGGCCCACTCGTCGGCCAGGGCCTGGTCTTCCGGGGAGGTGATCTCGTTTTCGTTAGCCATGATGTCCTCGACAGGCATTCAATTCGTAGTGAGCGACCGGCACGCCGTCAGCGGCGTTCGATCGGGTCAATGATCTGCAGGGCCAGGTTGCCCTTGTGCGAACCCAGACGCGCCTTGAACGACGGCACGCCGTTGGCGCGCACCACCAGGTGCTCGGGCAGCTCCACCGGAATCACATCGCCAGGCTGCATGTGCAGCACATCGCGCAGTTTCAGCTGGCGGCGGGCAACCGTGGCGCTCAATGGCACCGAAACGTCCAGCACGTCTTCGCGCAGGGCCTTGACCCAGCGTTCGTCCTGATCATCCAGGTCGGACTGGAAACCGGCATCGAGCATTTCCCGTACCGGCTCGATCATCGAGTACGGCATGGTCACGTGCAGGTCGCCGCCGCCTCCGTCCAGTTCGATATGGAAGGTCGACACCACCACCGCTTCGCTGGGGCCGACGATGTTGGCCATGGCCGGGTTGACCTCGGAGTTCATGTACTCGAAGTTGACCGGCATGATCGCCTGCCAGGCTTCCTTGAGGTCGATGAAGCACTGGTCCAGCACCATGCGCACCACGCGCAGCTCGGTTGGAGTGAACTCGCGGCCTTCGATCTTGGCGTGACGGCCGTCACCGCCGAAGAAGTTGTCCACCAGCTTGAACACCAGCTTGGCGTCGAGGATGAACAGCGAGGTGCCGCGCAGCGGTTTGATCTTGACCAGGTTGAGGCTGGTCGGCACGTACAGCGAATGCACGTATTCGCCGAACTTCATCACCTGCACGCCGCCGACCGCCACGTCCGCCGAGCGGCGCAGCAGGTTGAACATGCTGATGCGGGTATAGCGGGCGAAGCGCTCGTTGATCATCTCGAGGGTCGGCATGCGACCGCGCACGATCCGATCCTGACTGGTCAGGTCATAGCTCTTGATGCTGCCGGGCTCGGCAGCGCTTTCGGTCTGTACCAGCCCATCATCGACGCCGTGCAACAGGGCATCGATCTCATCCTGGGACAGCAGGTCCTGTACGGCCATTGCGGACTCCTACTGCAATACGAAATTGGTGAACAACAGTTGATCGACCACCGGCTTGCCGACTTCCTTCTGTGCGACTTCCTGCACCACTGCGGTGGCTTTCTGACGCAGCATTTCCTGGCCCACCGGGCTGCCGGCCAAGGTGTCGAAGCCTTGCCCGGAGAACATCATCACCAGGTTGTTGCGGATCACCGGCATGTGCACCTTGAGGGCATCCAGGTCCGCCTGGCTGCGGCCTTGCAGGGTGATGCTCACCTGCATGTAGCGCTGGCGACCGTTCTGGTTGAAGTTGACCACGAAGGCCGGGGCCAGAGGCTCGTAGATCGCGGCCGGCTTGATATTGGCCGCGGCCGGATCGGCTGCCGGGGCTTGCTCGCTCTTGTGCATGAAGAACCAGGTGGCGCCCACCGACAGCCCGACCGCCAGCAACAGGGCCAGCACCAGTAACAGGATCAGCTTGAGTTTGCCTTTAGCGGCGGGGTCTTTCACTGCGTCGCTCTTCGCCATGCCAATAATCCGTCGTCCATCGGGGGTTCAAATGAGGATGACGTGGCTTGAGCAAGTGTTATGCCAGAACTGATGTTTTACCTGAACTGGCCTCTTCGCGGGACAAGCCCGCTCCCACAGGTTCACCACTGGCTTGAGTACGGTGCTGAACCTGTGGGAGCGGGCTTGTCCCGCGAAGAGGCCAGCATAGACACTCGCAATCAAGCGTAGAAATCAACCGCACTGTCGCCAATTACCACCTGCTGTTCAACAGCCCGGCTAGCATCAGCCAACTCCCCCTGCTCACCTCCACCGCCACTCTGCGCCCGCCGCGCCGCCACCCCAGACAACTGCGCCCCCTCCTGCTGCGCCTGCTGCTGTTGCTGCCCCCGCGACTGGTCCGCCACGTTGACATCCGGCTGCGCCAGCCCCTGCTGGGCGAACAGTTCGCGCAGGCGATGCACCTGGCTGTCCAGCGCGTCACGCACCCCCGCATGACCGCTGATGAACGTCACCTGGGTGGACTGATCCGCCGCCACATTGACGCGAATGTCCAGGCGCCCAAGTTCAGCCGGCTCCAGCTGGATATCCGCCGACTTGAGGTTCTGGCTGGACAAGTACATCACCCGATTGACCAGGCCTTCGGTCCAGGCGTTCTGGTTCATCGGCAGGGGCTGGTGCAGCGGGCTGCTGCTCACCGGCACGGCATTGGCGGTCTTGGCCGTGGCCGCCTGAGTCAGGTTGGCCAGGCGGTTGGCAAAGTCATCGATACGCGTATCGCTGCTCGCCTGCTTGGTGTCCTTGAGGCCATATTCGAGCAATGCACCGAAGGCCTTGTCGCCCGTCTCGGACTGCCCCGCCTCGGCTTCGATCTTGTCCATCAAGGTCGCCAATGGATTGACGGCCGCCGCCTGTCCCTCGTCGGCCTGAGGCTGGGCGGCATGGGTCGAGGTCGTACCTTTGGCCTGGGCACTTTGCTCCAGAGCCAGGCGCAGGCCTGGGAGATTGGCCAACGGGTCGGCATCGGGATCGAAAGCCTCGGCGACGGCCTCTTCCGGCAATGGCGCGGCAATCGGCGCTGGTGGCTGCTGTACAGCAGCTTGCAAGACCGGCGCGACTGCTTCTGCCTGGGCCTGCAGCAATTGCGCCCCAGGCTGTGCATCGGTGATTTGCCCGGCCACCAGGTTGGCGTCGACCGAGCTCGAGTCGGCACTACCGGCTTGCGCCTGTTCATCAGATGGCAATTTGTTGCCATCATCGGCAATCGCCGGGTTGTCGGCAGTTTCTTTTTTGCCGCTCTGGGCAGGCTCAGGCTTGTCCTTTGGCTTGGCCTGGGCGACCTTGTCATCGCGCACAGGTGCCTTGTCACGGGCCTGGCCAGCCATGACCTGATCGAAGCCGCTACCCTGCGTGCCCGCAGCCTGCGCCGGCTTGTCCGCCAACGAAACACCCGTGCGCGACGGCTTGCTCAAGGTGCTGGCTTGCAATAATGGATTAGGTGCGACAGGCATTGATGGGTCTCCGCGCCAGAAACAAAACTATCGTCTGGACACAGACAGGCAAAAGTCGCGCCAACTGCTCGATCAGCCCGCGGAAACCCGCTCGCGCTCTCCCCGGTAGAAACGTTGCACCTCCAGGTACTCCTGGTCGATGCGATTGACCAGGTCTTCGATGCCATACAGCGGCCGCTCCTTGACCCGCTCCTCCAGCTGATGACACAGCTGCGCCAGACCAACAGCGCCCATGTTGCTGCTGCTGCCCTTGAAGCTGTGCGCGGCCATGCCGAGTTCGTCGGCGTTTCGGGCGCCGTGCAACTGGCTCAGACGCCGCTCGGAGTCCTCAAGAAAGGTTTCCAGCAACTGCAGGTAGCCATCTTCCATGACCTCCTGCAGGTCACTGAGCACTTTGTGGTCAATATGCTTGTCAGTCACTTGCTCGCTCCTTGATCAAGCCAGATTATGCCTCAGCCGCCAAACAGCTCACCAGGCGGCTCACCAATCAAACTGTACCCAGGCGCAACGACCGCCTTCGCGCCACCCGGCATCGCTGCCAAGCTGCCGCACCAGGTTCAGGCCTCGCCCGCTCAAGCCCCGCTCGCGAGCCGGGCGTGACAGAACCTGTTGCACGTCGAACCCCGCCCCGCTGTCACGAACCTCGATGATCAGACGTCCACCGCCAGCCTGCGGTTCCACCTTCAGGTCGATGCTCACAAAACCTTCGACCATGGCTGCCAAGCGCCGGGCGCGCTCCTGATAGTAGTCGGCAAACCCGTGGACATCCTGTTTGAGCCGCGAATCCAGGCCCAGCACGCCATGCTCCAGCGCATTGGAGTAGAGCTCGCTGAGCACACTGTGGAGGGCTCCAGTACGAGGCCGCAGGCCATGGATCTCCTGCAACAACTGGACCAGGTAAGGCACCGGGTTGAAGCGCTTGAGGCTCTCACCGCGCAAGGTGAACCCCAGCGACCAGTCCAGGGGGCTGGAACGCCCACTATCAGAATAGATGGTCGGCGCTGGCACCCGCTCCTCGGCGGTGAACATGCGGATGTCGCACAGGCTGATATCGTCCCGCGGCCTCCCGCCAAAGCGCGCCAGGGCCTGCATCATTTCATCGAACAGCTGTACCGGATCGCGGTTGGCGGCCAGCACGGCACGCAAGCGCTCGACACCGAACAGGCACTCCTGCTCATCCGCCGTGTCCACCACGCCATCGGACAGCAACAATAGCCGCTCATCTGGCGCGAGCGGCAGCACCTCGGTGCTGTCGTCAAAGCGTTCGGCAGACAGGATACCCAACGGCAGATGGCGCGAGGCCAGGGTCGCGAGCACCTCGCCTTCGGCCGACAGCCGGTAGCCATCTGGCATGCCGCCGTTCCACACTTCCACCGAGCCGCGCTGCACGCTCAGGTTGAGCAGCAGTGCGCAACAGAACATGTCCACCGGCAAGATGCGTTTGAGCTTGGCATTCATCTCGCGCAGCATTTGCGCCAAGCCATAGCCCTTGGCCGTCATGCCGTAGAACACTTCAGCCAGGGGCATGGCGCCGACTGCGGCGGGCAGCCCGTGGCCGGTGAAATCGCCGAGCAGCACATGCATGTCGCCCGACGGAGTGAAGGCGGCCAGCAGCAAGTCGCCGTTGAACAACGCATAGGGCGACTGCAGATAACGAATATTGGGCGCCGTGATGCAGCCAGAATGAGCAACCTTGTCGAAGACTGCCTTGGCCACCCGTTGCTCGTTGAGCAGGTGATGATGGTGGCGGGTAATCAGGTCGCGCTGCTCCAGCACGGTCGCCTGCAATCGCCGCAAGCGGTCCATGGCGCGAATTTTGGCGGCGAGAATCACCGCGCTGTAGGGCTTGGCCATGAAATCGTCGCCACCGGCCTCCAGGCAGCGCACCAAGGCATCCTCCTCGTTGAGCGAGGTGAGAAAGATGATCGGCACCAGCGCTTCGCCAGCCAGTTCCTTGATCTGCCGCGCCGCCTCGAAACCGTCCATAACCGGCATCAAGGCGTCGAGCAGCACCAGCTGCGGACGTTTTTCGGCGAAAAGCGCCACCGCCTGCTCGCCGTTTTCCGCCGTGAAAACATGATGGCCCTGCCGTCGGACAATTTGCGCCAGCAACAGGCGGTCCGTAGCCCCATCCTCGGCCACCAGCACGGTCAATGGCTGATCAGCCGGCATCTCCGTGCTCAACTGATGTCGAACAGTTTTTCGAAATTGGAGATCGCCAGGATCTTGCGCACGTCGGAACTGGCATGCACCACACGCACGTCCGATTCGTCGCCGCCGGCGTGATCGCGCAACAGCAGCAACATGCCAAGCGCCGAGCTGTCCAGATAAGTGGTGTCTTTCAGGTCGACGACCACCGAGTCGGGCCGCCCCGCCTGGCGTTCGTAAGCATCGCGAAACTCCTGATGCTTGCCGAAATCGAAGCGCCCCTTGACCTTGATCGTGAGCTTTTTCCCGTCCTGCGAAAAATCAGTCTCGACTGCCATGCTAGCGATTCCTTCGATGATGGCGAATGCAACTCTTCAAGGTTTAGCAGGGAGTGGCAAGTGTGGCAAATGGGTGAAACAGTGCCGGCCTCTTCGCGGGGCAAGCCCGCTCCCACAGGTTCTCTGCAAAACTCAAGGGCGACACAGGACCTGTGGGAGCGGGCTTGCCCCGCGAAGAGGCCGGCACTGCCTACAGATGCCCCTGCCGGGGCAAGCGCTGCGACAACTCATCCAGCAAGCGCTGCTCACGCTTGTCTTCCGCCCGCCGCGCTTCGTCCATGTAGCGCTGCACCAACTTGCGCAGCCCCTCCACCCGGGCATAGGCCTGCTGCCAGGTCCCCCGGGCATTGTTCAGGTTGTTCTGGTGCCAGGTCAGGCTCTGGCGCTGCTGGGTCATGGCCGTTTCCAGCTGCCCCAGAAAACGCTGGTAGTTGACCAGCCAGCTGCCGTTGACGCCCTGGCCACCGCGGTTGATCCACTGCGCCTGGTAGCCCTCGCGGAATGACTCGAGCTCCGCCAGTTTGGCCTGGGCCTGGGCCACCAGCTGCTGGAAATGCCCAAGCCGCTGCGCGGCCTTGCGCTCGGCCTCTTCGGCCATGTTCACCACCGGCGCCAGGCGCGCGGCACGGCTGGGCAGGCTCATGGCTTATCCGCCGCTGGCCGGCGGCATGAACACTGCCCCCAGCTGCTGACGGCTCTGGCCCATGCCGACATTCTCGTCCAGGCCCTGGCGCAGGAAGTCCACCAGTTTGGGCTGAAGAGCAATGGCCAGGTCGGTCTCCGGGTCGCCGCCGGCCACATAGGCGCCAACGCTGATCAGGTCGCGGCTCTGCGACAGGCGCGACCACAGCTGCTTGAACTTCTGCGCCTGACGCAGGTGGTCGGCATCCACAACCTGCGGCATGACCCGGCTGATCGAGGCTTCGATGTCGATGGCCGGGTAATGGCCTGCTTCAGCCAGACGCCGAGACAACACGAAGTGGCCGTCGAGCACGCCGCGCGCCGAGTCGGCGATCGGGTCCTGCTGGTCGTCGCCTTCGGACAGCACCGTGTAGAACGCAGTGATCGAGCCACCACCCGCTTCGCCATTGCCGGCACGCTCCACCAGCTTGGGCAGCTTGGCGAACACCGACGGCGGATAGCCACGGGTGGCCGGCGGCTCACCGATGGCCAGGGCGATCTCCCGCTGGGCCTGGGCGAAACGGGTCAGCGAATCCATCAGCAGCAGGACATTCTTGCCCTTGTCACGGAAATATTCGGCGATGCGCGTGCAGTACATGGCCGCACGCAACCGCATCAGCGGCGCATCGTCAGCCGGCGATGCAACCACCACCGAGCGCTTGAGGCCCTCTTCACCGAGGATGTGCTCGATGAACTCCTTTACCTCGCGGCCCCGCTCGCCAATCAGGCCGACCACGATGATCTCGGCCTCAGTGAAGCGGGTCATCATGCCCAGCAGCACCGACTTACCCACACCGGTACCGGCGAACAGGCCCAAACGTTGCCCGCGACCCACGGTCAGCAGGCCGTTGATGCTGCGGATGCCCACATCCAGCGGTTGGCTGATCGGGTCGCGATTGAGCGGGTTGATGATCGGGCCGTCCATCGGCACCCAGTCTTCGGCCTTCATCCCGCCCTTGCCGTCCAGGGCGCGGCCGGCGCCGTCCAGCACCCGGCCGAGCATGCTCATGCCCATCGGCAGGCGACCGCTGTCGTCCAGCGCCACCACCCGCGCGCCCGGCGCGATGCCGGCGATGCTGCCAACCGGCATGAGGAATACTTTGCTGCCGGCGAAGCCCATGACCTCGGCCTCGACCTGCACCGGGTGGTAGCTGTCGTCGTTGATCACCAGGCAGCGCGCGCCCACGGCGGCGCGCAGGCCCTCAGCCTCCAGGGTCAGGCCGACCATGCGCAGCAGGCGACCTTCGACCACCGGCTGCACCGGCAGCGCGATCGCCTCGGCGTAGCCGCCCAGGCGCTTGCCGAAGCTGGTACGGTCAAGGCGCATCGGTAGCGCCCAGCTCGATCGAGACATCCGGCGCCGCCGGATGCAGGGATTGGTCGTGCAGCTGGTCGAACAACTGGGCCACGGCCTTTTCGATACGGGTTTCCATGGTCGCATCGATGCGGCTGTGCGCGGTCTCGATGCGGCAACCGCCCGGTAACAACGCATCGTCTTCGAGCAGCTTCCAGTTTTCCTCATGGCGCTCGCGCAATGCCTTGGCCAGTTCGAAATCCTGCGGATTGAGATGAATGCGGATGTTGTCCGCCCCCATCGGCAGCAGCTTCAAGGCTTCACGCAGCACCTGGGTGATCTGGCTGGAATCGCTGCGCAGCTCGCGGCCAATGACCTGGCGGGCCATGTGCGCGACCAGGTGCACGAGGGTTTTCTCGATCTGCGTGTCCTGCTCGGCGATGGGGTCGAGCAGGTGCACCATCAATTGCTCAAGGTCCGCCAGTTTGGCGCTGAGCGCTTCCTCGGCCTCCTGACGCACCTTCAGCTGGGTGCTATGAAAGCCCTCACGCTCACCGGTGGCGAAGCCTTCGTTGTAGGCCTCCTGGCGGATCGCTTCGAGTTCTTCGAGGGTCAACGGCTGGACTTCCTCCAGCGGCACTTCCTCGACTTCTTCCTCGATGATCTCGGGCTCAGGTTCCGGCTCGGGTTCCGGTTCCGGGTCGAAGCTGGGCAATGCCCAGACATCGACGCCCTCCAGGTCACGGGCACGAATCAGGTCGCTGGGGTGGTGTTCTTTGGTGGACATGTTTTCAGTTACTCAACAACGACCGGTGCAGTCTTTGTGGGAGCGGGCTTGACCCGCGAACACCGGCGGAGCCGGTGCCATACCCTACGGCGCCTGCTTCGCGGGGCAAGCCCGCTCCCACAGGTGATTCATGCTGCCTGCAGGATCAGATCATTTCCTCGGCACCCTTGCCACCGAGCACGATTTCGCCGGCCTCGGCCATGCGTCGGGCGATGGTAAGGATTTCCTTCTGCGCCGTTTCCACGTCGCTGACGCGCACCGGGCCTTTGGCTTCGAGGTCGTCGCGCAGCAGCTCGGAGGCACGCTTGGACATGTTCTTGAAGATCTTGTCCTTGACCCGCTCGTCGGCGCCCTTGAGCGACACCACCAGCACGTCGGAAGACACTTCGCGCAGCAACGCCTGAATGCCGCGGTCGTCGACGTCGGCCAGGTTGTTGAAGACGAACATCAGGTCTTCGATCTGCTCCGAGAGGTCGTTGTCGATCTCGCGGATCGAGTCCATCAGCGCACCTTCCACGGAGCTGTCGAGGAAGTTCATGATGTCGGCGGCACGCTTGATGCCCCCCAGGGTGGTGCGCGCGGCGTTGGAGTTGCCCGAGAACTGCTTCTCGAGGATCTGGTTCAGCTCCTTAAGTGCTGCCGGCTGCACGGTGTTGAGCGAGGAGACGCGCAAGATGATATCCAGGCGCACCTTGTGGTCGAAATTGCTCAGCACTTCACCGGCCTGGTCGGGGTCGAGGTACGCGACCACGATAGCCTGGATCTGCGGGTGCTCGTAGCGGATGACGTCGGCCACGGCACGCGGCTCCATCCACTTGAGGCTGTCCAGGCCGCTGGTGTTGCCACCGAGCAGGATGCGGTCGATCAGGCCGTTGGCCTTGTCCTCGCCGAGGGCCTGGTTGAGCATCTTGCGGATGTAGCCGTCGGAACCTACGCCCAGGCTGGTCTGGTCGCCGACGATCTCGACGAACTCGCTCATCACCTGCTGCACCTGATCGCGGTGCACGGTGCCCATCTGCGCCATGGCCACGCCGACCCGCTGCACTTCCTTCGGGCCCATGTGGCGCAGCACCTGGGCAGCATCGGTCTCACCCAGCGAGAGCAGGAGGATCGCCGCCTTGTCGGTGCGGCTCAGCTTGGCGGTAACGGCTCGGTTGTCACTCATCGGCGTTGATCCACTCTTTCACGACCTGGGCCACGCGGCCCGGGTCTTCGGCCACAAGGCCTTTGATTGCGTTGAGCTGTGCCTCGTAACCCTCGCTTGGGCTTGGCAACAGAATGCTTGTCGGGCCACCCAAGCTGACGCGGTCGTTGGCCAGTTCGCCATCCAGACCGATCATGCCGCCCAGCTCCATGTCGCTGTCCGTCGCAGCAGCTTGCTTGCCGCCGCCAGTGATGTTGTTGAGTACCGGGCGCAGCACGCCGAATACCAGTACCAGGATGAACACCACGCCCAGCACTTGCTTGACGATGTCCCAGAACCACGGCTGCTGATAGAACGCGATTTCTGCGATCTCTTCGCCGCGGTCGGCGGCAAATGGCACGTTGATCACGGTCACGCTGTCGCCGCGGCTGGCATCGAAGCCCACCGCGTCCTGCACCAGGCGAGTGAAGCGCGCCAGGTCTTCGGCGCCCCACGGCGCGCGAGTGGCCTCGCCATTGGCGTCGAGCTTGACCTGGTCATCGACCACCACCGCCACCGACAGGCGGCTCAGACGACCCTGCTGTTGGCGAGTGTGGCTGATCGAGCGGTCCAGCTCGAAATTCTTGGTGGTTTGCACACGCTTGTCAGCCGGGTACGGCGCGAGCATCGGCTGGCCGGTGGCCGGGTCCATGATCTGCTGACCGTTGGCATCCACCAGCGGTTGCCCCGGCTGGATGGCGCCAGCGGCCGGCGCGGCGGCGGTGGCATTTTCCGGTGCCGAAGCGCCGGCCGGTGGCTGGTTGCTCAGCGCACCCGGCACGCCTTGCGGGCCAGAACTGCTGGAGCGTTGCTCATTGACCGCCTGCTCGCTGCGCAGCGCCGGCTGGTCCGGGTTGAACTGCTCGGACGTGGATTCGGTCGCGCTGAAGTCGAGGTCGGCGGAGACTTCGGCCTTGTAGCGGTCGTTGCCCAGCACCGGCTGCAGAATGTTGTGTACGCGCTGGGTGAGCATGCTCTCCATGCGGCGGCTGTAGTCGAACTGCTTGCCGGCCATGGTCAGTGCGGTGTCCTGCAACTGTTCGGAGAGCAGGTTGCCTTTCTGGTCGACCACGGTGACTTGCGATTTGTCCAGCTCAGGGACGCTGGTAGCGACCAGGTTGACGATGGCCATCACCTGCCCGGCTTCCAGCGCACGGCCTGGATACAGCTCGACCAGTACGGAAGCGCTTGGCTTGCGCTCGTCACGCACGAACACCGAACTTTTCGGGATCGCCAGGTGCACGCGCGCGGCCTTGACGTTGTTCAGGCTGGAGACGGTGCGGGCCAGTTCGCCTTCGAGGCTGCGACGATAACGGGTGGCTTCCATGAACTGGCTGGTACCCAGGCCCTGCTCCTTGTCGAGCAGCTCGAAGCCGACGTTGCCGTCGCTCGGCGCCACGCCCGCAGCCGCCAGTTTCAGGCGCGCACGGGAGAGGTCGTCGGCCTTGACCAGCAGAGCACCGGAATTGGGCTCGACATTGTAGGGGATGTCCGCGGCGGCCAGGGTGTCCATGACCTGCTTGGTGTCCATGCCGGCCAGGCTGCCATACAGCGGCCGGTAGTCCGGCTGCTGCGACCACAGCACCACGGCGAAGCCTATCGCCACGCTCGCCGCCAACCCGACCAGCAGGCCGACCTGACGCAGCATGGGCATCTGCGAGATGTTTTCCAGGAATGACATACCGAACAGCGGCGGTTTGGACGCTGGCGGGCCACTCTTGGCGGGGGGGTTATCGACGACTGCTTCAGCCATGACTTACTTCCGTCCTCAAACCGGCATCTGCATGATGTCCTGGTACGCCTGAACCAGCTTGTTGCGTACCTGGGTCAGCGCTTGCATGGACACACTGGCTTTCTGCGAGGCGATCATCACGTCGGTCAGGTCGACACCACTCTTGCCGATCTCGAAGGCATTGGCGAGCTGGGTCGACGCTTGCTGGGTTTCGTGCACCTTGCCGATGGCCTGGCCGAGCATGTCGGCAAAGCTGCTTTGGCCTGGGGCCAGCTCAGGCGCAGCAGTGGCTTTGGGCAACGACATGGCATCGGCCTGCATGGCCCGCATGTCCAGCATCAGACGGTTGAATTCAACACCTTGGCTCATGAACTTCTCTCTCCGGCGGCCGCATTTTTTTGACACTCATGCGGCGGATAGCCCAGAGCTAGCAACAAGAGTGCCAGCCCGCTGCGCACATCTTTAATTAACTGAATCAGCCGTACAGGCTGGCTTCCACATCGAGCCCGGCATCGCGCATCTGCGCCAGCTTGTAGCGCAGGGTGCGCGGGCTGATACCCAGACGCTCGGCTGCCTCTTTGCGGCGGCCACGCTCGGCGCGCAGGGTGTCGATGATCATCTGGAACTCGCGGCGACGCAGGTCGTCGCCCAAGGCGCTGGAATCGCTCACCGGTTCGATGGCCACGGGCGCTGCTGCCGACAAGGGAATGACGCCTGCCAGACAGAAATCCGCCGCCTCGATCACACCGCCCTGCTGCAGGATCAGCGCCCGTTGCAAGGCGTTATCCAGTTCGCGCACGTTGCCCGGCCAGGCATAGGCCTGCAGGCAGGCCTGCGCAGCGGCGGACAGGCGCACCGGCGCGTGTTTCATTTTCGCCACGTGCCGCGCGAGCAGGCGCTCGGCCAGCGGCAGGATGTCGCCACTGCGCTCGCGCAGCGGCTGCCAGGCCAGCGGGAACACCGAGAGGCGGTAGAACAGGTCCTCACGGAACCGCCCCGCCGCCACCTCACCGGCCATGTCACGGTTGGTGGTGGCAACGACGCGGATATCCAGCGCAATCGGCTTGCGCCCGCCCACCCGCTCCACTTCACGCTCCTGCAAGACGCGCAACAGCTTGGCCTGCAAAGCAAGCGGCATTTCGGAAATCTCGTCGAGCAGCAAGGTGCCGCCCTCGGCCTGCTCGAACTTGCCGGCCTGCGCAGCGATGGCGCCGGTGAAGGCACCCTTCTCATGGCCGAACAGGGTGGCTTCGAGCATGTTGTCAGGGATGGCCGCGCAGTTGATCGCGACGAAGGGCTGCGCTGCCCGTGGCGACTGCTGGTGGATGTAGCGTGCGAGCACTTCCTTGCCAGTGCCCGACTCACCCGAAATAAGCACGGTAGAATCGCTGCGCGCGACACGCGAGGCCAACTCCAGCAGTTGTCGGCTGGCCACTTCGCAGGCCACCGGGCCCTCGCTGTCGGCCCCACCCAGGCGCCCGGCAGCGTGACGCTCGACCAGGCTCAACAGCGCATTGGGCTCGAATGGCTTGACCAGGTAATCCACAGCGCCCTGGCGCATGGCCTCCACGGCGCGCTCCACCGCAGCGTGGGCGGTCATCAGCAGCACCGGCAGGTGCGGATGGTGGCGGCGCAGCTGCGCCAGCAGTTGATGCCCATCCATCCCCGGCATGTTCACATCGCTGACCACCAGGCTGTACGCCTCGCATTCCACAGCTTCCAATGCCTCTTCGGCACTGCCCACGGCACGATAGGCGAAGCCGCCAATCTCCAAGGTATCGCCCAGCGCCTGGCGCAACACGCGGTCATCTTCGACCAGCAGCACCTTGATGGCCATTAAACGACCTCCACAGGCTGCCCGCCAATCAACGGCAACTCAACCGTGACACAGGTGCCGCGCCCTACCTTCGAACGCAGCCGCAATGTGCCCTGGTGCGCACGCACCACGGCCTTGACCACCGCCAGACCAAGACCGGTGCCGGTGGCCTTGGTGGTGAGGAACGGCTCCCCCAGACGGCCCAGCAGATCAGCATCGATGCCACTGCCGGCATCACTGACGCACAGCCGCAGGGTGTGCCCGCGGCGGAACAGGTGCACTTTGAGCCGCGCCTCGCCATCACTGGCCTGCAGGGCGTTCTCGATCAGGTTGAGCAAGGCACCGACCAGGGTGTCGCGGTTGCACAGTAATTCGCCCAGGTGGCTGTCGCACTGCCAGCGCACGGCATGCCCCTGCACGTGCGGCTGGGCGGCTTGCTGCAAGGCCTGGAACAGCCCCTTGGGGGTCAGCCGATCGCCCAGCGGTAACTCGCCACGGGCAAACACCAGCATGTCGCGCACCTGGTGCTCCAGCTCGTGCAGGCGCTCCTTGAGGCTGCCGGCGAAGCGCTGACGGGTCTCTGGCGCCAGTTCGCGCTCGGTATCGGCCAGGTGGCTGGCGTACAGCATGGCCGCCGACAGCGGCGTGCGGATCTGGTGGGCCAGCGAGGCGACCATGCGCCCCAGCGAAGACAGGCGCTCGTGCCGCGCCAACTGGCCTTGCAGGCGACGGGTTTCAGTCAGGTCGTTGAGCAGCACCAGTTGGCCGGGCTCGGCGTCCAGCGAGCGAGTGGCAATCGACAGGCGCCGGCCATCGCGCAGCGAGACTTCGTGACCGTCATCCTTGCGCGGGGCGAAACTGCGCGCGATCACTTCACGCCACAGCTGGCCGATCAAAGGCTCACCGAGCAGTTCGCAGGCCGCCGGATTGGCTTCGCGCACGCGGCCCTGCTCATCGATCACGATCACCCCACCCGGCAGCAGGTCGAGCAGGTTTTGCAGGCGGTTGGCAAGGCGCTCTTTTTCGTTGAGTTCAGCCATGCGCTGGGCGCCGACCACCGCCAGCTCGCCCTTGAGCTCGCTGACGCGGGCTTCGAGCAAGCTGTAGGACTGGTTGAGCTGGGTGGATACCTGGTTGAACAGGGCGAATGCCTGCTCCAGCCCCTGTCGACTCTCCTGTTCGACCGGGGTGCGCCCCTGTAGATCAGGGGCTCGGGAAAAGTGGGCGGCCTGGGGCATCGTGCTCTCTCGCGTGGCTGACCGTCATAAAAACGGTGTGGTGCGAGCGGTGTAGCAATAGGCGTGCCGGGGATGGGGGGTTGGGGGGGGGTCGGGGGCATCGGTGCATGTCTTGAGATTTGCAGTGATGCACAGATCGAGCGCCGCCCGCGCGGCGCATCGCGAGCAACGCTCGCTCCTACGTTTGTTTCTGGCCAATAACGCCAGTGACAGGCGCGCGCGACCGCCTTGCAGGTACGACTCGATATCGCGTCAAGCACCAAGGCGTTCGCGCGCAAACCCCACAGGCATAACTGGCCAAAAACAAACGTAGGAGCGAGCGTTGCTCGCGATGCGCCGCGCGGGCGGCGCTCGATCTCAAGGGCGCCAGAGCACTCAAGCCAAGCCCCTCAATCCTCCGCCTGGTCCTCACCCCCCTGCCGGCTCATCCCATACTTGCGCATCTTCTCCACCAAGGTGGTACGGCGAATCCGCAACCGCTCGGCCGCCCGCGCCACGATCCCATTGGCGTCGTCCAGCGCCTGCTGAATCAACCCCTGCTCCAGACTGCCGAGATAGTCCTTCAGATCCAACCCTTCAGGCGGCAGCATGGCATGGCTGGAGAAGCTCGGCGCATGACCGTTGATCGCCACACGCTCTTCGAGATCACTGCGCAGGCTGTCTACCAGCTGCTCGTCCTCGTCGTCGATGTAGCGGAATTTCTTCGGCAGCTCCGACACGCCGATCACCCCGTACGGATGCATGATCGCCATGCGCTCGACCAGGTTGGCCAGCTCGCGCACGTTGCCCGGCCAACCATGCCGGCACAGCGACATGATCGCAGCGGAGTTGAAGCGGATCGAACCGCGCTTCTCGTGCTCCATGCGTGAAATCAGCTCGTTCATCAGCAGCGGAATGTCTTCCACGCGCTCACGCAACGGCGCCATCTCGATCGGGAACACGTTCAGGCGGTAGTACAGGTCTTCGCGGAAGGTACCGTCCTCGATCATGCTTTCGAGGTTCTTGTGCGTCGCGGCGATGATGCGCACGTCGATGCTCTGGGTCTTGTTGCTGCCGACCCGCTCGAATGTACGCTCCTGGAGCACGCGCAGCAGCTTGACCTGCATCGGCAGCGGCATGTCGCCAATCTCGTCGAGGAACAGCGTACCGCCGTTGGCCAGCTCGAAGCGCCCGGCACGGCTGGTGATGGCACCGGTAAAGGCGCCCTTCTCATGGCCGAACAGTTCGCTTTCGAGCAACTCGGCGGGGATTGCCCCGCAGTTGACCGGCACGAACGGCGCTTCGCGGCGCTTGGAGTGATAATGCAGGTTGCGCGCCACCACTTCCTTGCCCGTGCCGGACTCGCCGAGAATCAGCACGCTGGCGTCGGTATCGGCCACCTGTTGCATCATCTGCCGCACATGCTGAATGGCACGGCTGGTGCCGACCAGGCTGCGGAACAGGTTGGGCTCGCGCTGACGACCGCGCTCACGGGCCTGGTCGTACATCTCGCGATAGACCTGGGCACGGTGCAGCGAATCGAGCAACTGGCTGTAGCTCGGCGGCATCTCGAGGTTGGACAGCACGCGACGGCGCAGCTCTTCCGGGAAGTCCGCAGAAGAAATTTCGCCAATCAGCAACACCGGAAGGAACTCATCCCAACCGGCCACTGTCTTAAGCAACCCCAGCACATTGCCTGGAGCATTCACGGTTCCGATCAGCACGCAGAGGACTTCACGGCTCGAAGACAACGACTCCACCACCTGCTGCCAATCCTGGCTCGAGCAGGGCAGGTTTTCTTCGCCGAGAAAGTTCAGGACCACCGCCAGATCGCGGCGGCGGGCGCTGTCGTCATCGATCAGGAGAATCTTGGTTTCACGCCACATGCAATAGCAACTTCCCTAGTCATATCGGCGCCCGAAGGCGTGCTCGACATCATTCTGACTGAATGGTCAGTGGTCGGACGTCTGAAATACGAAAACAGCCACTAGTAAAGTCAAAAAAAAGCATACAGTCAAATTAATGGCGCACGACTTTTAGGACATCTGTGGTCAACTGAACAGATGGTATACCTTGGCTGCGTTTTTCGCCTGACGGATTTGCATCATTTCATCGACCAAGGATTGACGTTCGCCACTTGCAACCTCGATTAACTGCCGATAGACGGCCAGCAATTGCTCCAGGCTGTCGCGCACATCCGCCTCCTGGCCCTGCGCCTCGGCCAGCACATCATTGATCCGCAGGCGGCACTCCAGGTCCAGCTCGCCCACCGCATCCCAATCGCGGCTGGCCAGGGCGGCCAGTAGCAACTCGCGGGTCTGTTCGATACGGGTAATTACCTCGCTCATGGCATCCTCCTTGATCAGGGGGCCGGCGACTGGTCGCCGATCGCGTCCCAACCTTCCTTTACGGTGATCAGCAGGCGCGCCACTTCGTCGATGATGGCGGGGTCGCTTTTCACGTTGGCTTCGATCAGTCGGCGGCTCATGTACGTGTACAGGCTATCCAGCTCTGCCAGACTGTCGGCGTGGTTTTCCAGGTCCAGGCCTTCACGCAGGCCACCGATGATGTCGATGGCCTTGCCGATCAGGATGCCCTTCTGCGCAATGTCGTTACGCGCGATGGCACCCTTGGCCTGGGCCATGCGATCAAGACCGCCCTGCATGAGCATCTGTACCAAACGGTGCGGGCTGGCTTCGGATGTCTGCGCAGCGCCGTTGACTTTCTGGTATTGCCGAAGGGCCAACATCGGGTTCATGGATCTGCCTCGTTGCAGCGAAAAAGGTTGCTTGTACCTGCTATATCGCCGCCACGTCAAAAAACTTTAAGCAGAAAAGCAAAAAGCCCGGGGCGTCTGACAGACACCGCCGGGCTTTTGGCAGGCTCAACCGATCAGGATTTCTTGGCCTGGGCGTTGATCGCGTCGAAAATCGAAGTGATCTGGTCGGCTTGGGCCTTCATCTTGCCCAGCGCGGTATCGAGCGCGACATACTTCTTGGTCAAGGATTCGGTCAACGAGTCCGTGCGTCGGTCCAGGGCCGCCTGTTGCTCAGCCAGATTGGACGCCACCTTGTCCAGGCTCGCTTTGCGTGTGGCCAGCGAACCGTCAGTCGCATTGTAGGGCTCGATGGCTTTGTTCATGCGCTCGAATATGCCGTCGGTCCCGGTGAACAGGTTCTGCACTTCGCCACCGAGCTTCTTGTCGTTCATCGCCGCAGTGAACTTGGTGCTATTGAACTCCAACGTACCATCGCGCTGAGTGTTGATACCCAGCTGGCTCAGGGTGGTCAGACGATCCCCACCCCCCACTTCCGACAGCACGCCGCGCACATCGGCCAGCAGTGAGCGCGTGGTGGGGTCGTTGGTCAGCGACCCGAGTACCGTGTTGCCATCCTCATCCTTGGACGTGCTGGTGAGCGAGGTAATCGCTTTCTGCAAGGTATTGAACGCGTCGACGAACGATTGAATGGAGGTTTTCAAACCATCGTTGTTGGCCGCCACGGTAACCTTGGTGGCCACGCCTGCTGCACTGGCGCCATTGAGCTCGAGCTTGATGCCACTGATGGCATCGTCGACGGTATTGGAAGCACTCTTCACTTCCAGACCGTCGATCAGCACCACGGCATCCTTGGCAGGCGCTGTGATGTAACCCGCACCGCTGCCTGTCATCGACTTTGTACCGTCGATATCCAGGCCCAGGCCGCTGACGGAAATATCGCTCCCGGCACCGGTGGTGGTGGAACCCAGCACCAGGCGAGCCCCTCCGTCACCTGTGATGATGTTGGCGGAAAAACCACTGCCACCGAGCTCTTTGTTGATCTGGTCACGCACCGTCTGCAGCGTGGCGCCGGCACCCACCTTGATGGTGTAGTCCTTGCCGCCCTGACTGATGACCAGATCTCCTTCCGGAATGCTCGAGCTCGCACCACCCGCAAAGGCCTGACTCGCCACCTTGGAGCTGGTCGCGAGGTTCTTCACTTCGACATTGTATGTACCCGCCACGGCCGTGTTGCTGGCGGTTGCCTTGACCACCGTATCGCTGGCCGAAGTGGCGGCGAAAGCGTTGAAAGAGGGGGCGGTCTTGTCGTTGAGCTTACCCATCGCCGTGGTAAATGCCGTGAGCGCACTGCGCAGCGCGCCAACCCCGGAAATATACGCAGTATTGTTGGCGGTCTGGCGGGTGATCTGCGCCTGCTTGGCGGCAGTATCCGACTTCACCAGAACGCTCACGATTTCGGTAATGTTAAGACCAGACCCCAGGCCAGTGCTGGAAGTTAGCGGGCTTGCCATGCTGTTGTCCCTCTCGTCAACGCGTCAGCCCACTCCTGTGGGACAGACATGTTTCGCTTCATTGGTGCTCGCCGCCGGTCACACCTTGGCGTCGAACAAAACACTTTTGACATCGCTCAGACTGTGGGCGATCCGCAAGGCCTCCTCGGAGGGCAACTGGCGTATCAGCTCACCACTGTCGGTCGCGATGACCTTGACCACGATCTTGCCGGATTCTTCATCCGTGGAGAACTCCAGATTGCGCTGAGACGCCTTCAGGAACTTCTCGATCTCCGAAACGGCATTTTTGACCTTGTCCGCCTGCTGCACTGACGAAGCCTTTTTGCTGTCTTCTTCGGGTTTTGCTTGCTCCGCCGACCGGACAACCGGTTTATCGGCAACCTGCTCGGCCGGACGTGCGGCCGGGTAAGACAGGTTCAGCTTGACGCTCATGTCCATGTCCACCACCTCGCAATGAAAAAGCGGGGAAGTGCGGCAAGCGCACTTCCCCGCCAGCAACTAGGCAGATTAGCCCAGCAGCTTCAGCACTGCCGACGGCAGCTGGTTGGCCTGGGCCAGAACCGAAGTCGAAGCTTGCTGCAGGGTCTGCTGCTTGGTCAGCTGGGCAGTTTCGGCAGCGAAGTCGGTGTCCTGAACGCGGCTGCGGGCAGCCTCGGCGTTTTCGTTGATGTTTTGCAGGTTGTTGATGGTGCTGGTCAGACGGTTCTGTACGGCACCGAGGTCAGCACGCTGGGTGTTGATGTTCTGCAGTGCGGTGTCGATGGCGTCGACAGCGGCGCTGAAGTTGGCGCCGATGTCAGCATCAGCACCGGAGATGGCGATAGTGCCGCTGTCAACCGACAGGGTGGCGGCGGTCAGGTCAGCCAGGGTGATGGAGATCTGGTTCTCGGAACCGGTGTTCGAACCCACCTGGAACGACATGGTGGCGCTGGTGTTCAGCAGGTTCTTGCCGTTCAGCTGGGTGCTGTTGGCGATACGGGTCAGTTCGTCCGACATCGAAGCGAACTCTTTGTTCAGAGCGTTACGGTCTTCTTCGCTGTTCGACGAGTTGTTCGCCTGAACAGCCAGTTCACGCATACGCTGCAGAATGTTGGTCTGCTCCTGCATCGCGCCTTCAGCGGTCTGGGCGATCGAGATACCGTCGTTGGCGTTTTTGATCGCCATGGTCTGGCCACGGATCTGCGAAGTCATGCGGGTTGCGATCTGCAGGCCAGCAGCGTCGTCTTTGGCGCTGTTGATTTTCAGGCCGGACGACAGACGGCTCATCGAAGTGGACAGTGCGTCGGAAGCACGGTTCAGGTTTTTCTGAACGCCCAGCGAAGTGGTGTTGGTGTTTACGGTCAAAGCCATGACGAAATCCTCGTTGGTTGGGTACTGCGGCTTCCGGCCCTGGCATCTGCCGGGTGTGGCCTAGAGAACCTTCGTAATGTTTATCGTCGCTGTTGCAGGTTGCTTTAGGCCTGTTTGCAAAAAAAATTACTGGCAACCTGCCACACCAATGAAATCAACGAGTTGCTTACCCCTATGCCCCCTGACGCCGGGCCCACCCTTGCGCCCACAGTGCGGCACTCGCGCCATCGAAGACCCATTGCTGCCTTACTTGCGCGCGTAAATTGCTCGCCTGCCGCATCGATGCATGCGGGTCCGCCAGGTGGCACTGGATCGCCCTCAGCCAATCCTCAGGCGTGTTCTCGACCCGGGATACGTCGAGGTCATTCTGATATGCCGAAGAATTACTGCAGATGACCGGGTAACCGCAGGCACCATAGCGCAGCAAGGCCAGTGGCGAGCGACAGGCATCGAGCCCACTGCTACCCAGCGGAGCGAGCGCCAGGTCAAGACGCAGCTCGACCAGGCGTTGCGGATCATTATCCGGCGCCCCTTCCTGGACTTCACAGGCCAACGCCCGCACTGCATCGGGAACCTCGCCCCACAGCACCCAATCCACGCGGTCGGACAAATCCTGAATGACAGTGGTCAGCAGTTGCGGATCGAGACTGGTCGAAGGTTCGAATGCGCAGCCAATTCGCGCCTTGCCTTGTCGCACTGGCTTGTCCGGCAGCTCACCCCAGTCATCGCCCAGACGGGTTTGCAAAAGGCGAACATCGCGATGCAGAGGTGCAAAGGCATCTGCCAAGGCCTGCGTGGGAACCACGATGCAATCGACCAGGCTGGCGGCTTCGCTCAACTGATTCCAGCGCACTTGCGGGTCAAGGGGCGCGCTGCAAGGCGCAAGTGAAAGAAACGCATGCACATCCAGGATGAAAAACGCATCCGACTGGCGCCGCCACTGGCGCAAGGTGTCCAGCGGCAAGACCGTCAGGTTGTCCTGAAGAACCACTACATCCGGCTTCAACCGCTCCAATTCGAAGGGGCCCAGCCACTCGCTACTCGACACACCGTCGATCAAGCCCGCACCGCACATTGCCCGTAGCGGCGTGATCAAGCGCGATTCCTGCGCTTCGCGCTCAAGGTTGGCGATGGCAAGCACAACCGGCAGCGGCCGCCACGCCAGTGGGCGCCAGTTCAGCGATGCACGTCGCTCCAGTTCAAAAGCCTTGCCACTCAAGGCCAAGTTGGCGTTGTATGCCGGGTCGCTGGCCAGCACCCCAAGCCAACGGGCAGTCATGGACTCACGATCAGCTTCAGTAACCCGCGTCGGTTGCCTGAGTTCTTGCACAAGCGTTGCATGCGGCGTCCACACCGTCAGGTAGCCCAGTTGCGCAATTTTGCAACACAGATCGAAGCCCGCCATCTCGCCCATTGGCATAGCAGAATCCAGACCACCAACGTCTTCAAACAAGCCCCTGCGCACCATCATGCAGGATGGCGAGACCGCGCTGAAATTCTGCTCGACCAGTTGCCGCTGCATAAAGCCCGGCTGGTGACTTTTTACACCCTCGAATGCCCCACCAACCGAGCCGTGCAAGCCACCGATCAAGCCCGCTTGCAGCACCCGGCCATCGGTAGCCACCAGCCTGCCCCCTACTATGGCCACTTCCTCACGCTGCGCATGGTTGAGCAACTGCTCAAGCCAATCGTCGTGAATCGCGCAGGTATCGCCCTCGAGCAGAACGAGATAATCCCCCCTCGCCTGACGCGCAGCGTTGTTCGTCGCCACCGCCAGACTATCGCCTGGCTGCGTGAGAACGATCTGGAGTTTGCCACCGCCAATCCGCTGCAAGTCTTGCAGCCAATCCCGCGTCGAAGCATCTCGCACTTGATGCCCGAGAACGCAGATTTCAAAGAAGGGATAGCGGGTTTTCGACAGCAAACTGTCCAGACAGCGCTGCAACACGGCCAACGGATAATCGCCGAACAGCAGGATGGAAACGAACGGCTGATCAGGATGGGCATAGTCGATGCGATAGCGCCGACCGCCGGTTTGCATCACTTTCGCATCCCTGTAGCCGCGCCGCGCCAGGTGCCGCATCAAGCTGGCAACTTCATCAGCATTCGGCGCAGTGCCCGGGGCATTGGTAATCATCAACGGTTCAGCCAGGTGCGTGATACCGTGCAAACCCTGCGCTTCTATCAGACGCAAGATCAGGTCGAACTCAACGGCATCCTTGACGCTGCCATCAAACCCGCCGACCTGTAAGGCAGGGGCTCGACGCAGTAACCAGTGCCCAGCCATAACCGCCGGAAGACTTAGCAGGTAATCAAGATTGGGCGCAGGGCGTAGCGCCAGATGCAGATCATGTCGAGTGCGATACAGCTCGTCGCAATAAACAAGATGAGCATCGCCAGCATCAGCCAAGTGCAGATCCAGCATGAGCGTGCCTGAAGGCAGAAGCTCGTCCCCAGCGCGCAGAATCAACAACCACTCACTGTCGCTACCACTGAGAATGGCGTTCAACCGCTCGACGCCGCCTTGCGCATTGTCGCTGACAAGGTGCTGCTCCAGACGGGACGTGGTAACGCCCGCCCAGGCCTCCAAGCTCGCAAGGGTAACCTGCAGCGCCTCATCCACGTCATCATCAGCCAGCACAACCACACTGATGCTTGCCTGACCTGCGATACGCTGTCGCTGCTGGTCGACCAGCCGCTGCTGGACGGGTGTCAGGGTGCGTTCGGCCAGCCAGTCTTTGACCGGCATGTGCGACGCCTGCGGGTGAGACCACGCCTGCAAGTCGGGGTTGCCCATGGGCAGTACGCCGCCAGAGCTGAAATAGTCGGCCAGATGGAGGTCATGGAACAGCTCTGGCCGCTGAAGCGTGGCCACCTTGACCGTGCCGTTGAGCTCCGCTGGACGCATCCACCCAAGCGCCCTCACGGCTTTGCCATACCGCTCGTAGGGCACAGCAGCAACGTGAGGCGTATCGCGTGCGATCTGGCTGGTCTGGAGGGTGGAAACACGGAAACACGCCAACGTATCGGCGAGCATGACCAAATCACCTTGGCGCAACAACTTCAAGTACAGGGTCAGGTCACCCAGCCACTCCATGAGCTGGCCGTTGATGCCCATGATATCGGCACCAAACGCCAGTACGTCAGCGCGTCGGCACATCACCGAACTGGGTTCGCCAATGAAGTTGTAGATATGCTGACCCAGAAACGAGGCGAGCTCTTTTCCGTCGAGGATGACATCTTCCTTGAAGGGAAACAGGGTAAGCAGGCTCTCCCCCATTGGCTTGCCTTCATGGTCGATCATCCGCCGCCTGGCCGACGCCATGATGGCACGCGGATGGGCGCGCAGTGCGCTGAGTAATGACCCTACTGCATTGGGCATCAGCAAGTCGTCGTCATACAGGAACTTGACGTACTCGCCCCGTGCCTCGCTGACCCCGCGAGCCAGGTTGCCAGGCTCCAGCAAGGGTGTCTCGTTGTGCAGGTAGCGGATCGGAAAACGGCTTTTGCTGCGATTGCGCTCGACGATAGTGGCAATGGCATCACTTCGGCAGTCATCGCATACGACAATCTCGATCGCATCGTAGTGCTGAAGCATGGCGCTGATCAGCGCTTTTTCAAAAAACTCCGGCTTGTACGCCGGTATCACGATACTGACCAGTTCGGAGGTGTTCATCGAACGTCCTGAGAAATGAAAAAATTGCCATCAGGGCCACGTGCACATCTACACGCGTTCAAGGGTCCGCTCGGCACCACACGCCAGAGCGATATCGATGATGCTCTGCTGCGAGTCGATAGGCAGCTGCGGGAAGATGGGCAGGCACAACACCTGACGCGACACGTGCAGTGCATTGGGCTGGCCCGATAATGCAGCGCTGGGCAAGCCGCGATACATCGGGAACTCGCTGATCAACGGATAGAAGTAGCGCCGTACCAGGATGTTCTGTTCACGGTAACGGTCGTACAGGTCATCACGACTGCAGCCAAAGCGTTGCTCATCAATCAACACCGGGCAGTAAGCGTAGTTCCAGTCAAGACCCGCCGGCGGCTCAAGCAGACTGATGCCTTCGACGCCTGCGAAACCCTCACGATAGCGCTCAAACACCGCGCGGCGCTGGTCCAGGGCACTGTCGATATGACGCAACTGCAACAAGCCGAATGCCGCCTGAACTTCATTCATCTTGCCATTGATGCCAGGCGCCATGACCGTTGTTTCGTCAGCGAAACCAAAGTTCTTCAGATAATCGATGCGCTGCTTGATCTTGGCATCCGGGCAGATGATGGCTCCGCCCTCAAAGGTGTTGAATACTTTGGTGGCGTGAAAACTCAAGATCGAGAGGTCGCCATGATTGAGAATGCTCACGCCGTCCTGACGCACGCCAAAGGCATGAGCGGCATCGTAAATAACTTTGAGCCCATACGTATCCGCCACACGCTGGATGCCCTCGACATCGCAAGGTATACCGTAGCAGTGCACAGGAAGAATCGCGGTGGTAGCAGGCGTGATCGCCTCTTCAATCCGGTTGGGATCCAGATTCTTGCTCACCGGATCGATATCCACGAACACTGGCTTGAGGTTGTTCCAGAGCAGTGAATGGGCGGTGGCGACAAAGGAGTAGGGCGTGGTGATGACCTCACCGGTAATTCGCAACGCCTGCAACGCCGCCACCAGGGCGAGGGTGCCGTTGCAAAACAACGAAAGGTGTTTTACCCCTAAATAGTCGGCAAGTTCTTTTTCCAGCTGCTCGTGAAAGGGCCCGCCATTGGTCAGCCTTTTGCTGTCCCAAATCTCCTGCAAGTAGGGCAAGAACTCCTCGAGGGGCGGCAGCAGGGGGCTGGTGACAGTGATCAAATCGGCCATGACAACGAGTCGCTCATGATTGCAGGGTGAGTGATTCATGGCGCAGCGGCCGTGATCAACATTGACCTGCTTGCGCGTCATGAACCTGACGTTTGCCTAGGCCGAGCAAAAAACCGGCCAACATCAGGTAGCGCTTCAGGCGATTTCGGTAAAATCACTCGTCAAATGACACCCCCACTCACCCCCGCCCCCGCTCACCCTCGCCCTTCAGAAATTGGGCCTCCAGCTCCAGAAGGCTCTGCTTGCGCTCCTTGATCCGCTTTGCAGGTACGCCCGAGTAGATGCCGAAGGCCGGGCAGCATTTCGACACCAGGCTCAATGCCCCGACGGCGACGCCCTCTTCCAGAACAGCGCCCGGCAACAAGACACTACCCGAACCGACAATCACATGCCGCCCCAGGAAGACATCCGCATCGACCACCCCTTTGAATTCGTCAGGGATGGTGGGATTGGTCAAGCTCGCGCCACTGTAATCATCACTGCTGCTGTAAACCGACACCCTTGATGAGAGGCCACTGAAGTCACCCAGGGTAATCTTGCCGGCACCGGTCAACAGGCAATAAACGGCTATATGCACGTAGCTGTGGATTTCAATGCCGCCCGCACCCGCTGAAATGACGCAAAAATCGTCTATGCGTACATTGTCGCCAATGGAAATACCGGCGCAATTGTAATAAGAGGCCTTGTCTGAAAGTTGCACATTCTTTCCGACGCAAGCGAAACCCATTGCCTCGATTTCGATCCGGCTCAAAAACCCCATACGCCCTCCTCTCGACGTCTACAAACGCAAATGCTGGTCAAGCAGAGGTGCCGGCATCGATCGCCCGCTGGATGCTCGACGTCAGTAAACCCACCCCTTGCCCGGTAGGCAAAAGGTGATCGAAATCACCGAAGAACTCGTCTTTGTACGCAGTATCATCAAAGGCGTTCAGCACTTCCACGTCGAGAGAAGGCAACTTTCTGCCAAATACCTCGAGCATAGCGAAGAGGCTGGCGAAAAGATCAGGAACAGGCAGACTGCATGCCTGCCTGTAGTCCTCACGCACAGGGGGCAGCACGATGATTACCTTGTGCCCCAGGGCATCAGCCAGCGACAGTATCTGCCCCAGGTCCACATTCGCCTCGTCAGAACGGTTCAGCTTCAGATGATCGGCTGCACGACGCTCGGCACCGTAGGCGCTAGGGATGAAATCCTTCTCGGTAGATGGGAAGAACCCGGCGCGTCCGTCGAGGCTGATCGAAACTTCATCGAGCTGCCCCTTTATCAAGGCAGCAAGCTCAGCGAGATGGGGGTCTTGATAGGTAATATCCAATCCGAAAATCTCATTCAGTGCCGGGCATATTTCTCGCTCCGCGGGACTGAGTTCCATGATATTGCCCGGTGAAAATACCGAATAAAAAACGACCAGATTACGTATTCCCGGCATTGTTTCGCACAGGCGGCGATACAAGTGGAAAGAATGTTTCAAATCCTGGGAGCGGCAGCACAGATTGAACGACCCGGGACAATAGCCGGGATCGAAACCAAAATCGCCATGAGAAGAGCCAACCACCAGCGTTTCCACACCGCCCAGCTCCTGCAGCATCTTTCGCTTGGCTCCAAACAAAATGATGGAGCTTTTGAAGAGTGGACCCATGACTTGCCTCTTCTAAAGATTGACAAAATATCTCTGCGCCGTCGATGACACACCGCAGCACAGCGGCAGACATTAGCTCAAGCTTTTGCCAACAGCCAAGCTAACCCTCGCGCGCAGCCCCCCCCAAAAAAAAGCGCCACCAGAACCTGGCGGCGCTTTATGTCGACTACTCGAGACTACTCGACACGCTGCAATATAGCCGAGCCCCATGACAACCCGACACCGAAGCCGCTAATCGCCACACGTTTGAAACCGGAGCCGAGTACGTGCTTCTCAAGAAGCAAGGGAATGCTGGAAGAAACGGTGTTACCCGTCTCAACCATATCCTTGAGGAACCGATCCTTGAGCGCGTCATCTTCACCGGCCTCTCCAAAACGCCGCGCTACCGCATCGACAATCGCGGCGCTGCCCTGGTGAATGCAGAACGCGTCGATATCCCGGGCCTGCAACTCAGATGCCTGCAACAATTCCTGCAAGTGCGCCGGCACTTTGACGAGAGCGAAGTTGAAGACCTGGCGGCCGTTCATGAAGAAGACGCCATCGCTCACTTTCAAGTGCGGCGCGCCGGCGCCATCGGTACCGAAAGCGGCTTTACCCAGCTGCCAGCGGGCATCTTCACCCATCCAGGTAGCCGTCGCCGCATCACCGAACAGCATCGCGGTATTGCGATCTTCTGAATCGACGATCTTCGAGTATGGGTCGGCGGTAATCAGCAATCCATTCTTCAGACCCGCTGCCTCCATGAACCCTTTGAGTGCATACAGACCGTAAACGTAGCCTGAGCACCCGAGCGATACATCGAAGGCCGCCACGCGCGTGGTCAAGCCGAGCTTGTCCTGCACGATGGCCGCGGTGTGTGGCAGACCTTCCTCATCGCCGTTCTGCGTAACCACGATCAACGCATCGATGTCTTCACGCGACAGCTGAGGGTTGGCTGCGAACAAGGCATTGGCTGCCTCTACGCAAAGATCGGAGGTTTCCTGCTCATCGGATTTGCGCGGCAGGAACGCCGAACCGATCTTGCCAAGAATGAATGTTTCATCCTTGCCGAAATGTGCACCCTGCTGGTAATTATCCGTGCCTTGTGCCGGCACGTAGCTCGCAATGCTCTTGATGCCAATCATCATGGCTTCCCAATAATATTAGCTGCTCTATATCCATGCTCGGCCCGAGGGCCGGCAAGCCCACGAGCAGCAAACGACTGCAGGCCGCTGGCCAGCAGCATCGACCGGCCAGAGGCCCCCGTAATGGTATAGAGATGCACCTAGTGACCCGCAAGTCACACCATGGGTCAACCATCTCATATTTACAGCACTCACGCACGCGCTAGGGCAAGCACGCCTGCAACTGCTCAGCAGTGAGCGGTGCTTGAGCCAACCCCCGCTCCGAAGGCTCGGCAACGCCCTTCAACAGCGCTGGCACCACACGCACATCTTCATGCAACCCTTCCAGCCTCTGCACCAGCTGCAAATCGGCTACCAGCACCCGATCAACGAACGGCAAGGCTGCCCGAACGTGTCCTGGCAGCTCCTCTGTGCCATCCCCGTCGAGAGAGGCCAACGCGGTCAAGTCCAATATCTTGATACCTGAGTAGTATTGACCGAACAGGGACAGCACCACTGTGTCCCACTGGCCAATCTGCCCCGGCACCACCACAACATTCGGCGCCATTCGCAACAGTTCTGCAATCTGCAGGTTATGCGGCCCTACCACCACCGATGCGGTTGCCCGCAAGGCAGACCAGGCGCACGCGATGTCGGCGGTTTGGCCCCGGCTATTGAGCAGCAGCACCAGCGGCTTGGTCCGCAGCTCTGGCTCGGTCAACGGCTTGTCATCGATTCCGAAACCGTTGCCATCCAGGGACAAATGACGATTATAAGCAGGGTCATTGACCAGCATCGGCATCCAGCGCTCGTAGAACGCGCGTTGTTCCTGGACGAACCGCAGCCGTTTGGCGCTCTTGTTATGCGGATCGAGCGCCACTTGGCTGACACTGCCTTCGTGCATGACCACCGCTCGCTGCGCCCAAACCGTCAGATACCCGGCCTGCCCCACTTTCAGGCACAAATCCACATCGTTGTAGGAAACGCCAAACGCCTGCTCGTCCAGCCCGCCAACCTGCTCATACACCGATTTGCGAATCATCAAGCAAGCCGCAGTAACCGCACTGAAGTTTTGATCCAGCTGGCTACGGCCCATATAGCTAGGCGCTTCGGGGTCAAGGCCGAGCCAAGGATGCTCCGCCGGACCACGCAGCCCCAGCACAACACCCGCGTGCTGCAGTTTTCCGCTCGGATAGTGAAGACGAGCACCGACGACCCCTACCTCCGGACGCAACGCGTGGTTGAGCAACTCGTCCAGCCAGTTGGCGTCGATCACTTCAGTATCGTTGTTGAGCAGCAGCAGGTATTCACCCCGAGCCGCCGCTGCCGCCTGATTGTTCATGGCGGAAAAATTGAATGGATGAGGATAGTGCAGCACACGCAGCCTGGCACTCGGCATCGCTTCCAGCCCCGCCAACCAATGCCTGGCCGCCTCTGTTTCACTCTGGTTGTCAATCAGGATGACTTCGAAGTGCGGATAACGCGTTCGCTCGAAGATACTTTCCACACAGCGCGATACCATTGCCAACTGATCGCGTGTCGGCACGAGAATCGAAACCAGCGGGCGCTCGGCATGACCGTAGCGCAGGTGATAGGCACGTGGCCGTGGCTGCAACACCACGCCCCGTTCGTATCCCCGAGCAACCAGGTGGCGCCGCAATGTCCCGATTTCGTCGTGGTTGCTCTCACGCACATCATGATCACTGATCAGCAGAAGCTCATCACTGTGACCAATACCGGACATACCTCCGGCCTCGATCAGACGCAAAATGAAGTCGAATGCCGTAGCGTGCGGATAACGGCCACTGTACCCACCCAGCTCGACGAATACCTGACGGCGAACGAACCAGTGTTGCGCCATGGTTCGTGGCGATGACAACAGCAGGTCGAGGTTGAACGAGGGGCGGAACAGCGACGTCAATGTGCCCGATGGCAGGCGCTGCAGTTCGTCGCAATAAACCGCACGACAACCATCGGCGTGCTGCAGTTCGACGGCCACTTTCAGCAAGCCATAAGGCGTGAAGGTGACACCATTTTCTGCAACCAGCAGCCACTCCCAACCTGCCTTCTGCACCAGATCGTTGAGTTGCTGCTGCCAATCCAGCGGTTGCACCCTGACAAAATGCAGGCGATCAGACGGCTGGGTCGATACCGGCGGGATCGAGGTTGTCAGGACGATGATCTGATAGTGGGTGAATTCACCTTCGAGCAGGCTGTCGAGCGATGCCTGCAACTTGTCCATGTCCCCTTCTAGGTCAAGCAGCACAAGCCCCAGCAACGTGCCCTGAAATTGCTTGGCCATCATCTGCAACTGCTGCTCTTCGGGCTGCCAGTCATGTAGCCGCTGATACAGCAAGCCGCTCAGGCTCTGTTCAAAAATCGCCGCCGCACCGCCGCGCTGAGCCTGCTCAAGCCGCTGCAACCACGCCTCGAGCCGCCGAACCAGCCCAGGTTCGCCGCTGCGCTGCAGATTCGCCAAGACCTGCCGTCCCAGGCCAGCATCGTATGGGTAAAGGTCGAATGCCTCTTCCAGACGTTCGCTGCGATGCTCTGCGCTCTGGCCCTTGCGGGGCCTTGCGCGCTCCCGCTGCTCAAGCAGGGTGGGCTCTAGCGCCTTCGTCTGTACCGCCCCATCAGGCAAGGCATGTACGAGGAACTCGATACGCTCCAGCACCTCAAAAAAGTCCCGATTGTAAAAGGGCATTTCCATGTACTGCACGGGCTGGAAGCGATGCTGAGCACCCCCTCGCCAACTCGACTCTGCGCTGAAGATCTCTTGCAGCGTCAGGGATAGCTTGTCCGCCAGCGATTGCCCGATCTCGTCCACTGACAGCCGTACCAGCTCACCCTGCCCTTGCAAGCCGGGCACCGCGCTCATGGCATCGATGAATCGCTCGCGAGCCGCCACGGCATCGGGCTCAGTACCAAGCAGCTTACGCTCGATACGCACCTCGGCCTCTGCTTCGGGGTAATTGAGCGCGCGCACGCCATAGGCCACTGGCAGCACTCGGGCTTTGGCGTGGCACAGGAAGTACAGGGTTTGGCCGACTGCAAGGAACTCATCGTCCAGTGCCGGCGCCTGTGCATGCCAACGGGCGAACAGGTCGGTGCGCACTACTGCGTCGAGCACCGGACGGAAGTGCCTGGCCTGGCTGAGCATACGCTGGGCGGGCTGTTCCTGTGCATGGTCTTCAGGCCCCCTGCGCTGGCGCAGACAGAAGCGGATGCTCGTCGCCGAAGCGAGATAGCCCAAGCCATACCCCTGACAAAAACCGTAGTCAGGGTTGGCTTCGAGAAAATCCACGCACTGATCGAGCGCTTCACCCACCAGAAAATCTACGTCATCGATGAACGCCACGAACGGTGTCTGCACACGCTGCGCAGCGTAGGCATGACGCGCCTGATCGCTCAGCGATGCGAGCTCCGGGGCATGGTGATAGTCGACGTGCGCCTGATACTCGCCCACTGCGCACGAAGCTTGCGTGGACATATCCACGACCATGAGGCGATCCACCAGCGCGGCATGATGTTGCAGCGCTCGACGAAGCGCCACCGGCCGCTCCCGCGTCATCACCACCAATGTCAAACGTTCGCCGCAACCCTTGCGCCCGCGATGCTCTGAGAGACCTTGCATACGATAAATTCTTCCCCGAGGAATACGCGCCAGGCTAACTACGGCCCAGCGCCTTGCCATGGGTCAGCCCATGGCATGATTGTTCACATTCAGGTCATTCAACGCGCGCTCCCACTGCCAGGCAGCGGTACACCTGGAGACGAGTTTATGACGCTTATCGGCACCGTTGCAGGAAGTGCGCCAATAGCTTTGGAAATGCAAGGGAGTACGCTGGCTTCAGTCCGCCAACCAACCCCACTGCCAATGCCGCAGGTTATCAGCATGCAGCATGAAATCTCGATGCACGGCCTCGCGCAACTCAGTGCCCAAGCGGCGACTTGCATCGGGGTCGCGCAAATGCATGCGAATGGCATCGATCCATTCCTGGGTACTGTTGCTGAGCACGCGCGTGCAAGGCAGGTCGCCGCGATAGGCCGCGGTATCGGTGCAGATCACCGGATAGCCGCAGGCGCCGTATTCAAGCAGGCGCAAGTTGCTCTTGCAGTCATTGAAGATATGGAACTCCAACGGCGCCAGCGCCAAATCCAGATTCAGGCTCGCCAGCTTCGCTGGATAGGCCTGCAGCCCTACCAACGGGTGGAATTCATGCACATAGGGGCGCAGCGCTTGCGGGCACATACCGAAGAACACCCACTCCACCTCCCCGGCCAGCGCGCGCACCACGTCGACAATGACTTCCAGGTCACCGCTGTGGCTGGTGCCGCCACCCCAGCCTACTCGGGGTTTGCTGGACGTCCCGCGGCGCCCCTGCAGCCCCGCCCATTGCCGAGGGTCAAGCATGTTTGGCACGACGCGGATGTCCTGGTGCATATCCGACAGTACGTCAGCCAAGGCCTGAGTCGTCACCACTACCCGATCGCACAGGCCAATGCCACGACGCAGGTGCTGTTCGATGTCGCCAGGCTTGTTGCGCGCGTGCGTGTTCTTCTTTGGCGTGTCGACCACATAGTCGTCTATCTCATAGATGCGCCGGGCATTGGAAAAGCGCGCCAGCCGCGCAATCTCGCGCACGGTGCTTTCGCTGTGCCGCAACTGCACGACAATGACATCAGGATCCAGACGCGCCAGCTGCACATTACTGGGCATTTCGTATGACATACGGCCAATGACCTGGCCAGCCGCCTCCAGCTCACGCAGTGGCTGAATGACGCGATATTGCCCCACCGCCGATGCATTGACCGGCAACGCCAGCACACTTGGCACGGCGCGCGCGCAGAATGGATTCCAAGTGCCGTGCTGCCCGGGGTCGAGGCTGAAATTCGCCAGCATCAGGTTCAAGTTCGGGTTATAGGCCGGGTCGCGGGCAACGGCAGGCAGCCACCGTTCGCAGAACGTTTCTTCCTCGACCGCTCGATCCGCAGCCGGCGCCTGCAGCAATACCTGTGCCTGGCTATGCAGGGTGGCATGCGGGGTCCAGACAACGAGGTAACCCTGGCGCCCGGCACGCATGCACAGATCGACCTCCGCCAGCCCCGAGGAAAATCTCAGCGTATCAAGGCCGCCCAGCTCGTCGAACACCGCCTTGCGCACCATCATGCAGGCGCCCGAGACCGCGCTCCAGTTCTGCACCACCTGCAAGCGCTGAAGGTAGCCGCGCCCTCGCCCATCCTCGCCGACACAGACCGGCCCCACCGCATCATTGACACCCAGCACCATGCCAGCGTGCACAACCCTGCCAAAGCCATTGAGCACCCGGCCACCCACCACGGCCACCTCCGGGCGTTGAGCCTGCTGTAGCAATTCGTCCAGCCAATGGCCCTCGAGCACGTGCAGATCGGCATCCACCATCACCAGATAGCTGCCACGAGCATGGGCACTGGCGGCATTCACCCATTGAGCTGCATTGCCGCCCAGGCCAGGCCCCAGCACCCGCAATTTCGAGCTGCCGACTTCGGCCATCGCCACCAGCCAGGCCGCCATGGCTGGCTGTACATCGTCACCAGCCACCAGCAGCAGTTCGTAATGCGCGTAGCTGGTTGTTTCCATGACACTCATCACGCAGCGTTGCAGCGCGCCCAGGTCACCGCCACAACGGACGATTATGGAAACCTTGGGTCGCTCGGCGTGCAGGTAATGTACGCGGTTGAGTACCGGCAAGGACTCCACTTCGATCCGATGGGCAACGCCCATCCGCTCAAGATGCGCGGCAATGACCCGCGAACTTTGCTCGATCACAGCCTCCAGCGACAGCCACTGGGAGAAGCTGAACTGCGACTGGAGTTGCAGTTCGCCAATGTGCTCGATGACCTGTGGCCCTTGGCTTTCCACCAAACGCCAAAGCACATCGTGTGGCGCCAGCTCGCCGTAGGCTGAATCGAAGCCGCCCAAGGCACGCAGTGCTTCGCAGCCGAAGGCCAGGGCACGCCCGACATAGGGATAGCTGCGCATCAGGTCGATATTGAAATCAGGCTTGAAGATCGGCTCGCAAGGCCCGCCGTCGCTCCAGGCGCCCTCGTCACTGTAGATGCACGCCACACCCGATAGCACGGCAATGCGCTCGGCCAGTACCAGCAGTGCCGATTCGCTGAGCCGATCACCGGCTCTGAGCAGGTACACCCAGTCTTCAACGCCGCAGGTCTCGACCAGTGAGTTCAATTGAGCTGGCCAATCGGCCTGCAGGGCGAGAGGCGTGACGCCTGGGACATGCATCGGCTCTTCATTGGATAGCACCACGCAGCGGTGCGCGGGATAGAGCTGATGATCGAGGCTGAGCAGGGTTTGACGCAACGACTCAGGCTCGCCCTGCGGGTCGAGGATGAACACGTGAATGCGAGGTCGTCGAGGCCAGGAATGCAGGGTCGCAGGCAACTGTTGGCGCTGCCCCGCGCTGAGTTGACGCGCCTCGATCCACTGTTGATAGAGCTGCTCGTAACTCTCGCAATCGCTGCCGATGCGCCCGAGCATGGTGGTTTGCCAGTTGCTCAGCAGCAATACCATCCCCAGCTCCTGCCAGGTTCGCGGCGATGCGGCGGCGTCGACCAGCGGTACGTAACGGACCCAGCCGTCTGCCGGCGCTGCCTCACCGCCTCGCTGCGAAAGCATCTGCTGCAACCAGCCCCATTCCTGCAGCAAAGCATCGACAACGGGTGCTTGCTTGCTGAGCCGCTGCGGATGCAAGCGCTCGACCACCAGCACGTCGCTGAGCATTACCACGTTGCCCCGACGCAACAGGCAGCAGAACAGCGCTTGGTCGAGCAGGGCGACAAAGCCGCTTTCATGCTGCGTCAGCGCCTGCAGAAATGCCAGGGCCGGTTCACGCCGCATCAACGCCGAGGAGAAGTTACCGAGAAAATTCAGCGGCCGCCCATCGAGCAACGCCAGCATGTCGCCACCCTTGAACAAGGTATCCGTGCTTGCGAAGCGGGTGTTGGCCAGGCGCATGGGCAGTACATAATTACTGGCGTCGGCGAACATGCGCTGCGCCATCACCAGCGCTACTTCGTCATGGGTTTGCAGCACCTTGACCTGACGCTCGACGCACAGGGGAAACAACCTGTCGTCATCGCACAGCACCTTGACCAGGTCGGCGCGGGCCAACTCCATCGCGCGAATGACATTCTGTCCGAACCCAAGCCGGTGCGGGTTGCGCACGTAGCGCAGAGTGACAGTGTCAGGGACCTCAACCGCCGCGACCAGCGCCTCGATCTCGTCTGCCTCGCTGTCATCGCACACCACTACCTCAAGCCCCTGCTGCGTTTGCATGAGCGCGCTGTTCAGCGCCATGGCGAAATGACGCGGGTTATAGGCGGGGATGACGATACTGACGACAGGAAGCTCAGTCACAGCGCAAGACCTTGAAGAATGACCGCGCGCCATGCCGGGCGGCATGGCGCACAAAGGTGGACCGGCGGGCTGCCGATCAGATGTAGTTGACCAACGACAGGCTGGAAACCTTGGCATAGGCCTGCAGGGAGGCTTGCAGCATGTTGGTCTGCATCTGCAGGCGCAGCATCACTTCGGCCGGATCGCTTTCACGGATCGAGCTCTGGGTCTTGAGGTTTTCGGTGCTGAGCGCTTCGTTGGTTTCGGCTTGCACATCCAGCGCCTGACCACGACCACCAATGGCGCTGATCGACGAAGACACCTGGTTGGTAGCGCTAGCGATGTTGCCGACAGCCGAATCCAGGGATGCCAGGAAGTTCTGCCGGGCGACCGGGTCTTTGTCTTGCGGCGTGGTCAGCGCAGTACGCAGTTTGCTGATCGTATCGAGCACGTTCTGGTTCTGATGCGTATCGACCTTGACCGCAAAAGAATCGCCAGCATTCGGCGCCCCGGACAGCTCGAAGCTGACACCCATCGCCGTGGCAGTCGTACCGTTCGCCCCACCCAGGCTTCCCGACGCAAGTGGACGACTGCTGTCGGTCACGGGCGCAGCATACAGTTCAAAGGTATTGGTACCGGTGAATTTGAGCACTGCGCCGCCGGACGGGAACGCAGCCTTGTAGGCGGCCTGGTCAGTGATGCTGGCGTCCGTTACCTGCTCCGACGAGGTGTTGCCTGGGCTACGGATACCAGCAACGTCATCGGCCTTCGAGCTCAGGCTGAAGGTGTGGCCCGCGATGGCGGCGTCTTCATTGCCCTTGTCGGCGTCCTTGAAGGTGATGTCCAGACGCAAGTCGACGCCGCGGAAGCTGATCGTGCCGTTGTCGGCAGCAGGATCGAACTTGCCGCCCTGGCTGGCTTCGAGGGTGACATCATTGTTGTTGGCGTCGGTGATCTTGTACTCCGTGCTGCTGATGAACTCGATCTTGTACGGCTCGCCGCTGCGGAAGCGGTCGTTGTAGGTCGAGCTGCCCGACACCTGGCCATTGGACAGGCTGACACGGCCATCGTCGGTGGCCGGCGCGATCAGTTTGGTCTCGCTGCGGCTGGTGTTGAGCGCCTGTTCGAAGGCATCGTAGCCGGTCTCGTTGGCGGCCAGGCTCAGCATGTCACCCACCTGCAGATTCAGCTTGCCCTGGTCGCCCTGGTAGCTGTAGGTGCCGTCGGCATTGCGCGCATAAGGCGGGGTATCGCCCTTGGAGCCGGAGAACAGGTACTTGCCATTCTCGTCCTTGCTGTTCATCAGCGAGAACAGCTGGTCTTCCAGGGACGACAACTCATCGGCATTGGCCTTGCGGTCAGCATCGGTGAAGCTGCCGTTGCCGGAGCTGAGAGCCAGCTCGTTGACGCGCTGCAAAATGGTACCGATCGAGTTCAGCGTACTCTCTGCCGAACCCAGTGCATTTCGCACATTGGTCATATTGCTCGAATACTGCTTGAGCATGTTCTGCTGCTGCTCCAGCTGCAGCAGGCGCGCGGCCCCGACCGGGTCGTCCTTGGCCGAGCGCACGCGAATACCATCGCTGGCTTCCTGCTGAGTCTTCACCGTATTGGCGAAGTTCTTCTGATAGTTGGCGCTGTTGGTGTTGTAGAACTGCGAAGTAGAGATGCGTACGCTCACGATCTACGGCTCCTTAAAGACTGTTGATCAGGGTGGCGAAGGTTTCCTGGGCCGCCTTGATGATCTGCGACGACGCGGTGTAGTACTGCTGGAACTTGATCAGGTTGCCGGTCTCTTCGTCGATCGACACGCCCGACAGGCCGTTGCGGCTGTCCAGTGCAGAGGTGTGCAGCGCCGTGGTGGCATCGCTGTCCATCTGCGCCTGGCCAGCTTTGCCGCCGACGTTGGACACAAGCTTTGCGTAAGCATCGGTGAAGCTGATGCCCTTGCCGTCAGCGCCGACCTCGACGGTGGACTTGGTCTGCAGGTCGATCACCGACTGGCCGTTGCGGTTGTCCGCCGAACCTGCGCCGGTGAGCGCCACGGTGTAGCTGTCGCCGTTCTTCGGGGCGCCGGAGACGCTCATCTCGAAGGTGAAATTGCTGCCCAGCGAGTTGCCGTTGGCATCGACCATCGGCACCGACAGCTGCAGCTTGTTTTCCTGGCCCGGCACGATGGTGCCGCTGCCGATTTCGGTGCCCTTGGCGTCGTACATCTTGTACGCCTGGGGCGAGGTGGCCTCGTCACCGAACACCAGCTTGACCGGGGTCGAATACTTCAGGCCATTCTGCAGCTGGGTGCGCTGGGCGGCGTCGTAGATATCCAGCTCGGAGGTCAGCGTCGGCTGGGTGATCACGCCCGTGCCCTTGTTGCCGGAGCCGCTGGTGGCGGTCAGCGGCGACGCCAGCGCCAGGCGCTTGGGGTCGGTGAGCACGGTGTCGATGTTGGCCGCGGCGTTACGGGTCGGGGTGATCTTGAAGCTGTCACCGGCGCTGAGGCCACCACCATTGAGCGACAGGGTGAAGCCGTCGATCACCGGCGGCGGGTTGTCGGTCAGGTCGAAGCTGCCCATGTCGGTGCCGTCTGGCAGCTTGCGCACGTTGTAGCCGGTGGCGCTGGTGAAGGTCACCTGGTAGTCGCTGGTGGACAGCTTGCCGGTGTCCTTGATGGTCACATCGAGGTTGCCGGAGCCGGCGCTGTTGCCGGTCTTGGCGATGCTGCGCTGGGCGATGGCGGCGGCGCTGTTGATGTCGCCGAACAAGGTGGCGCCGAAGTCGCCATTCTTGTCGATGCCCTGGGCCAGCTGGCTGTTGATCGCGTCGGCCACCACCAGCGCCACGCGGCCCAGCTCGTTGAGCGCAGGGTCGAGGGTTTCCTTGCGGTAGCGCAGCAGGCCGCCGATTTCACCACCGCTGGTGCTGCTGGTGATGTCCATCTTGGTCGAGCCGCGGTTGAGGATCAGGCTCATGCGGGTCGGGTCGGTGGCACTCGCTTCGACGCCGATGGTCTGGGTGGTGTTGCCCAGCACCAGCGCCTGGCCGTTCTTCAGGTAGATGTCGTAGTTGCCGTTCTTCTGCTCCACCACATCGGCGCCGATCAGCGCCGTCAATTCGCGCACCGCGCCATCGCGCTGGTCGAGCAGGTCATTGGGCTGGCCGTTGACGGCGGTCAGCTTGGAGATCTGGCCGTTGAGGTCGGCGATGGTCTTGGTCAGGTTGTTGACCTGAGTGGCCATCGACCCCAGGTTGGCGTTGATGTTGCTGTTCTGCTGGTTGAGCTGCGACGACAGGGTGTTGAAGCGCTTGGCCAGGGACTGGGCGCTGGTCAGCAGCAGCTGGCGCGAGGCGTCTTCGGTCGGCTTGGCAGCGGCATCCTGCATGGCCGTGAAGAAGCTCTGCAGCGCGGCGGTGATGCCCGTGTCACTGCTGGACAGGGCGGTGTCCAGCGGCGTGATCTGGTCCAGGTACGAGGAGGCCTCGCTGCTCAGCGACGTGGTGGTGCGCAGCTGGTTCTCGAGGAACGCGTTGTACACCCGGCGCACATCGGCCAGCGTGGTACCGCTGCCGATGAAGACCTGGCCGACCTGCTGGCCGCCCTTGGTCTTCTGCACGTTCTGCTGGCGCGAATAGCTCTCGACGTCGGCGTTGGCGATGTTGTTACCGAGGGTGTACATCCCCGATTGCGCGGCGCCAAGCCCCGACATACCAATATTGATCAGACTCGCCATGGTTCCATGCCCTTAAAGTTTCGTTGTGGTACCGAGCGTTGCGTATTGCTCGTACGACTGCATCTGCTTTGCTATCTGCGAGATCTTGCTGGCGTAATTCGGGTCGGTGGCGTACCCGGCCTTTTGCAACTCTTGCACGAACTGTTCTGGTTTATCGGCTGCCTTCACCGCATCTTGATAGCGGGAGTTGTTCTGCAGCAGGCTGACCAGGTCGTGGAAGCTGTCCTGGTAGGAATCGTAGGAACGGAACGCCGCGGTCTCCTTGACGAACTGGCCGTCGCGGAACTCGCTGGTAATCGCCCGCGCCGAATCGCCTTGCCAGTTGCCGCTGGCCTTGATGCCGAACAGGTTGTGGCTGCTGCTGCCATCGCTGTTGCGCATCACCGACTTGCCCCAGCCGGTTTCCAGCGCCGCCTGGGCCACCAGGTAGCGGGGGTCGATACCGATGCGCTTGGCGGCCTGCTCGGCCATCGGCAGCATGGTGGCGACGAATTCGTCGCTGTCGGCAAAGGCCTTCTTCGGCGCCAGCGGTGGCTGCGCCACGGCGCGGCCGGTGATGCGCAGACCATTGTCCGGGACGGCGATGGCCCTGGCCACTTGCTGCCCATCCCGTGCCGGCACGGCGGCGGTATTGGTGCTGGCAGCCGGGTTGGTAGCCGAAGGCACGATACCCGCGAGCAGGCGGTCGGTGAGCTTGCCTGGCAACGCCAGGCGCCGCGAATTGAGTGCGGCGACGTCGTTGCGCGTAGCCGACTGAGCGGCGTGCACCGGCTCGGCCACCTTGTTGCCCCACAGCGTCGGGGCATTGCCCTCGATGCGTGGGAACGGGCTGGTGTTGGCCGGGGTGCTCTTGTTCTTCGACAGCTGGCGCACCAGCACGTCCTGCAGGCCGATACCACCGCCCTCGCGGGACATGCTCACGGCCAGCTGCTGGTCGTACATGTCGCGGTACTGCTTGACCGTCTCGCTGTTCATCGGGTTGTCGTCGGCCAGCACATCGCTGGCCTTGCGCGAGGCCTTGAGCATCTCGCTGATGAACAGCGACTCGAATTCCTGAGCCACCTTGCGCACGTTGGCGTCGCTGTCGCGGTCGCCGTGCTTGAGCGAGCTCAGGCGATTGAGGTCGGTGTAGGCGCCGCTGTCGGCGGTGCTGGAAACCAGGCTTTTCGAATTCATCCGTGGCGTCCTCAGATCACGATCAGGTCGGCCTGCAAGGCGCCGGCCTGTTTCAGGGCTTCGAGGATCGCCATCAGGTCGCTGGGCGCCGCGCCGACCTGGTTCACCGCGCGGACGATTTCATCCAGCGTGGTGCCCGGGCCGAACTTGAACATCGGCTTGGCTTCCTGTTGCGCGTTGACCCGCGAGCGCGGCACCACGGCGGTCTCACCGTTGGAGAACGGCCCCGGCTGGCTGACGATCGGGTCTTCGGTAATGGTCACGGTCAGGCTGCCGTGGGTCACCGCTGCCGGCGAGACCTTGACGTTCTGGCCGATGACGATGGTGCCGGTCCGCGAGTTGATGATGACCTTGGCCACGGCCTGGCCTGGGTCGATCTCCAGGTTTTCGAGGATCGACAGGTAATCGACGCGCTGGGTCGGGTCCATTGGCGCGCTGACACGCACCGAACCGCCATCCACGGCCTGGGCCACACCAGGGCCGAGCAGTTCGTTGACCTTGTCGACGATGCGCTTGGCGGTGGTGAAGTCGGGGCGGTTGAGGTTCAAGGTCAGGGTGTTGCCCTGGTTGAAGCCGCTCGGCACGGCACGCTCGACCGAGGCGCCGCCAGGGATGCGGCCCGCCGACGGAACGTTGACGGTGATCTTCGAGCCGTCGCGGCCTTCGGCGTCGAAGCCGCCGACCACCAGGTTGCCCTGGGCGATCGCATAGACGTTGCCGTCGATACCCTTGAGCGGGGTCATCAGCAGGCTGCCGCCGCGCAGGCTCTTGGAGTTACCGATCGACGACACGGTGATGTCGACGACCTGGCCGGGTTTGGCGAACGCCGGCAGGTCGGCATGCACCGACACTGCGGCGACGTTTTTCAGCTGCACGTTACCGGAGCCGGCCGGCACCTTGATGCCGAACTGCGACAGCATGTTGTTGAAGGTCTGCAGGGTGAACGGCGTCTGGGTGGTCTGGTCACCCGTGCCGTTGAGCCCGACCACCAGGCCGTAGCCGATCAACTGGTTGGAGCGCACGCCAGAAATGCTGGCGATGTCTTTAAGGCGCTCGGCATGGGCGCCGAACGCACAGGACAGAAGCAAGGTTGCGGCAATCAGCTGCCTGACGTTGAACATGTTCATCCGTACTCAGAAAGGCCAAAGCGGGCTGATGAAGAAGCGGTCGAGCCAACCGGGCTGGCTGGCATCAGCGAACGAGCCGGTGCCCGAATAGGTGATGCGCGCATCGGCCACGCGGGTGGACGGCACGGTGTTGTCGGTGGCGATGTCGTCGGCGCGGATCAGGCCGGCGATGCGCACCAGCTCCTCGCCGGTGTTGAGGGTCAGCCATTTCTCACCGCGCACGGCGATGATGCCGTTGGGCAGCACTTCGGCGACGGTCACGGTGACCGAGCCGGTCAGGGTGTTGCCCTGGGTGGCCTTGCTGTCGCCCTTGGTGGTGCGGTCACCGCTGTAGCCCGCTTCGAGCGACAGGTCGCCACCGCCGAACGGGTTGTTGGTGTTCGGCGTGGCGCCGAACAGCGAGGTCAGGCCGATGTCTGCCTTGCTGTTCTTCTGGATCTGCGAACCGGCATTCTTGCTCGCCGAAGTTCGCTCGTTGAGGGTGATAGTGATGATGTCACCCACCCGGAACGCCTTGCGGTCGGTGTACAGGTTCTGGTCGAAGCCGGCCTGGTAGATCGAACCGTTGTTGGCCGCGGCCGGCAATGGGGTGCGCGGCAGGACCGGCGCATAGTACGGGTCGTTGGGCTTGGGCGTCGGCGCGACGCAACCAGCCAGAACCACCACCCCCCCCAGGGCGAATACGGACAACAAACGCTTCATGACGCATACCTCACGGTGTAACGGAACCTGGTGGGCTTACAGCTGCTGGGTGACGAACGACAGCATCTGGTCGGCGGTGGAAATGACCTTGGAGTTCATTTCGTAGGCGCGCTGGGTGGTGATCATGTTCACCAGCTCTTCCACGGTGCTGACGTTGGAGTTTTCCAGGGTCTGCTGCAGGGTGGTGCCGAAGCCGTTCAGGCCTGGAGTACCGACCTGTGGCGCGCCGCTGGCGGCGGTTTCCAGGAACAGGTTTTCGCCGATCGCCTGCAGGCCGGCCGGGTTGATGAAGTCGGCGGTCTGGATGTTGCCGATGACCTGCGCGGCCGGGTTGCCGGCGGTGGTGATCGACACGGTGCCGTCCTGGCCGACGGTGAAGGTCTGGGCGTCGTTCGGCACGACGATCGCAGGCTCCAGGGCAAAGCCGTTGGCGGTGACGATCTGGCCATCGGAGTTCAGATGGAAGGTACCGTCACGGGTGTACGAAACGGTGCCGTCCGGCTGCAGAACCTGGAAGAAGCCACGGCCATTGACCGCCATGTCCAGCGGGTTTTCGGTGGTCTGCAGGCTGCCGGTCTGGAAGTTTTTCTGGGTGCCGACGATGCGCACACCGGTACCGACCTGCAGGCCCGACGGCAGTTCGCTGTCCTGGGTGGACTGCGCGCCTGGCTGGCGTTTGATCTGGTACAGCAGGTCCTGGAATTCAGCGCGGTCGCGCTTGAAACCGGTGGTCGAAACGTTGGCCAGGTTGTTGGAAATGACCGTGAGGTTGGTGTCCTGGGCGGACAGGCCGGTTTTAGCGACCCAAAGAGCCGGAAGCATCAGTATTCTCCTCGTGCGCCTGTTTTACGGCACCCGTTCAAGTGTGGTTAGCCGATTTGCAAAACACGCGCCATGGCTTCATCGCCTTCCTTGGCCGCGTTCATCATCTTCACGTGCAGTTCGAATTGGCGGGACAGCGCCAGCACCGAGGTCATTTCCTCGACGGCGTTGACGTTGCTGCCTTCGAGGAAGCCCGACACCACCTTGACGTTGACGTCGGCTGCCGCTGGCTGGCCATTGGTGGTGTGGATCAAGCCGTCGAGGCCCTTGGTCATGCCCTTGGTATCCGGGTTGACCAGCTTGATGCGGTCGACCTCGGCCATCACCCGCGGGTCTTCACCCATGGAGCGGATGCTGATGGTGCCATCGGAGCCGACTTCGACTTTCTGCTCTGGCGGAATGGCGATCGGGCCGCCGTTGCCGATCACCGGCATGCCATTGCCGGCGCGCAATACGCCGAGGGCATCGATGTTCAGGCTGCCGGTGCGCACGTAGGCTTCGCTGCCGTCCGGGGCCTGCACGGCGATGAAGCCCTGGCCACTCACGGCCACGTCCAGGTCGCGCCCGGTCTCGATCATCGGCCCTTCGCTGAAGTCGGTGGCGGGGCGTTCGGTCATGGCGAACGCTCGCGACGGAAAGCTGTCGCCGAACACCGGCATCGAGCGCGCCTGCTCCAGGTCACGCTGGAAACCATTGGTGGAAATGTTCGCCAGGTTGTTGGCATGGGCCTTCTGCGCCAGCGCGTTCTGGCTGGCGCCGGTCATGGCCACGTAAAGCATCTTGTCCACAGTCATCCTCCGCTGCACTGGCGATCGCTTGCCGCTCGCCGTTGCTGTGCAGGCACTAAAGCAAGTTCCGAACCAACTTTCTGAAATTGAGAAAAAGCCCGTGATTACGGGCTTATGCGGGATACGGTGATGAGAGGAACGCCGGTTATCCGGCGCCAGGTTGCCGATTGCGGCAAACCTGTACCGGCCTCTTCGCGGGGCAAGCCCGCTCCCACAGGTATTGCGTTGCCCACTCCAACCTGTGGGAGCGGGCTTGCCCCGCGAAGAGGCCGGCACTGGGTTCACCGATCCCGGCACCCACCATTGTTGTAGGGCCCGGCAAACCGCTTCCAGCCCTCCCCCGGCGGCCACTGCGAGCACACCAGGCGCCCATCCACCTGACTCTCCCAACGCCACCAGGGCGCTGGACCTGCCTGCACCTGATACAGACAGAACATCGCCAGCAATGCCACAAACCACTTCTTCATGCTGCCTCCGGCAAAAACGACGAACCCCTTCACGACAAAGGGGTTCGCCTTCACGCCATCAACCCGCGACCATCAGGTCATCTGGATGATGGTCTGCATGATGGTGCTTTCGGTGGAGATGGTCTTGGCGTTCGCCTGGTAGTTGCTCTGCGCCTTGATCAGCTCGACCAGCTCCTGGGTCAGGTTGACGTTGGAGCCTTCCAGCGCGTTGGACTCCACGCTGCCCAATGTACCGGTCTTCGGCGCATCGATGCCGGGGATGCCGGACGAGTAGGTTTCGGTCCAGCGGGTACCGCCGATCTGCTGCAAGCCCTGCTCATTGGCGAAGCTGGCCAGGGCCACCTGGCCGATGGCGCGCGACTGCTGGTTGCTGAAGCTGGCGAACAGCACGCCGGTGCTGTCGATGCTCAGGCTCGACAGGATGCCGGTGGCGTAACCGTCCTGGGACTGCGACATGCGCGCGGTCTCGGTGTTGTAGGAGGTTGTGCTGTTCATCGACAGCTTCATGCCGTCGGCATTGCCGGTGGCACCGTTGGACGCCCAGTTGCCCGACGCGTCTTCGACCGCGGGCACCCAACCGGTCATGGTGAAGATGTTGTTGGTCACGGTGAACGACGAACCGGTCGGGTGGCCGGTGTTGTCAGCCGACATGCTTTTCACCGAGCCATCGCTGTTGAAGCTGATGGTGCCGGTCAGCGGCGCGGTGGAGGACGGGTCGAACGGGTTGCGGCCGTCGACCAGGGTGTACATGGTCCACTCGTTGGTGCCGGTCTTGCGGTAGTACTGCTCCATGGTGTGCTCGTTACCCTGGCTGTCGTACACCTTGGTCGGGAACGACTTGGTGTAAGTGGTTTCGTCAGACGGGTCGAACACTTTGTTAGGCACCAGCACCGGCGGGGTGCTGTCGTCATAAACCTGCAGCGGGATATCGGTGGCCGAGGAATTCAGGTTGATGCCCTGGTCGATCAGCGACGTGGACTTGGGCTGCAGTGCCGAGGTGTCGATCTGCAGGTCGGTCAGCACGCCCTTGGCGATCTTGCCGGTGGAATCGGCGGCGTAGCCTTGCAGGCGCAGGCCGTCCGAGGTGACCACGAAGTTGTCCTTGTCAGCCTGGAAGGCACCGGCACGGGTATAGACGCGCGAGCCGTTGTCGGACAGCACGAAGAAGCCCTGGCCCTGGATGCCCATGTCCAGCACGTTGCCGGTGGTGTTGACGTCACCCTGGGTGAACTGCTGCGACACCGCCGCCAGGCGCACGCCGTTGCCGACCTGGTTCTTGCCCACGCCCAGGCGGTTGGCGCCGGCGTAGACGTCGGCGAACTCGGCGCGCGACGATTTGAAACCGGTGGTGTTGACGTTGGCGATGTTGTTGCCGGTAACGTCCAGCTGCTTGTTGGCTGCGTACAGACCGCTAAGGCCGATATTGAAAGACATGAATTCGCTCCTGTGCCGCGCTAGCGGGCCTTAGATACCGATGGTTTGTACGTCGGAGAGGGAAACTTTGCCGACACCCGCGAGGTTGAGCACCATTTCGCCGGTGGCGTTGAAGCTGACACTGGTCACCTTGGCCGGCAGCAGGGTATTCATCTGCACCGACTGGCCATCCACGGTGGTGCTGGCGGTGAAGGTATAGGTACCTGGGTCGACCTTGGTGCCACTGTTGTTGGTGCCGTCCCAGATGAAGTCGGCATAACCCGCCTTCTGCTCGCCCAGCTCGATGGTCTTGACGGTGTTGCCGTCCTTGTCCTTGATGGTGATCTTCGCTTCGCTGATCGCCTGCGGCACCACGAACTGCGCATTGAAGCTCTCGGCGGTATCGACCACGGCCTTGTCGTTCTGCACGACCACCGAACGGCCGACCAGCGACGAAGCCTGCAGCGCCTGGGACGAGGCCATGGCGTTGGTGATGCTGGTGACCGAATCGTTCAGCGAGGTGATGCCTTCAAGGCTGCTGAACTGCGCCAACTGCGCCACGAACTCGCCGTTGTCCTGCGGGTCCAGCGGGTTCTGGTGCTGCATCTGGGTAACCAGCAGCTGCAGGAACGCGTCCTTGCCGAGCGTGTCGGTACCGGTCTTGGAAGCGGTATCGGCGGTTTTCTTGGTGGTCCCGCCTACACCCGATGCCGTCAGGACATCGTTGAGGTTCACACCGCTGGTGCTATCGACTGCCATGGTCTGGATTCCTTATCACTGACCCAGGGTCAGGACTTTCTGCATCATGTTCTTGGCGGTGTTCATCAGCTCGGCATTGGTCTGGAACGCCCGACTGGCGGAGATCATGTCAGCCATCTCCTCGACCACGTTGACGTTCGGGTAATAGACGTAGCCGTCCTTGTTCGCCGCCGGATGATTGGGCTCGTAGCGCGCCTCCAGATTGCTCTGGTCTTCGATGATGCCCTTGACCTGCACGCCCTGCCCTGCCTCGCCCTGGTCTTCGAACAGCGACTGGCTGCCGCCGGCCTGGGCGTTCTGGAAGGTGGTGGCGAACACCGGATGGCGCGCGCGGTAGGTCTGGTCGATGCTCGACGAGACGGTCTCGGCGTTGGCGATGTTCGAGGCGACGGTGTTGAGGCGGGTGTTCTGCGCACTCATGCCGCTACCGGCAATGTTGAAAACGCTGGACAGGGACATGGTTATTCTCCGCGCAGGGCCGATACCAGCCCTTTGAATTTGCTGTTGAGCAGGGTGAAGCTGGCCTGGAAGCCCATGGCGTTTTCCGTGTAGTTCGCTTGCTCGACCTGGGCGTCGACGGTGTTCTGGTCGATCGACGGCTGGGTCGGCGTGCGGTACTGCAGCGTGTCGTCGGCCATCGCCAGGCCTTCAGCCTCGATATGTCGGCTGTTGGTGCGGTCCATGGCGAAGCGGCCACCGGTTTGCTGCTTCTGGCTTTCGGCGGCGAGCACCGAAGAGAAGTCCATGTCACGCGCCTTGTAGTTGGGCGTGTCGGCGTTGGCGATGTTGTTGGCCAGCACTTCGGCGCGCTGGGCGCGGAAGCCCAGGGCCTTTTCATGGATGCCAAGCGCCTTGTCGAAACTGATGCTCATGTCGGGGAAACCTTCGAAGGTTGACCGGAAACTCGTTGGCCAAGCTATAGCAAGGGCTGTGCCAACAGCTTCAAAGCCCGAAAATACGGGGCTGCGACGCGCATCACTGACTGGCTGCTGCCAGAAAAGCGGCAAAGTGCTTCCGCTTGATGAGGGGAAAGCGGCAATTGCCGGGTGGCAAAAGCGGCAAAACAAAAAATTGACGTGCTAGCCGGGAGGGTGTTGGCGCCCTTGAGATCGAGCGCCGCCCGCGCGGCGCATCGCGGATAAAATCCGCTCCTACGTTTGTTTCGGGCCAGTAACGTCAGTGACAGACGCGCGCGAACGCCTTGTGCGTGCGACTCGGTATCGCGTCAGGCGCCAAGGCGGCCGCGCGCAAATCTCACTGACATAATTGGCCTGAAACAAACGTAGGAGCGGATTTTATCCGCGATGCGCCGCGCGGGCGGCGCTCGATTGCATGGGCACTGCAAAACTACCGACTTACACCTAGCGGCCCACACATTTACTTGGCCTGGTAGATGATCCCCGGACTGCACTGGACCATCTGATAATGATCCGGCAACCCATTCAGCGCCTCGGAGGCCCCCAGGAACAGATACCCACCCGGCTTCAGGGTGCTGTGAATCCGCAGCAGAATGTCCTTCTTCACCTGCGCCGAGAAGTAGATCAGCACATTGCGGCAGAACACGATGTCGAACTTGCCCAACGCCGCATAACTGTCGAGCAGGTTGAACGACCGGAATTCAACCCGGCTGCGAATGGCCGGCTTGACCGCCCAACGCCCAGGCCCCTTGGTGTCGAAGTAGCGCTGCAAACGCTCCTGGGACAGGCCGCGGGCAATCGCCAGGCTGTCGTACTCCCCGGTCTTGCAGTTGTTCAGCATCGAGCCGGACAAGTCGGTGGCGACGATCTGCGCCCCCATCTTCAACTGGCCGAGATTGCCGCGCTCGAACTCGTCGATGGCCATCGAGATAGAGTAAGGCTCCTGCCCCGACGAGCAGGCCGCCGACCACATGCGCAGGCGCTGGCCGGGGTTGTTCTTGATGAACTCGGGAATGACCTTGTTCTTCAGCACTTCAAACGGGTAGGTGTCGCGAAACCACAGGGTTTCGTTGGTGGTCATCGCATCCACCACCTGCTCGCGCAGGCCGCCACGCGGCTGGGCCTGGATGCGTTGCACCAGTTCGCCCAGGCTCTTGATGCCCTGCTGCTCCATCAGCTTGTTCAGGCGGCTGGCCACCAGGTACTGCTTATTCTCGCCCAGCAGGATGCCACAGGCTTTCTCCAGGAAGACCCGGAACTGTTCGAAATCCAAATTACCCGTAGACACTACTGCGGCCTCTTTTCAATCACTGGTGCCGGGAGCGAGCCCCCGGCGGCTTCAATGCGTTGCCTTGATCCGGTCGACCACGCGCTGGGCCAGGTCGTCCGGCTTGAACTTGGCCAGGAAGTCATCGGCGCCGACTTTCTTCACCATCGCCTGGTTGAATACCCCGGACAGCGAAGTATGCAGGCAGATGTGCAATTTTTGCATGCGTGGATCGCTGCGGATCTCCGCCGTCAGGGTGTAGCCGTCCATTTCCGGCATTTCAATGTCGGAAATCATCATCAGGAACTCTTCTTCCGGCTTCTTGCCCTCGTCCACCAGCTTGCGCAGGTAGTCCAGGGCCTGACGGCCGTCGTTGAGCGCCACCACCTCGACGCCAACGGTCTGCAGACAGCGGCTGACCTGCTTGCGCGCCACCGACGAGTCGTCAACGGTCAAGACCCGCAGCAGCACGGCTTTGTCCTGGGTCTCGGCATCGACCACGCCAACCGACACCTGCTCGGACGACGGTGCCACCTCGGCCAGCACCTTTTCCACGTCGATGATCTCGACCATGCGGTCGTCCACCCGGGTGACCGCGGTCAGGTAGTGGTCACGCCCAGTGCCCTTGGGTGGCGGATGGATCGCTTCCCAGTTCATGTTGACGATGCGCTCGACCGAATGCACCAGAAAACCCTGGGTCTTGGTGTTGTACTCGGTGATGATCACGAAGCTGTTGCGTGTATCTTCCTTCAACCCGGGCAGCCCGGTGGCCATCGACAGGTCGAGGATCGGGATGGTTGCCCCGCGTATATTGGCCACACCGCGCACCACCGGGTGGGACTTGGGCAGCACGGTCAGCTCCGGGCACTGCAAAACTTCGCGGACCTTGAACACGTTTATGCCGTACAGCTGCGCGCCATTGAGGCGGAACAGCAACAATTCCAGGCGATTCTGCCCAACCAGCTGTGTGCGCTGGTTGACTGAATCCATTACCCCCGCCATGCCTGACTCCTTCTTCTCTGTGCCATTTCGTAGCAACTCCTACAACGAGTCGGCACGGGCTTTGCTTTTTTGAGCGCCATGCACATGAAAACGACAATTTCCCGACGACTGACGCGCCTGCTGAGCGGCTCACTGGCCATGCTCTGCTTGCTGACGCCCGGCGCGCGTACGCTGGCGGACGCGGTTACCTTGCCTGAACAGCTTATCGGTGTCACCCAAGGGTTTCTTGAATTCACCGTCGAGGATTACCTGGCCACCACCCAGACGCCTGGGCGCTACGAAATTCAGGTCAACCCGCTGGACCCGCGCCTGCGCATGCCGCTGTGCAGCCAGCAGCTGGACGCCTCGCTGGAAAGCCCGGCGCAGCCCCTGGGCCGAGTAACCGTGCGGGTACGTTGCGATGGCAGCGCACCGTGGACCATTTTTGTGCCGGCAACCGTGCGCCTGTTCCGCGACGTGGTGGTGGTGACCCGCCCGCTCAGGCGCCAGGATATCGTCGGTGAAAATGACGTAGCCCTGCGCGAACGCGACGTTGGCACCCTCACCCAGGGCTTTCTCAGCGAGCTCGACCAGGCCGTGGGCATGAAGATGCTGCGCCCGACCGTGATCGACCAGGTACTGACTCCGCAACACCTGGAACAGGCTGAAGTAGTGCGCAAGGGCGACCATGTGGTGATCATCGCCCGCAGCGGCAGCCTCAGTGTGCGCATGCCCGGCGAGGCTTTGAGCAAGGGCGGCCAGAACGAACAGATCCGCGTGCGCAACCTCAATTCGCAACGGGTGGTGAAGGCCCGGGTAACCGGCCCTGGACAGGTCGAGGTGGCCATGTAGATTCAGCTGGCAGTGTGGAACCGCATTTCCTAAACTGTGTCAGAACACGGGTTCGCGAGCTTGCCGACAGGCGTGAGCATTTGTGCCTAAAGTTTCTTTCGGGCTGGCCGAAAACAAGGTAAGCGTCCAAATACCCAGAGGTTTCTGATCATGGTCATCGACTTCAGTCGTTTGAATAACTCTCCGTCCATCACGGGCGGCGTTCGCGGCAATGCCGCACCCGGCACCGCCGACAAGCCCGGCGAAACCGGTGAAGCGCCGAAAAGCGCCAGCGCCAGCGGAGAAGCGGTACACCTCAGCCAAGAGGCCCAGCAGTTGCAGAAGATCAGCGACAAGCTGCGCGACCAGCCCGTTGTCGACAATGCCCGCGTGGCACAGTTGAAACAGGCGATCGCAGACGGCAGCTACCAGGTCGATGCCGGCCGGGTCGCCAGCAAACTGCTCGATTTCGAAGCCCAGCGCTGACCGTTCGGCGCGCTGACTTCACGGACGCTAGAAAAGCCAAGAGTTAGCCATGCACGACATCACATTGCTGCAACTGATCGAAGACGACATCGCCCCAACTCAGGAACTGCTCGACCTGCTGCAGCAGGAAGCAGTCGCCCTGCACGGCCGCGACATGGCACCGCTGGAGGGCATCCTGGCCCGCAAGCAGTCGCTGATCGTCCTGCTCGAGCAGCAAGGCATACGCCGCAACAACCTGCTCGCCAGCCTCGGCCTCAGCGCCGACCGCGCCGGGGTGCAGGCCGTGGCCGCGCAGTCGCCCAATGGTGAAGTGATCATGCAGCAGCTCAATGCGCTGACCCAGTTGATGGACGCCTGCCAGAAGGTCAACGAGACCAATGGCCGGATCATCCAGGTTCAGCAACATGTCACGGCCAACCAGATCAGAATCCTCATGGGTGGCGATTCGCCGTCGCTCTACGACAGCCGTGGCGCCACTTCACCACTGGCCAAGCCCCGGGCGCTCAGCCAAGTGTGATTAGTTCTATCAAGGCACGGAACATACTGGCAAAATGCCGTTACTTGCGTGTGCCGTTTTTGCCTGGAGATTGATAACCCGTGTTCAATGAGACCGATGCCCCGCAACCGCCGAAGGTGCTGAACACGCCTTTGGAGATCGCGGCCAACCTGCGCCAGCTGCAGGACAGCCACGACCCTCTGATCATCACTTTCCATGAGCGCAGCCAGCGGTTCCAGAGCTACGTGGTGCACGTGGACCGTGACAGCAACACCCTGGCGCTGGATGAAATGATCCCCCGCGATGGCGAAAAGTACATCGAGAACGGCGAACCGTTCCGCGTTGAAGGTTTCCATGATGGCGTGCGCATCGCCTGGGAATGCAACCACGAACTGAGGGTTACCGAGGTCGACGGCCACCGTTCGTACCGTGGCGCCATGCCCGAAGAGATGACCTACCACCAGCGCCGCAATGCTTTCCGCGCCGCACTGAAACTGTCGCAGCTGGTCGATGTGATCCTCGATGGCACTCACCTCAAGGGCAATGGTGCCCTGCGCGGCAAGCTGCTGGATATCTCCGCCACCGGTTGCAAGCTGCGTTTCGACGGCAATGTCGAAGACCGCCTGCAACTGGGCCAGGTGTACGAACGCTTCAAGGCCGGCAACCCGCTGGGCTTGGTCGACATCATGGTCGAACTGCGCCACTTGCATTATGAAGAACGCATCAACACCACCTTTGCCGGCGTGCGCTTCCATAACCTCAATGGGCAGGCGCAGCGCAAGATCGAAAGCTTCGTGTACCAGCTGCAGCGTGAGGCGCGGCGGTTCGATAAAGACGATTATTGATCGTTGGCTGAATGTGCGAACGCCACCTATTGGGTGGCGTTTTTGTTTGCTAAGTGCCTGTGCTGGCCTCTTCGCGGGGCAAGCCCGCTCCCACAGGTTATCTGCAGACTTCATGACTCCGGTAATTCTGTGGGAGCGGGCTTGCCCCGCGAAGAGGCTGGCACACACAGCACAAGGCTCAAACCGACTTACTCACTTCATCCCCTACCGAGGACTCAGCCACAGGCTCAGCCTTCTCCTCCACCTCAGTATCCTCAGCCGCCACCGGCGCCTGCATCACGTCCTGCACGGTCTGCTCATCCACCCTAGGGTCCAGTGCCGCCGACAACGGCGAACCCGCCGCCGGCATCGCCACGTGCCCCAACGGCGCATCTTGCACCTGGTGCAGCCCGGTAACGGCTTTCGGCCGAATCCGCCACACCAGCACCAGGGCGAAGAACACGAAGAAGGCATAGAGCATCTGCGCCCCCAGCACCTTCATCAGCACCCCCGCAGCCAGCGGCCCGATACACGCCCCTACGCCATAGGTGACCAACAGCATGGCGGTCAGCGAAACACGCCGCTCGCTTTCCACATGGTCATTGGAAAAGGCCACCGCCAGCGGGTAAAGGCCGAACTGCAACAGCGAAATCAAGAAACCAATACCAAACAGCAATTCCAGTGGCACGCTCGGCAAAATGGCCAGCGGCGCCGCGGCCAGCGCCAAGCCCACCGCCACGCTGCGAATAAGCACAGCACGGTCGTAACGATCGGACAGCCAGCCCAGCGGCCACTGCACCACCAGACCGGCAAAGATGCAGCTACCCATGAACAGACCGATCTGTTCGGTCGACAATCCCTGGCTGGTGGCATACAGCGGCGCCAGGCCGTAGAACGAGCCAACGATCAACCCTGACCCCAGCACCGTGCTCAACGACTGCGGCACCCGCTTGATGAAGAACTTCGGCTCCATCGGCGCCGGGCGCAACGGTGCCGGGTGGATGCGCCGAGTCATCGCCACCGGCACCAGGCACAGGGCGAAGCACATGGCGACCAGCATCAACAGTTCAGGCCCCAGCTCGGGATGCACCACCAGGATCAGCTGGCCGAGCACCAGCCCCAAGTAGGAGGCGATCATGTACCCGCTGAACACCGCACCGCGGTGCTTGGCATCGGCCTGCTCATTGAGCCAGCTCTCGATGACCATGTACTGGCACATCATCCCGAGGCCGACGATCATCCGCAGCCCGACCCAGGCTGGCAGCCAGTTGGTCATGCCGTGGCCGAGCACCGCCGCGCAGACGATACCGGCACAAGTGGTGTAAGCGCGGATATGGCCAACCCGGCCGATCAGCCGATGGCCGACCTTGCCGCCAACGGCCAGGCCGAAGTAGTTGGCCGCCATCAGCGCACCGACCCACAGGCTGTCGACATGATCGGCCGCCAGGCGCAGGGCCAGGTAGGTACTGAGCAGGCCCGAGCCGATCAGCATCATCAAGGCAGCGAAATACAGCGACTGAAACGGCTTCCAGATGTTTCGCATACGTCCCGTCGGGCTCCCTGGTCAGGTGGCGTTGGCCTGGCAAGCATAAAAGCAATTGTGTCGCCGTGCAGTCCCCCGCCGGCAAAATCGCCGAACAGGGGCGCGTCCAGTGCCGGTCGTGTCGCGATCAGGCTTGCGCGGCCAACACGCGTCGCTCCCATGGCGTGATCTCGTCGAAGAAATCGGTCAACTCCAAGGTCTTGGTAGCGACGTAGCCTTCGATGAACTCACTGCCGAACAGTTCCCGTGCCAGCGCGCTGCGCTTCAAACGTTCCAGTGCCGCATGCATGGTGCACGGCAGGCTCAGGTGTTCGGGCACCTCGAACTCACCCTGGATGGCCGCTGCTGGCTGCAGGCGCTGTTCGATGCCATGCAGGCCGGCGGCCAGGCTGGCGGCGATGGCCAGGTAGGGGTTCGCATCGGCCCCAGGCAGGCGGTTTTCGACGCGCCGCGCCACCGGGGCACTGGCCGGGATGCGCAGGCCTGCGGCGCGGTTGTCCTCGGACCAGCAGGCATTGTTCGGCGAGGCGTAGGGATGGCAAAGCCGCTGGTAGGAGTTGACGTTGGGCGCGAACAGGGCGGTAAAGTCAGCCATGCACGCTTGCAGGCCACCAATGAAGTGGTAGAAGACATCGGACGGCTGGCCCTGGGCATCGCTGAACACATTACGCCCGGTGGCGATCTCCACCAGGCTCTGGTGGATGTGCATCGAACTGCCCGGGGTATGCGCCAGTGGCTTGGCCATGCACACCACGCTCAGGCCGTGCTTGAGCGCCACTTCCTTGAGCAGGTGCTTGAACAGGAAGGTCTGGTCGGCCAGCTGCAGCGGGTCGCCGTGCAGCAGGTTGATCTCGAATTGGCTGACACCCATTTCGTGCATGAAGGTGTCGCGCGGCAGGCCCAAAGCAGCCATGCACTGGTAAACCTCCTGAAAGAACGGGCGCAGGCCGTTGTTGGAGCTGACGCTGAACGCGCAGTGGCCGAGTTCGCGGCGGCCATCCTTGCCCAACGGCGGCAGGAACGGCTGCTGCGGGTCGCTGTTGGGGGCGAAGACGAAGAACTCCAGTTCGGTCGCCACCACGGGTGCCAGGCCGAGGGCTGCGTAACGGGCGATCACCGCCTTCAACAGCCCGCGCGTGGACAAGCCCGAGGGGCGGCCATCGAGTTCGTTGGCATCGCAGATCGCCAGGGCCAGGCCTTCATCGCTCCAGGGCAGCCGATGGATCTGCGCCGGCTCGGCCACCAGCGCCAGGTCGCCATCGTCGCTGCCATAGAACCGCGCAGGCGGGTAGCCGCCCATGATGCATTGCAGCAGCACGCCGCGCGCCATCTGCAGGCGGCGGCCTTCGAGGAAGCCTTCGGCGGTCATCACCTTGCCGCGGGGTACACCATTGAGGTCGGGGGTGACGCATTCGATCTGGTCGATGCCCTGGAGGTGCTCGGCAAGTGAGCGCTGGGCTGCGGTGGTCATGACGCTTGTCCTTGTTGTTTTAGGCTGACCACAACATAGGCTGGGGGTGTTTAAAATATCAAGCACCCCGCGCTGGCAAATGCGCTACTCGCGCAAGGTCATGCCATTTGCAGGCAACGGCAGTGCCGTCTTGTAGCGCACCTGCTTCAAGGCAAAGCTCGAGCGAATGTTCGCCACCCCCGGCAAACGCGTCAGGTAATCGAGAAACCGCTCCAGCGCCTGGATGCTCGGCAACAGCACCCGCAAGAGGTAATCCGGGTCACCTGTCATCAGGTAGCACTCCATCACCTCCGGACGTTCCGCAATCTCTTCCTCGAAGCGGTGCAGCGCCGTTTCAACCTGCTTCTCCAGGCTGACGTGGATGAACACATTGACGTCCAGCCCCAGCACCTCTGGCGATAGCAGGGTCACCTGCTGGCGGATCACCCCCAGCTCTTCCATGGCCTTGACCCGGTTGAAACAGGGGGTCGGCGACAGGTTCACCGAACGCGCAAGCTCCGCGTTGGTGATGCGGGCGTTGTCCTGCAGGCTGTTGAGAATGCCGATGTCGGTACGATCGAGTTTGCGCATGAGACAAATTCACCGGTTTTTTGTGTTTATGCGGAATGTTTATCTGCGCCGTGCGCCAAAGGCAACAAACTTGAGAGAAAAATTCTCCCCAGCTGTCACTACTATGTAATTGACGCTGACCTGCCAGTCACAAGCCGGCAGTCAGCGGCGACCGCTTCAGAGCTCACAAAAACAACATCCGAGCGAGCGTAAAAAGCATGAACGAGTACGCCCCCCTGCGTTTGCATGTGCCCGAGCCTACCGGCCGGCCAGGCTGCCAGACCGATTTTTCCTACCTGCGCCTGAACGACGCGGGTCAAGTCCGTAAACCCCCCATCGATGTCGAAGCTGCCGACACCGCCGACCTGTCCAACAGCCTGATCCGCGTGCTCGACGCGCAGGGCGATGCGCTGGGCCCCTGGGCCGAAGACATCGACCCGCAGGTGTTGCGCCAAGGCATGCGCGCCATGCTCAAGACGCGCATATTCGACAGCCGCATGGTGGTCGCCCAGCGCCAGAAGAAGATGTCCTTCTACATGCAGAGCCTGGGCGAGGAAGCCATCGGCAGCGCCCAGGCGCTGGCCCTCAACCGCACCGACATGTGCTTCCCCACCTACCGCCAGCAGAGCATCCTGATGGCCCGCGACGTGTCGCTGGTGGAGATGATCTGCCAGTTGCTGTCGAACGAGCGCGACCCGCTCAAGGGCCGCCAGTTGCCCATCATGTATTCGGTGCGCGAGGCTGGCTTCTTCACCATCAGCGGCAACCTGGCGACCCAGTTCGTGCAGGCCGTCGGCTGGGCCATGGCCTCGGCGATCAAGGGCGATACCAAGATCGCCTCGGCCTGGATTGGCGACGGCGCTACTGCAGAATCCGACTTCCACACCGCGCTGACCTTCGCTCACGTGTACCGCGCCCCGGTGATCCTCAACGTGGTCAACAACCAGTGGGCGATCTCCACCTTCCAGGCCATCGCCGGCGGTGAATCGACCACCTTCGCCGGCCGTGGCGTAGGCTGCGGCATCGCCTCATTGCGCGTAGACGGCAACGACTTCGTCGCCGTGTACGCCGCCTCGCGCTGGGCCGCCGAGCGCGCCCGCCGTGGCCTTGGCCCGTGCCTGATCGAGTGGGTCACCTACCGCGCCGGCCCGCACTCCACCTCCGACGACCCGTCCAAATACCGCCCAGCCGACGACTGGAGCCACTTCCCGCTGGGCGACCCGATCGCCCGCCTGAAGCAGCACCTGATCAAGATCGGCCACTGGTCCGAGGACGAACACCAGGCGGTCACCGCCGAGTTCGAGGCCGCGGTCATCGCCGCGCAGAAGGAGGCCGAACAGTACGGCACCCTGGCCAACGGCCACATCCCGAGCGCCGCCTCGATGTTCGAGGACGTGTACAAGGAAATGCCCGACCACCTGCGCCGTCAGCGCCAGGAACTGGGGGTTTGAGATGAACGACCACAACAACTGCATCAACCCGGAAACCGCCATGGCCACCACCACCATGACCATGATCCAGGCCCTGCGCTCGGCCATGGACGTCATGCTAGAGCGCGACGACAACGTGGTGATCTACGGCCAGGACGTCGGTTACTTCGGCGGCGTGTTCCGCTGCACCGAAGGCCTGCAGAACAAGTACGGCAAGTCGCGGGTATTCGATGCGCCGATTTCCGAGAGCGGCATCGTCGGCACCGCCGTCGGCATGGGCGCCTATGGCCTGCGGCCGGTGGTGGAAATCCAGTTCGCCGACTACTTCTACCCAGCTTCCGACCAGATCGTCTCCGAGATGGCCCGCCTGCGCTATCGCTCGGCCGGCGAGTTCATCGCCCCGCTGACCCTGCGCATGCCCTGCGGTGGCGGTATCTACGGCGGCCAGACGCACAGCCAGAGCCCAGAAGCGATGTTCACCCAGGTGTGCGGCCTGCGCACGGTGATGCCGTCCAATCCGTACGACGCCAAAGGCCTGCTGATCGCCTCGATCGAGTCCGACGACCCGGTGATCTTCCTCGAACCCAAGCGTCTGTACAACGGCCCATTCGACGGCCACCACGACCGCCCGGTAACCCCGTGGTCGAAACACCCGCACAGCGCCGTACCGGACGGCTACTACACGGTACCGCTGGACAAGGCCGCCATCACCCGGCCAGGCAATGACGTCACCGTGCTGACCTACGGCACCACGGTGTATGTGGCCCAAGTGGCCGCCGAAGAGACGGGCGTCGACGCGGAAGTCATCGACCTGCGCAGCCTTTGGCCGCTGGACCTGGACACCATCGTCGCGTCGGTGAAGAAGACCGGCCGCTGCGTGGTCGTGCATGAAGCCACCCGCACCTGCGGCTTCGGTGCCGAACTGGTGTCTCTGGTGCAGGAGCATTGCTTCCATCACCTCGAAGCGCCGATCGAGCGCGTCACCGGTTGGGACACCCCCTACCCTCACGCACAGGAATGGGCGTACTTCCCAGGCCCTTCGCGGGTAGGCGCGGCATTGAAACGGGTCATGGAGGTCTGAATGGGCACGCACGTCATCAAGATGCCGGACATCGGCGAAGGCATCGCGCAGGTCGAGTTGGTCGAGTGGTTCGTCAAGGTCGGCGATGTGATCGCCGAAGATCAGGTGGTGGCCGATGTCATGACCGACAAGGCCACCGTGGAAATCCCTTCGCCGGTCAGCGGCAAGGTGCTGGCCCTGGGCGGCCAGCCAGGTGAAGTGATGGCGGTCGGCAGCGAGCTGATCCGCATCGAAGTGGAAGGCAGCGGCAACCATGTGGATGTGCCGCACGCCAAACCGGTGGAAGCGCCGGTCGCGGCCAGGCCTGCACCGCAAGCCGAAGCACAGCCAGCAGCGTACCAAGCGCCCGCAGGGCATGAGCCGGCGCCGATCGTACCGCGCCAGGCCGACGAAAAACCGCTGGCCTCCCCGGCCGTGCGCAAGCGCGCCCTGGATGCCGGTATCGAACTGCGTTACGTGCACGGCAGCGGGCCGGCCGGGCGCATCCTGCATGAAGACCTCGACGCCTTCATCAGCAAACCGCAGAGCGCTGCCGGCCAGGCGCCTGGCGGCTATGCCAAGCGCACCGACAGCGAGCAGGTGCAAGTGATCGGCCTGCGCCGCAAGATCGCCCAGCGCATGCAGGACGCCAAACGCCGCGTCGCGCATTTCAGCTACGTCGAGGAAATCGACGTGACGGCGCTGGAGGCCCTGCGCCAGCAACTCAACAGCAAGCACGGTGACAGCCGCGGCAAGCTGACCCTGCTGCCGTTCCTGGTCCGCGCCCTGGTCGTCGCCCTGCGCGACTTCCCACAGATCAACGCCACCTACGACGACGAAGCCCAGGTCATCACCCGCCACGGCGCGGTGCATGTGGGCATCGCCACGCAAGGCGACAATGGCCTGATGGTGCCGGTGCTGCGCCACGCCGAGGCCGGCAGCCTGTGGGGCAATGCCGGCGAGATTTCGCGCCTGGCGAACGCCGCCCGCAACAACAAGGCCAGCCGCGAGGAACTGTCCGGCTCGACCATCACCCTGACCAGCCTCGGCGCCCTGGGTGGCATCGTCAGCACACCGGTGGTCAACACCCCGGAAGTGGCGATCGTCGGCGTCAACCGCATGGTCGAGCGGCCAATGGTGATCGATGGCCAGATCGTGATCCGCAAGATGATGAACCTGTCCAGCTCGTTCGACCACCGGGTGGTCGATGGCATGGATGCTGCGCTGTTCATCCAGGCCGTGCGCGGCCTGCTTGAGCAACCCGCCTGCCTGTTCGTGGAGTGAGCATGAGCCAGACTATCGACACCACACTGCTGATCATCGGCGGCGGCCCCGGTGGCTACGTGGCCGCCATCCGTGCCGGGCAGCTGGGCATCCCCACCGTGCTGGTGGAGGGCCAGGCGCTGGGCGGTACCTGCCTGAACATCGGCTGCATTCCGTCCAAGGCACTGATCCATGTGGCCGAGCAGTTCCACCAGGCCTCCCGTTACACCGCCCCGTCCGAACTGGGCATCAGCGTTACCTCAGCGCAGCTGGACATTGGCCGCAGCGTGGCCTGGAAGGACGGCATCGTCGACCGGCTGACCACTGGCGTCGCCGCACTGCTGAAAAAGCACGGCGTCAAGGTGATCCACGGCTGGGCGAAAATCCTCGACGGCAAGCACGTCGACGTCGACGGCCAGCGCATCCAGTGCGAACACCTGCTGCTGGCCACCGGCTCGAACAGCGTCGAGCTGCCGATGCTGCCGCTCGGCGGGCCGGTCATCTCTTCGACCGAGGCCTTGGCCCCACAGGCGCTACCCAAACACCTGGTGGTGGTGGGTGGCGGCTACATTGGCCTGGAGCTGGGCATCGCCTACCGCAAACTGGGGGCGCAGGTCAGTGTGGTGGAAGCACGCGATCGCATCCTGCCGACTTACGACAGCGAGTTGACCGCGCCGGTGGCCGAGTCATTGAAGAGACTGGGCATTGTCCTGCACCTGGGGCACAGCGTCGAAGGCTATAGCGACGGGTGCCTGCTGGCCAGCGATGGCCAAGGTGGGCAATTGCGCCTGGAAGCCGACCGAGTGCTGGTGGCCGTGGGCCGTCGCCCGCGCACCCAGGGTTTCAACCTGGAAAGCCTGGAGCTGAAGATGAACGGTGCCGCAATCGCCATCGACGAACGCTGCCAGACCAGCATGCGCAATGTCTGGGCCATTGGCGATGTGGCCGGTGAACCGATGCTGGCGCACCGGGCCATGGCGCAAGGCGAGATGGTTGCCGAGATCATCGCCGGCAAGGCGCGACGCTTCGAGCCCAGCGCGATTGCGGCGGTGTGTTTCACCGACCCGGAAGTGTTGGTGGTTGGCAAGACACCGGACCAGGCCGACGAGCAAGGGCTGGACTGCATCGTCGCGCAGTTCCCGTTCGCGGCTAACGGCAGGGCCATGAGCCTGGAGTCGAAAAGCGGTTTCGTACGGGTGGTGGCGCGCCGTGACAATCACCTGATCGTGGGGTGGCAGGCGGTGGGCGTGGCGGTTTCGGAGCTGTCCACGGCCTTTGCCCAGTCGCTGGAGATGGGCGCTCGCCTGGAAGATATCGCCGGTACCATTCACGCTCACCCGACCCTGGGCGAGGCGGTGCAGGAAGCGGCCTTGCGCGCGCTGGGCCACGCTCTGCACATCTGACACTGAAGCGGCTTAGGCCGATTTGGCCCGTGGCGCCCACAAGGTGTCGCGGGTCTTTTTTTATTCAGTACCGGCCTCTTCGCGGGCAAGCCCGCTCCCACAGGTACACCACTGGTTTCAAAGTCAGTGGGATACCTGTGGGAGCGGGCTTGCCCGCGAAGAGGCCGATACAGGATCACTCGGAAATGGCGTTTTTCCCCAAACCCTTGGCCCGATACAAAGCCTTGTCAGCCCGCCCGAGCAGATCATCCTGATCCTCCCCTTCCTGCCACTGCACCACGCCATAACTCAAGGTCAGCCGGCACTCGCCAATCGGCTCGACCTGCACCATTGCTCGACGTAACTGCGCCGCCACCTCCAAAGCCTCGTCCAACGTGGTCTGCGGCAACACCATGACAAACTCGTCCCCGCCCCAACGCGCCAGCAGATCCTGGTCACGCAGGCAGGTCTGCAGGTTCTCGACGACCTGGACCAGAGCCGCATCACCCTGGGCATGGCCATACCTATCATTGATCGGCTTGAAGTCGTCCACGTCCATGGCAATCACCGCCAACGGCTCACGGAAGCGCTGGGCGCGCCTGCACTCCTGCTGCAGCGATTTTTCCAAGCGGTAACGATTGGCGATGCGGGTCAGCGCATCACGCTCGGCCAACTCGCGATTTTCGTCCAGCTGGCGCTGCAACTGCTGGTTGACCCAGGACAGCTCGCGGGTGCGCTCCGCCACTTGGGCCTCCAGCGACTGATTCTTCTGTTCGAGCTCGGCCACCAGGCGCTTACCGGCATCGATGTTGCGGTGTGCGCCGAGCATGCGCGCCACCGAGCCGTCTTGGTTGCGCGCGATGATGTGGCCACTGTCCTCGATCCACAGGTAGCTGCCATCCTGGCAGCGGCAGCGGTACTCGATGCGATAGCGCTCGTTGCGCTGATTGATGTATGCCTCGAAATGCGCCATCACCCGCGGGTAGTCCTCGGGGTGGATCACGCTCTCCCAGGTCAGTACGCTGTTGGCCATGGAATGGCTGGCGTATCCCAGCATGGCGTACCAGCCAGGGTTGCGATAGACGTAGCCGGTGTTGGCATTCCAGTCCCAGATGCCATCGCTGATCAATTCGAACAACATCTGCAGCTGCTGTTCACTGAAGCCGGCGGGCACCGGCCTGGATTCGTTACTCATGGACGCTCTCCCTGGTGTCCAGCAACTGCGCTCCCGGTCAAGGTGCTGCCGACGGTGCTCGTAGATTGCCGCTGGCGGCAATACCGTTCCTCTGCCGGCTGAGCATATGCCGAGCACAAGGCAAGCGAAATAGCCCAGGCGCCCTATTTTCACGCCAACTGCAAAAGGGCCTCTTCAACCGCCGCCACTCGTTGGTTGCCAGCCGCGCCGGGCAGCCGCCAAGCAGCAATGGTCAATTCCAGCGGCACCGGTCGATCAAGTGGCGCAACCAGTTCGCCGCTGTCGAGGTACGGCTGCACAGGCTTTTGCGGCCAATAAGCACACCAGCCCCAAGCAACGCTTGCTGCAAGGCAATCGAGTACAGGGAAAACCCTGGTCCACTGGCGACGAAGTGCTGTTCGGGCAGGACCGCCTTGGACCACACATCCCAATCCCGCCAGCCGACATCCTTGATGCATCGCGCGCTGGCCAGGTCCCGCGCGCCGCTGATCCGCCCGGCCAGCGCAGGGCTGCAGACCGGCAGCACCTGTTCCTCGGCGATCTTGCGCTGGCCGCGCTCGAGACGCTCGACATAGAACAGGCACAGGTCGAACGGGCTGCGCTTGAGGTTGGGCGGCTCGTCGACCGCAGTGACCGATATTTCGATAGGTGCGAGCATTTCAGTCAGACGCGGCAGCCGTGGCCCTATCCACAATTGCGCCAGGGCTGGCGATGTGACGATGTGCACCCGCTGCGGCGCCGCCAGCCGGCGCAGCGTGCGTGCAGCCGCTTCGACGGCATCGAATGCCTCGGTGAACTGGGCACTCACGCTTTCGCCCAGCGGGGTCAGCCGCACACCTTTCGCATGGCGCTCGAACAGGGCGGCCCCGTATTGGGTTTCCAGCGTCTTGACCAGCGCCGCAATTGCACCGGGGGTGACTTTCAATTCCTGGGCGGCACGGGAGAAACCGCCGAGCCGAGCGGATGCTTCGAAAGCCCGCAGGGCGTTGAGCTGCAAGATGTGCCGTGTGGGGGAGTCTAGAGACATGATCCGAGCCTGAGTTTTTCTAGGCCTAATATTTCAGAAATCTGCGTTGTTACCAAGTATGTAAGCGCTTTACCTTGAAGCGCTCATACAAAGGCTTTCGCAGCAATTCTCAAGGACTTCTCATGCATTATCGATGTGGGATGCACGCGTTCGTGGACGGTGCCCGCGGTGTTCTCCCATTGACCACCGGCGTGGTGCCATTCGGCCTGATCACCGGCGTGACCGCAGTCGGCATGGGCATGTCGCCGCTGGATACTCTGGGCATGACCTTGCTGTTCTACTCCGGCTCCGCGCAGATGGTCGTGCTCCAGCTGATGCAAAACGGCGCGCTGCCCATGACAATGGTGGTCACGGCCCTGGTGATCAACCTGCGCTTTCTGATGTACAGCGCTGCGCTTGCCCCTCACCTCAGCGCCCAGCCCCGGCGCCGTACGTGGCCATTGGCCTACCTGCTTTCAGATCAATCGTTCGCCCTGTGCAGCCTGAAGTTCGCAGCGGGTGGGTTAGGCCACTTCGCATTCCCCTACTACGTGGGCACCGCAGTACCGATGTGGCTTGGCTGGAACCTGGCGGTGCTGGCAGGCGTGTTTCTGGGCAGCGGGATACCTGAGTCATGGTCATTGGGCTTTGCCATTCCCTTGTCTTTTCTGGCGCTGCTCATCCCCGGCATCCGCAACCCGGCCACCCTCGGCGCCGCGATAGTCGGTGGGGCACTCGCGGTACTCGCACACGACCTGCCCTACAACCTGGGGTTGCTGGTCGCCTCCATCGGCGGCGTGGCGACCGGCCTGACCCTTGAACAGATACGTAAAAGCGCGCCTGTTACGCACAACGATGACGCCAAGGCGGAGGCACCATGAGCGAACTGGCACAATGGACCACTTTCTTGTTGATCGGCGCTGGCACCTTCGCCATCCGCTTGTCCTTCATCGAGTTCTACGGCGCCCTGCGCTTGCCGCCCCTGCTCAGACGCGCACTGGTGTACGTACCGGCCAGCGTGCTGGCCGCACTGGTAATGCCGGCGGTGGTGTTTCAGGATGCGCACAGCGGTTTCGCCTGGAGCAATCCGCAGATTCCTGCCGCGGTCGTCGCCGGTTTGGTGGCCTGGCGTACGCGCAGCACCCTGCTGACCCTGGGTGTTGGCATGGCGGCGCTATGGGGGCTAAAGCATCTTGGCCTGTAGGCCAGGTGCCATAATGTTAGGGCATTAATCGACGTGGGTAGGCCGTATAATCGCGGCCCCCTGTAATCCGATGATGCTTTCTCATGAAGAAACTGCTGTACGTCGTAACCCTCGCCCTCGCTGCCATTCCCAGTGCTTTCGCCAACCCTCCCGCGACCTTCACCGAAGCCAAGGTCATCGCCAAGCAGAAGATTTATCAGGACCAGGCCAACAGCTCGATGGGCGAGTTGTACTGTGGCTGCAAATGGACCTGGGTGGGCAAGTCCGGCGGCCGAGTCGACGCTGAGTCCTGCGGCTATGAGACCCGCAAACTGCAAACCCGGGCCGAGCGCACCGAGTGGGAACATATCGTGCCGGCCTGGACCTTTGGTCATCAGCGTCAGTGTTGGCAGAATGGCGGGCGCAAGCAGTGTGTCGATAAAGACCCTACCTTCCGCGCCATGGAGGCCGACCTGTTCAACCTTTACCCCTCCGTGGGTGAAGTGAACGGTGACCGCAGCAATTTCAACTACGGCATGGTTTCGGGCGTGGCCCCGCAGTATGGCCAGTGCACCACCAAAGTCGACTTCCAGCAGAAAATTGCCGAGCCACGGGATGAGGTGAAGGGCCTGGTTGCCCGTACGACCTTCTACATGTTCGATCGTTACCGGCTAAACATGTCGCGCCAGCAGCAGCAACTGCTCATGGCCTGGGACAGGCAGCATCCGGTATCGGCGTGGGAAAAACAGCGGGAACAGCGCATTGCCGCGGTCATGGGCCACTCCAACCCTTTCGTCACTGGCGAACGGACGTGGACACTGGGTTACAAGCCTAAGGGCGCTACCGACGTTACCGCATCGGTCGCCCCGAAGAGCGTGGAGAAAGAGGTGATTGTTCCGCCCCTGGTGAACCCGTCGATCGATGCTGCAATCTTGGGCAACCGCAACAGTCATGTCTATCACCTGGCGAGTGGTTGCCCAAGTTACAGCCAGATCTCGCAGAAAAATCAAGTGGAGTTTGGCACTGAGGCCGAAGCGCAGGCAGCCGGGTATCGTAAGGCGGCTAACTGCAAGTAGCAGAGGTATATGGCGTCCCAGGGCAGGTTCGAACTGCCAACCTTCCCCTTAGGAGGGGGATGCTCTATCCAATTGAGCTACTGAGACACAACGACCGGCAGCGAGCGCTGCACAGGTGGACGGCGAGCATGTTAACCAGCGGGCTGCCGTTTGTCATGCATCTATCGGGCTTTTTGCACGTAGGGGCTTTCCGACGCATTCAAACCGGCAGCCCCTCCTTGCGCAGCAGCTCGAGCAAGGCACTCACCGCCGTCGCCAGCGCTGCCGAGTTGTCCAGCCGATGCACTGCCGCGTCAGGCTCCGCCTGCAGCCTGGCGCTGCGCGCCAGGCGTTGGTCGACTTCTTGTGGTGTTTCACGCCCTCGAGCGAGCAGGCGTTCGCGCAATACCTCGGGCTTGACCTCCAGACACACGGCCAGAAGGTTCGGATAGCGCCGACGCGCCTCGGGCAGGTACGCCCTCGAACCATTCACAAGAACCGACCGCCCATGCCCAAGCCACTCATCCACTTGTGCGGGGATGCCGTACGCCAAGCCATTGGCTTGCCAACTCATGGCAAATTCCCCAGCCGCACGCATCGCCGCGAAGCGCTCCGGCGTGACACCCTGTGCCGCTTCCCCCTTGGCCTCGGCAGAGCGGGTAATCACCCTGCGGGCAATTTCCACTCCAGCGGCAGCCAGATCCGCTCGGGCAGCATCGATCAGTGAATCTTTTCCCGAACCAGACGGTCCCATCAGAAATATCAGGCGACCTGAGGCTTTGGTCTGGGCGCTTGCGTCATGTTGCATAGCCACTATGCTCTATGGAAGGAAACCCGCGCATTTTAGGGGTTTTCTGTGACCTTTGCTGCGTTTTACGGGTTTTTGACGGCAAAGGGCTGGCGGTACGGTGAACCTGAAAATGGAAAACTTTTCAAACCAGTACTCATTTCTGATAATTGGTACTGGCAAAAAGCCTTTATCGGGATCACTATTTGTCACAGAATTGACGCCAAGGAAACGGCGACCTTGAGGCAAGATGAGCACCAAATTTTCCAGTCGGTTGAACATTTTGTCGTCGCCACGGTCGTACCACCATCCCGTGCGGCCAATTTGAGAACCGCTTCCCCTGAACCAAAAACCGGTCAATTTATATGCGCCCAATGAAACAGGCTATCTATTCGAGCCGCACCGCTGACAAGTTCGTCGTCCGCCTGCCAGACGGAATGCGTGAGCGCATTGCCGAGGTATCGCGCAACCATCACCGCAGCATGAACTCCGAAATCATCGCACGCCTGGAACAGAGCCTTATCCAGGAAGGTGCGTTGGGTGACGAGCTGAGCATGCGCCTGGACAGCCCTGAACTGTCCTTGCATGAGCGCGAGCTGCTGCAACGCTTCCGCCAACTGTCCCATCGCCAGCAGAATGCGCTGGTCGCCCTCATCGCTCACGATGTGGAAATGGCCGCAGACGCTTCCTGAGGCGCGTAGCGAGCACAAAAAAGCCAGCGCAAGCTGGCTTTTTTCGTAATGTCGCACTGGCGTTGGATCAGAGCAGGAACAGCGTCGCCAGCCCCAGGAAGATAAAGAAACCACCACTGTCGGTCACCGCAGTGATCATCACACTGGACCCCATGGCCGGGTCGCGACCCAGGCGTGTCAGGGTCATCGGGATCAATACGCCCAAGAGTGCCGCCAGCAGCAAATTCAACGTCATGGCCGCAGTCATCACCAAGCCCAGGGACCAGCTGCCATACAACCAGAACGCCACCACCCCGATAACGCCACCCCAGATCAGACCATTGAGCAGCGACACCGCCAGCTCCTTGCGCATCAGACGGCTGGTGTTACCAGGCGACACCTGATCCAGCGCCATGGCGCGAACGATCATGGTAATGGTCTGATTACCTGAGTTACCGCCGATACCCGCCACTATCGGCATCAACGCAGCCAGGGCCACCAACTTCTCGATCGACCCCTCGAACAGGCCAATGACCCGAGAAGCGATAAATGCGGTTATCAGGTTAATTGCGAGCCACGCCCAGCGGTTGCGCAGCGAACGCCAGACTGAAGCGAAAATGTCTTCTTCTTCGCGCAGACCGGCCATGTTGAGGACTTCGCTTTCGCTCTCCTCACGAATCAGGTCGACCATTTCGTCAATAGTAAGACGACCAATCAGCCGGTCGCTCTTGTCTACCACCGGCGCCGAAACCAGGTCATAACGCTCGAAAGCCTGCGCAGCGGCATAGGCATCTTCCTCGGGGTGGAAGGACACCGGGTCGGTCGCCATGACCTCCGCCACCTTCTTGTCCGGGTCGTTGACCAGCAGGCGCTTGATCGGCAGCACACCCTTGAGAATGCCGTCGTAATCGACCACGAACAGCTTGTCGGTATGGTTCGGCAGCTCTTTGAGGCGACGCAAGTAGCGCAGGACCACTTCCAGGCTGATGTCCTCGCGGATGGTGACCATCTCGAAGTCCATCAGCGCACCGACCTGCTCTTCGTCGTAGCTCAGCGCTGAGCGCACACGTTCACGCTGCTGAGCATCGAGGGTTTCCATCAGCTCGTGAACGACGTCACGCGGCAGCTCTGGCGCCAGGTCGGCCAGTTCGTCGGCGTCCATCTCCTTGGCTGCGGCAAGCAGTTCGTGATCATCCATGTCGGCGATCAGCGACTGGCGAACCGAATCGGAAACTTCAAGGAGGATATCGCCGTCACGGTCCGAGCGTACCAGCTGCCAGACTGTCAGACGGTCGTCCAGGGGCAATGCTTCGAGGATGTAGGCGATGTCGGCGGGGTGCAGGTCGTCGAGCTTGCGCTGCAGCTCTACCAGGTTCTGACGGTGGACGAGGTTTTCCACCAGGTCGTTATGCTGACCTTCCTGACGATGGGTCAGGTCTTCCACTACGCGCTGGCGCTGCAAAAGGTCGACCACCTGGGCCAGGCGATCCTGCAGGCTCTCTTGCGCTTTTTTTACTTCTACTTCAGTCATAGGCGAACTCCACTCCCAGCAGCGGAGCACGCCGGGGGAATCAATCGGTCAGATCAAGCGGTATGAATCGTGTTAGGGAGTAACTACTGGGTAAGTCCATGGTGGTGTTCCACAAGCCCCGGCGGGGCTGACGGGCGCAATCATACACTGCCTAAGCTGTCAGATCGCTTAAATTTTTGGCCAGAACAATCGTTTGCGCGATAAAGCTAGGACAACGCTTGAAACCGTAGGTGCGATCATGCATGCCCCCAAGTCTCAATAATAGGCTAGGCACGTTGCAACTAATTGTAGGAGCGGATTTATCCGCGATGCGCTGCGCGGGCGGCGCTCGGTCTCGGAGGCGCAGAATGACTGGCGACGAATACAGCAGAAAACAAAAAGCCCGCTCAAATGAGCGGGCTTCTTGATATGTGGCGGACTCAGCAGGATTCGAACCTGCGACCGCTCGGTTCGTAGCCGAGTACTCTATCCAGCTGAGCTATGAGTCCGTGGTGGTAATTTTAGACCAGGTTACCACTGGTTTAGTGAAGCCGCCTTGCAAGCAGAGCCACTTCAAAAAGTGGCGGACTCAGCAGGATTCGAACCTGCGACCGCTCGGTTCGTAGCCGAGTACTCTATCCAGCTGAGCTATGAGTCCGCAATGGTAGTTTTAGACCAGGTTACCACTGGTTATTCGAAACAGCTTTGTAAGCAAAGCCACTTCAAAAGTGGCGGACTCAGGAGGATTCGAACCTCCGACCGCTCGGTTCGTAGCCGAGTACTCTATCCAGCTGAGCTATGAGTCCGTGTCTTGCCGCGCATTATAGGTCGCTGAAACATTTTTGCAAGAACTTTTTCGTTTAAAATCAACTACTTAGCGTTCTTACCGTTTACAGCGCCCTAAGCGAATAATGGCGGTGAAGGGGGGATTCGAACCCCCGATACCCTTATGAGGTATACTCCCTTAGCAGGGGAGCGCCTTCGGCCACTCGGCCACCTCACCGCAACACGAGGCGAATATTAAAGAACCTCTTTCACCTTTGCAACCCTTTTTTTGAAAAAAACTTCAAAAGAATTAAAGGCTTGGCTCTTCATCCTTCTCTTTCTTGATGCGCAGGTAGATTTCCTCGCGGTGAACGGCCACTTCTTTCGGAGCGCTGACGCCGATACGCACCTGGTTTCCTTTCACGCCAAGTACCGTCACGGTGATCTCGCCGTCTCCAATGATCAGGCTCTCGGCGCACCGACGAGTCAGAATCAACATAGCTTTCTCCTTACGCAAAACATTCTGGGATAACAGTCAGGGAACAATCGGCCCGGGTCGAGGACAGCGACGCAGGGCCTTGATGCTGGGCACGCTGGCAGGACAGGGCCTGCGCAACCCACAGAAACGCGAAGGGCGCGGCAAGCCGCGCCCCTCAAGGCAACGTCTTACTCACCCTGTCGGGCAGGAGCGTCAAGCTCGAACGCGGTGTGCAGTGCGCGTACGGCCAATTCCAGGTACTTCTCTTCGATCACCACCGAGACCTTGATCTCGGACGTCGAGATCATCTGGATGTTGATGCTCTCCTTGGCGAGGGCTTCGAACATGCGACTGGCCACACCGGCGTGGGAGCGCATGCCGACACCGACGATCGACACCTTGGCGATCTTGGTGTCGCCGATCACTTCGCGAGCACCGATTTCACGCGCAGTGTTTTCCAGCACGCTGTGGGCCTTCTCGTACTCGTTGCGGTGCACGGTGAAGGTGAAGTCGGTGGTGTTATCGTGCGAGACGTTCTGCACGATCATGTCCACTTCGATGTTCGAGGCGCTGATCGGGCCGAGGATCTTGAAGGCGACGCCAGGAGTGTCTGGCACGCCACGAATGGTCAGCTTGGCCTCATCACGGTTGAAGGCGATACCGGAAATGATCGGCTGTTCCATGGATTCCTCTTCATCAATGGTAATGAGGGTCCCTGGACCCTCCTTGAAGCTGTGCAGCACGCGCAGCGGAACGTTGTACTTGCCGGCGAACTCCACCGAACGGATCTGCAGCACCTTGGACCCGAGGCTGGCCATTTCCAGCATCTCTTCGAAGGTGATCTTCTCCAGGCGGCGGGCCTGCGGCACAACGCGCGGGTCGGTGGTGTAAACGCCATCGACGTCGGTGTAGATCTGGCATTCGTCAGCCTTCAGCGCAGCCGCCAGGGCCACGCCGGTGGTGTCGGAGCCACCACGGCCGAGGGTGGTGATGCTGCCGTGCTCGTCGACACCCTGGAAGCCTGCCACGACCACCACGCGCCCTTCCTTGAGGTCGGCGCGAATTTTCTGGTCGTCGATCTGCAGGATGCGCGCCTTGTTGTGCGAGCTGTCGGTGAGGATACGCACCTGGTTGCCGGTGTAGGACACCGCTGGCACGCCACGCTTGATCAAGGCCATGGTCAGCAGGGCAATGGTGACCTGCTCACCGGTAGACACGATCACATCCAGCTCACGCGGCACCGGCTGATCGGTGATCTGCTTGGCCAGGTCGATCAGGCGATTGGTTTCGCCGCTCATGGCCGACAGCACAACCACCAGGTCGTCGCCCGCTTCACGGTGTTTCTTGACCTTGTCGGCAACCTGCTCGATCCGCTCGATGGAACCGACAGAGGTACCGCCAAATTTCTGTACGATCAACGCCATTTCAATGGTGCCTCAGCCCATACAGGGCCCCAAAAAAACCATCCAACATGAAGGGGCAGGTGACTAGACCACCCGCCCCTTCATCTCAAAGTCCCTGCTCTGCGAATGGCACGGCCAGCGCCAGGGCCTGGTCCAGCGCAGCGACGTCGACGCCGCCACCTTGGGCCATGTCCGGACGGCCACCGCCCTTGCCACCGACTGCAGCAGCAGCTTGTTTCATCAGGTCACCAGCCTTGAGTTGGCTGGAGAGGTCCTTGGTCACGCCGGCCACCAGCACGACCTTGCCCTCATGCTCACTGCCCAGCAGGATCACTGCGTGGCCGAGCTTGTTCTTCAGCTGATCGACCAGGGCCAGCAATGCCTTGCCATCCTGCCCATCCAGGCGGGCAGCAAGGACCTTGGCGCCCTTGACCTCAACGGCCGCGTTGGAGAGATCATCCCCAGCGGCGCTGGCGGCCTTGGCCTGCAGCTGTTCCAGCTGCTTCTCCAGCTGACGGTTGCGCTCGAGCACAGCCGACAGCTTGTCGATCAGGTTGTCGCGGTTACCTTTCACCAGCTGCGCGGCTTCCTTGACCTGCTCTTCGGCAGCGTTCAGGTAGGCCAGCGCGGCAGCGCCGGTCACCGCTTCGATGCGGCGCACGCCAGAGGCGACGCCACCTTCGCTGATGATCTTGAACAGGCTGATATCGCCGGTGCGCTTGGCGTGGATACCGCCGCACAGCTCGACGGAGAAATCGCCGCCCATGCTCAGCACGCGCACGGTATCACCGTACTTCTCGCCGAACAGGGCCATGGCACCCTTGGCCTTGGCGGTTTCGATATCGGTCAATTCGGTTTCAACCGGGGTGTTCTTGCGCACTTCACGGTTGACGATGTCTTCCAGGGCCTTGATCTGCTCCGGTTTCACCGCTTCGAAGTGGCTGAAGTCGAAGCGCAGGCGCTGGCTGTCGACCAGCGAGCCCTTTTGCTGCACGTGCTCACCCAATACCTGGCGCAAGGCTTCGTGCAGCAGGTGGGTGGCCGAGTGGTTCAGCGAGGTGGCGTGCTGCACCTCGGCATCGACCTTGGCCTCGACCGGCGAGCCGATGACCAGCGCACCGCTGGCGACCACGCCGTGGTGCAGGAAAGCGCCGCCGGTCTTGGTGGTGTCGCGGACGTCGAAGCGTGCAGCGCCGGCCTGCAGGAAGCCACTGTCACCGACCTGGCCGCCGGATTCGGCGTAGAACGGCGTGCGATCAAGTACCACGACGCCCTGCTCGCCTTCACCCAGCTGGTCGACGGACTGGCCATCCTTGTACAGGGCGATGATCTTGCCCTGGCCTTCGGTGGCGTCATAACCAAGAAATTCGGTGGCAGTGTCGACCTTGACCAGGCTGTTGTAGTCCATGCCGAAGGCGCTGGCGGATCGCGCACGCTCACGCTGGGCGTCCATCTCGCGCTCGAAGCCGGCTTCGTCGATGGTCAGCTCGCGCTCACGGGCGATGTCGGCGGTCAGGTCCATCGGGAAGCCGTAGGTGTCGTACAGCTTGAACACCACGTCGCCCGGTACCACGTTGCTCTGCAGTTGGGCCAGGTCCTGTTCGAGGATGCGCAGGCCCTGCTCCAGGGTCTTGGCGAACTGTTCTTCTTCAGCCTTGAGCACGCGCTCGATGTGCGCCTGCTGGTTGCGCAGCTCAGGGAAGGCCTCACCCATTTCAGCGGCAAGGGCAGCGACGATCTGGTAGAAGAAGCTGCCCTTCGCGCCCAACTTGTTACCGTGGCGGCAAGCGCGACGAATGATGCGGCGCAGCACGTAGCCACGGCCTTCGTTGGACGGCAGCACGCCGTCGGCGATCAGGAAGCCGCAGGAACGGATATGGTCGGCCACTACTTTCAGCGAAGCCTGGGCGTCGTTGCTGCAACCGATGGCCTTGGCCGCGGCGCACAGCAGGTTCTGGAACAGGTCGATCTCATAGTTCGAGTGCACATGCTGCATCACCGCACTGATGCGCTCCAGGCCCATGCCGGTGTCCACCGACGGCGCTGGCAGCGGGTGCAGCACGCCGTCGGCGGTGCGGTTGAACTGCATGAAGACGTTGTTCCAGATCTCGATGTAGCGGTCGCCGTCTTCTTCCGGCGAGCCGGGTGGGCCACCCCAGATATCGGCGCCGTGGTCGTAGAAGATTTCGGTGCACGGGCCGCACGGCCCGGTGTCGCCCATGGTCCAGAAGTTGTCGGAGGCATATGGAGCGCCCTTGTTGTCACCGATGCGCACCATGCGCTCGGCCGGCACGCCAACTTCCTTGGTCCAGATGTCGTAGGCTTCGTCGTCGCTGGCGTAGACGGTGACCCAGAGCTTTTCCTTGGGCAGGTTCAGCCACTTGTCGGAGGTCAGGAAGGTCCAGGCGAAGGTGATCGCGTCGCGCTTGAAATAGTCACCGAAGCTGAAATTGCCCAGCATTTCGAAGAACGTATGGTGACGCGCGGTGTAGCCGACGTTTTCAAGGTCGTTGTGCTTGCCACCGGCACGCACGCACTTCTGGCTGCTGACCGCGCGCGTGTAGGCACGCTTCTCGGCACCGAGGAAGCAGTCCTTGAACTGGTTCATCCCAGCGTTGGTGAACAGCAGGGTCGGGTCGTTGTTCGGGATCAGCGAACTGGAGGCGACTCGGGTATGGCCCTGCTCTTCGAAGAAGCGAAGGAAGGCTTCACGGATTTCTGCGCTTTTCATAGGTTCTTCCACGGAAACGGCGGCCCTTTGGGGGCAAACACGTCGACGAAACGACGGCAAAGGGCCGCATTATATCGGTCCTGCAATCTCGGTGCAGTGTGTTTATGCGATAGAAAGCGTCGATCTGGCGGTTTTTCGAGCCTGAACAGATCAGAAGGCATATCCGTGATGCTAAAGGCAGCCTTTTGCAGCTGGCAAGCGAATTACCGCCCAACGTAGCGGAAAACGGAACAACCGGTTAATCAGCCTACGCGGGCATGCGTGTCAGCGTACCGGACCGGCCAGGTGCTACACCTGCACCGGCATGCCATGAGGCGCTCCTGCCAGTCTTGCGGCCCGTCACTGTCAGGAACCTTTCAACATGAACAACCGCACGCTCACGGTCTCCCACGGCCAGTCACCCGCCACCTCCAGCGCCCTGCCCTATACCGATCAACGGGTATCGATCAAGGATGCACCTTTCACTGTGATGATCGAAATAATGACCGAAGGTGCCAATCTACTCGTTCAAGCTTCGCCCCCAACGCTTGGCATTCAACTGGATGATGCGCATTACGACATCCTGTTCTCATCCAACGATATCGCGTACATCCGCACCGGCCACGGCAACGATGTGGTACAGGTAGACGCCGATGGCAGCACCCGGGTAGTTGTCGAAACCCGAGAGGGCAACGACCATGTAAAGGTCAACTGCACGCCTTCGATTGAAGATGACCTATGGACACGAGTGGTCGTGGACACGGGCCCGGGTGATGACCGCATCGAAGCCCATGGCATTCAGGAAGCGGAGCTCGACGGCGGGCCAGGCAACGACGAGATCAGCAGTTCTGCCGCCTATGGCATGCTTTACGCTGGGCCAGGCAAGGATAAGCTGACCGTCGAGGACGGGCGCGCCATCATCGAGGCGATGAGTGGGACCAATACGATTTACAACGGGCCACTGGACGACCGGATCTATGGCCATGCGCAAAGCATCGTCGCGGCGGGGGGAGATACGGCCCCACTGTTGCTGGAAGCCGGGAAGCAGACGCTTCCAGAACGCTACGCCGCGACGTTCGCCATTCACGGCGACGCGAATTACACCAACAAGATCCTCGTGCTGCTCAATATGCTCAAGAGCAGCCAGACCGCATCGGCATTGTTGGCCGACCTGGTCTCCAGGCATGCGAAGGTCACCATTCGCGATACGCCCGTCCTCTACAATGCCTATACCCGCAGCGATCGATCGCACGGCGACCCGCGCGTCCATGACGGACAGCGGGGGCACCCGGTCCTAGAGTGCGTGATCGAATTCAACCCGCTGATCAACGTCCGAAGGTCGCCCGCGGTGGTGGCCCTGTACCATGAACTCTGCCACGCGTGGAATCTGGCCACCGGCAGCATGCTGGGCAACAGAGAGCAGCAAGCCGTAGGGCTCGACAGCGGCGAAGCTTTCGATTTCGATGATGACCCCTCGACGCCACCGAGCAGCACCAACCCAGACCCCTTCAACGAGAATGCCCTACGCCGCGAACTTGGCTTGCCACTTCGCCTGAAGTACTGACCCGTCAGCCCAATCGGGCGCCGTTGTCAGGCACGATGAGGATGCCTGCCCGCAGGCCATTCTTGACCTTGGGGTTTGGGAAAATGATACGCGCGCCCTCCTCCTCGACCACCCAGCGCGTCTCAGCCAGGTCTTCGGCGAGCAGGTAACCCTTGCTCAATTCGGAGAAGTTCTCGATATCCGCCGGCAGGTGCAGGCGGAAACCCTCGCTGTGCTTGATGATCTCGCGGGATACGCTGAACAGTTTCAGACCATCCAGCGAGCTTTCGGTTTCCGGCTCGGTACCTTCGATGATCTGGATCAGACGCTCTTCGAGCTTGTCGAGGTTGACCTGCTCGTTTTGCCCGAACGGCCGCGCCTTGCCAAGCTCCAGGGTGAAGGCCTCTGCGTCCAGTTGTTCATAGGTGAAGGCGCTGAAAGTGATCGACGACTTGCTCTGCAGCAACACCGCCTCCATCCCGGCCGCCGCCAGCCGTGCCAGCTCACGCCGGGAATGCTGACGCCCCTCTTTATAGGGATACAAGGCGAACTGCTCGATCTTGGAACCACGAATGGCGGTATGCAGGTCGTAATGCAGACGGGTGCGCTCTGCTTTGCTGAAGAACACCCGGGCAAATTGTTCCAGCTCGGCGGCGCGCAACGCCTCGAAACCACTGGAGAGCTCGTGGCGGCCATTGAACAGGCGGTTGATGTCCTGCTCGATGAAGCGCTCGCCCTTGCGGATGGCCGCCGGGTTGCCGAACAGGAACAGCACCCGTGCACGCGGTTTGATCTTGCCGTTGGCGACGCCGTGCAGCAAACGCTCGAGCAACTCGATCGGTGCTGTTTCGTTGCCATGAATGCCCGCTGACAGCAGCAGGTCCAAACCGCAATCCTCGGCGTCCGGAGGACGAACTTCCAGTGCGCCGTCCCCCAGCCAGCGCAAACGCGCGCCCTTGGGTGTCACTTGGGTTTTCTCGGCCGGCTCGTGATCGGTCAGGGTCAGCTCAAGCAATTTGCCAAGGGCGAGCATAGGCGCTTCCTTAGTGGTGGTGGCCGCAGTCCGGGCCATGAACGTGATCGTCGTCTTCACCGACTTCTGCCGGTTCCATCTCCAGCTGCAGGCTGACCAGGTTGGTAGCCATGGGGCGCAGCAGCAGGTTGGCGTACTCGGTGTCGTTCTCGTCGACGTCGACACCGATCAGCAGCTGGCCACGGCCATCCTGCTGAATCCACACTTCCTTGCCTTGCCAGACCACGGCAAAACGGGTGCAGGAGGTCTCCAGCTGGGTGCCGTCTTCATCTTCAAGGATCAGGCGCAGGGCGTCGGTCATTACAAACTCTCTCTTCAAGGTTGGCGTTGGAACGGATAGACCGAACCCAACTTCAGGATCTGGGTCAACTCATCCAGTGCCGTACGGCATTCGACCAGCAACTGCGGGTCGGCAAGGTCCGCCTCGCCCAGGCGATCGCGGTAGTGCTTGTCGACCCACTGCAGCAGTGTGTCGTACAGCGGGGCGGTCATGATAACGCCTGGATTGACCGCTGCCAGTTCCGATTCCTGCAATGCCACACGCAAGCGCAGGCACGCCGGGCCGCCGCCGTTCTGCATGCTCTGCTTGAGGTCGAACACCTTGACCTCCTTGATTGCCCCGCCTTGGCTGGTCAACTGCTGCAAGTACGCCCAGACGCGTTCGTTGTTGCGGCACTCTTCCGGCACCACCAACAGCATCGAGCCATCGTCGCGGCTAAGCAGCTGGCTGTTGAACAGGTAGGAACGCACGGCATCCTCCACCGCCACCGCCGCCCGAGGCACGCGGATGGGCTGGAAGTTGCCGCCCTTGCTGGCCAGTTTAGCTTGCAGCTGGCCAAGCACCGCGTCGGTCTCGAGGAAGGCATCCTCGTGGTAGAACAGCACCTCGCCGTTGCCCACCGAAATCACATCGTTGTGGAACACGCCCTGGTCGATCACCGCAGGGTTCTGTTGAGCGTAGACCACTCCGTCATCACTCAGTCCATGCAGCCGCGCCACCGCCTGTGAAGCCTCCAGGGTTTGCCGCGCCGGGTATTTCTGCGGCGCCGGGTAGCGGCTGTCGAAGGCACTGCGGCCATAGACGAAGAACTCGACGCCAGCCTCGCCATAGCGACGGCAGAAGCGCGTGTGGTTGGCAGCGCCCTCATCGCCGAACTGTGCCACGGCAGGCAGCGCCGGGTGATGGGCAAAGTGTTTCTCGTTGTTGAACATGGCGGCCAGCACGCGGCTGGTGGTCGGATGCTCGATGCTGCGGTGGTACTTGCAGTTGAGGTTGGCGGCCGTGAAATGCACGCGGCCATCGGCGGTATCGGCACTGGGGCTGACAGTGGCGGCGTTGGCCACCCACATGCTCGACGCCGAGCAACTGGCGACCAGCAGCGGCATGGCCTCTTTGGCGGCACGCTGGATCACCTCGGCATCGCTGCCGCTGAAGCCCAGGCGACGCAGCGCGGCGACATCCGGGCGCTCCTGTGGTGCCAGCACGCCTTGCTTGAAGCCGAGATCGGCCAACGCTTTCATCTTCGCCAGGCCCTGACGCGCCGCTTCGCGCGGGTTGGACGCCTGCTGGCTGTTGCTCTGCGATGCCACGTTACCGTAGGACAGGCCGCCGTAGTTGTGGGTAGGCCCCACCAGGCCATCAAAATTCACTTCATAGGATTTCATCGGCTAGGCTCCGTGACCTGTTGTTATAGGGTGACGCCCGGCGTCAGGGTCGCCGGCAGGGCAAGGCTGGCGGTCTCCAGCGAAGCCACGGGGTATGCGCAGTAGTCGGCGGCGTAATAGGCACTGGCGCGGTGGTTGCCACTGGCGCCCACACCCCCGAACGGCGCGCTGCTGGCGGCGCCGGTCAGCTGCTTGTTCCAGTTGACGATGCCAGCGCGGCTGCGCAGCCAGAAGTACTGGTAGCGGGCACGTGAATCGGACAGCAGGCCGGCGGCCAGGCCGTACTGGGTATCGTTGGCTTCATCGATGGCGGCATCGAAGTCGGCGTAACGGATCACCTGCAGCAGGGGGCCGAAGAACTCTTCGTCACGGCGATCAGCGACCGCGGTGACATCGATGATGCCCGGGGTCAGCAAAGCGGCATCGGCTTGAGGCTGGGTCATCTGCAACAAGCTGGTGGCGCCCTTGCCGAGCAATTCGGCCTGCGCCGCCACCAGCGCCCGGGCAGCCTGCAGCGAGATCACCGCACCCATGAAGGGCGCAGGCTGCTGATCGAAGGCGCCGACCGTGATGGACTTGCACACCTCGACCAACCGCGTGAGCAACGCATCACCCCAGGCGCCCTGCGGCACCAGCAGACGGCGGGCACAGGTGCAGCGCTGGCCGGCAGAGATGAACGCCGACTGGATGATGGTGTACACGGCAGCGTCCAGGTCCTTGACCTCATCTACCAGCAACGGATTGTTGCCACCCATTTCCAGCGCAAGGATCTTGTCCGGGCGCCCGGCGAACTGCTGATGCAGCAGGTTGCCGGTGCGGCTGGAGCCGGTGAAGAACAGGCCGTCGATACCTGGATTGGCCGCCAGCGCCACGCCCGTCTCGCGCGCGCCCTGGACCAGGTTCAGCACACCGGCCGGCAGACCTGCGGCAATCCAGCAGTTGACGGTCAGCTCGGCGACTTTCGGGGTCAGCTCACTGGGCTTGAACACCACACAGTTGCCCGCCAGCAGCGCAGGGACGATATGACCGTTTGGCAGGTGGCCTGGGAAGTTATAGGGGCCGAACACGGCGACCACGCCGTGGGGCTTGTGCCGCAGCACGGCGGTGGCATCGGCCAGCGGGCCGCTTTTCTCACCGGTGCGTTCACGGTAGCTCTGCACCGAGATCGCCACCTTGTTGACCATGCTGGTGACTTCCGTGGCCGATTCCCACAGCGGCTTGCCGGTTTCCTCACCAATACAGTGCGCCAGCGCATCGGCGTGCTGCTTGAGCTGATCGGCGAACTTTTCCAGCACGTCGATGCGCGCCTCCAGGCTGAGCTGCGCCCAGGCCGGGAACGCCTGACGGGCAGCCGCGACCGCCGCGTCGACCTGGCCAGCATCGGCACCGCGTCCCTTCCAGACAATGGATTGGCTGACCGGATTGAGCGATTGCAGGGCTTCACCCTGCCCGGCCTGCCAGTTACCGGCGATGTAATGTGTGGTCATTTACTTGCCTCCCGGCTTGCCGACAGCGGCACCGCGCGCACGTTGTCGCCAGCGCCCATGCGCAGGCGCTTGGCCGTCAGCGGGTCGACCACCAGGGTCCCGGCAGCCAGGCGCGCGGGGGCGGCGGTAATGCGGCAGTCATCGCGCTTGCGGTTGTGGATGATGTAAGGGGTGGCGTCATCGCCCGGCGTGCCCACTGCCAGCACCAGCGTCTGGCTTTCGCGCACGGCGCGAATCTTCGAGGTTTCGCATTCGATGGCCGGGCCTGCATCGAAGATGTCGACATAGCCCTGGTAGTTGAAACCCTCCTGCTTGAGCATCGCGAGTGCAGGTTCAGTGTCGGTGTGCACCCGACCGATGACCTCGCGCGCCGCCTCCGACAGGAAGCAGGTGTACAGCGGGAACTTGGGCATCAGCTCGGCGATGAACGATTTGTTGCCCACGCCGGTGAGGTAGTCGGCCTGGCTGAACTCCATCTTGAAGAAATGCCGCCCCAGGCTTTCCCAGAACGGCGAGCGGCCGTGTTCGTCGGACATGCCACGCATTTCGGCGATGATCTTGTTGCCGAACAGTTCAGGGAACTCAGCGATGAACAACATGCGCGCGCGCGACAGCAAGCGGCCATTGAGCCCGGAGCGATAGTCGCTGCGCAGGAACAACGAGCACAGCTCGGAGTTGCCGGTCAGGTCGTTGGCCAGGAACAGGGTGGGGATCTCGCGGTAGATGCCCAGCTCCTGCGAGGCGCTGACGGTCAGGCCGACCCGGTAGTTGTACCAGGGCTCGCGCAGGCCGACGGCACCGGCGATGGCACTGATGCCGACCACCAGGCCTTCATCGTTTTCCAGCACGAACAGGTAGTCGGTGTCGCCACGCTCAGCTTCGCCACGGAAGGTCTTTTCGGCCCAGCCGACTCGATGCCCGAGGCGTTCCTCGTTGGCTGGCAAGGTAGTCAGCCCAGTGGTGCCGGTGCTGCGTGCCAATTCGATCAGCGCGGGTAAATCGCTGCTGCGTACAGGACGAACGATCATGCTTTCTCCTTGTGCGGCAGCTGCGGCCACCGCAAAACTCTCTGTTCCCAGGCGTCAGACCGCGACCAGGCGCACGCTGGCGCCCTCGCCCACACCCAATGCTTCGGCTGCCTCGGCACTGAGGCTGACCGGCTTGCCCGGCACCCAGTCCAGCTCCACCAGCACGGCCCGGTAATCCTGCAGCTGGCCGTTGCATACCAGGTACGGCCGACCACCTTTGACCGGCGCCTCATCCAGCCTGACCGGCACCACGCGGCTCTGGGCGATCGAGCGAATGCCCGAGGCGCGCGCGTGCAAGGTTGGGCCGCCGTCGAAGATGTCGATGTAGTGCTCGGTCTCGAAGCCTTCGCGCATGAGGATGTCGAAGGTGATCTGCGCCCGCGGATGCACCTGGCCCATGGCTTCCTGGGCGGCATCCGGCAGCAGCGGTACGTAGATCGGGTAATGCGGCATCAGCTCGGCAAGGAAGGTGCGGCTTTTGAGTCCACACAGGCGCTCGGCATGGGCGTAGTTGAGGTCGAAGAAGTTGCGACCGATGGCGTCCCAGAACGGCGATTCGCCCTGCTCGTCGCTGTAACCGACGATCTCGGTGACCACCGAATCGGCGAAGCGCTCCGGGTGCGCCGCCATGAACAGCAGGCGACCGCGCGAATTGAGCTCGGCCCAGCCACTGTCGACCAGTTCGGGCAGCACATAAAAGCTGGTCAGCAGGCTGTTGCCGGTCAGGTCGTGGCACAGCGACAGAACATGGATCTTGTTGTGAATCTTCAGCTCGCGCGAAGCGTGCACGAAGGTTTCGTTACGGAAACTGTAGAACGGCTCGGAATAGCCGGCCGAAGCGACGATGGCCGAGCAACCGGCCAACTTGCCGGTCTTGCTGTCTTCGAGCACGAAGAAGTAGCTCTCTTCACCGTTGAAGCTGACTTCGGCGGCGAACGACGTTTCCGAGGCGGCGATCTTGTCGCCCAGACGGGCAGTATCGTCCGGCAGCGAGGTGACACCAACGGGGCTGTCTGCAGCCATGCGCTGCACTTCGTTCAGATCAGCCATTTGCGCGGGGCGCATCACCAGCATGGTGTCACTCCTTTGGAAAAACGGGCCGCTCAGGACGGCACGGAAAAACGGCAGGCGCGTGATTGAATCTGCAAGCACGCGCCCACACTGGAATTCAGGTATCGCCAGCCCGCTCAGGGCCGGCGAAAGGACCGCAGGCGGTTCAGCCCTGGGTCAGCTTGGCCACGGCGCGCTCGAAGCGGGCCAGGCCTTCGTCGATGTCGGCATCCTCGACCACCAGGCTGGGTGCGAAACGCACCACATCCGGGCCAGCCTGCAGCACCATCACACCTTCCTTCTCGGCGGCGTTGAGGATGTCCTTGGCCTTGCCCTGCCAGGCTTCGGTCAGCACGCAGCCGATCAGCAGGCCGACGCCGCGCACCTGGGAGAACAGGCCGGTCTGTTGGCCGATCTTTTCCAGACGGGTTTTGAAGCGCTCGTGCTTGGCTTTGATGCCAGCCAGGGTCTCAGGGGTATTGATCACGTCCAGCACGGCACAGGCGACGGCGCAGCCCAGCGGGTTGCCGCCATAGGTGGTGCCGTGGGTGCCTACGGCCAAGTGCTTGGCCAGGTCTGTCGTGGTGAGCATGGCGCCGATTGGGAAACCACCACCCAGGCTCTTGGCGCTGGTGAGGATGTCCGGGGTCACGCCGTAGTGCTGATAGGCATACAGCGAACCGGTACGGCCGACACCGGTCTGCACTTCGTCGAAGATCAGCAGGGCGTTGTGCTCGTCACACAGCTTGCGCGCACCTTCCAGGTACGCCTTGTCGGCCGGCACCACACCGCTCTCGCCCTGGATCGGCTCGATGACCACGGCGCAGGTCTTGTCGGAAATCTGCGCCTTCAACGCTTCCAGGTCGTTGTAGGGCACATGGCTGATGCCGGTGATCTTCGGGCCGAAACCGTCGGAGTATTTCGGCTGGCCACCGACGCTGACGGTGAACAGGGTGCGACCGTGGAAGCTGTTCACGGTGGCGATGATTTCATGCTTTTCGGGGCCGAAGCGGTCATGGGCGACGCGACGGGCCAGCTTGAAAGCGGCCTCGTTGGCCTCGGCGCCGGAGTTGCAGAAGAACGCACGGTCGGCAAAGGTGGCGTCGACCAGCTTGTGCGCCAAACGCAGGGCCGGCTCGTTGGTGAAGACGTTGGACACGTGCCAGAGGGTATTGGCCTGGTCGGTCAGGGCCTTGACCAGTGCTGGGTGGCAATGACCCAGGGCGTTCACCGCGATGCCGCCGGCAAAGTCGATGAGCTCGCGACCCGACTGGTCCCAGACGCGGGAACCCTCGCCTCGCACAGGAATGAAGGCCGCCGGAGAATAGTTGGGGACCATGACCTGGTCGAAATCGGCACGTTGCACCGGGGCTTGCTCAACGGACATCTGAGTCTCCTGAAGAGGAACGCTGGCCTGGAAGTGGCGAGCGATGGGGGGATTGTAAGGACTGATCAGCGCCTGTCCTTGCGGCCAAGCGACAACTTGTTACAGCGCAAAACCCTGTTTTACCCAGGCTTTCGGCAATGCGACAAACACTGTCGCAATCGCGCAGTGTACGGGAGAGAGGGGGCTGGGTGAACGGGTGTACACATATGAGGGGAAGTTGCTTGTACCGACCCTTTCGCGGGACAAGCCCGCTCCCACAAAGTTGGCGCTCACCTCAACTTGTGGGAGCGGGCTTGCCCCGCGAATAGGCCGGCACTGACGACTAAGATCTCAACCCTTTTCGGCAGGCGCCGAGCTCAGCTCGAACGGGCTGCTGCTACGCCGCTGATTACGATCTTCCCGCGGCGTTGCGCCAAAGAAGTTACGGTACGCACTGGAAAAATGCGGCCCGGACGAGAAACCGCACGACAACCCGATCTGAATGATCGACTTGCTGGTCTGCATCAGCATCTGCCGCGCCTTGTTCAGGCGCAGTTCCAGGTAATACTGGCTCGGCACCCGATTGAGGTATTGCTTGAAGATGCGCTCCAGTTGCCGGCGCGACACGCACACATGCTGGGCGATTTCGTCGGTGGTCAAGGGCTCTTCGATGTTGGCTTCCATCAGCAGTACCGCTTGGGTCAGCTTCGGATGACTGGAACCGAGGCGGTTCTGCAGCGGAATGCGCTGACGCTCACCACCCTCGCGAATGCGCTCGACCACCAGTTCCTCGGACACCGCCCCGGCAAGCTCGGCACCGTGATCGCGCGCCAGCACCGCCAGCAGCAAGTCGGTCACGGCCATGCCGCCACAAGCGGTCAGGCGATCACGATCCCAGTCGAACAGGTGACTGGTGGCAATCACCTTCGGGAAGCGCTCGGCAAAATCATCCTGCCAGCGCCAGTGCACCGCAGCACGATAGCCATCGAGCAGACCGAGCATGGCCAGCGGATACACCCCTGCGGAAAGACCGCCGATCATGCAGCCGCTGCGAGCCAGTTGCTTGAGCCCCGCCGAAAGCGCAGAGCCCACCGCTTGAGGCACGTCGTCAGCCAGCAGAAACAGCTTGTGACAGCCTTCCAGGCGGCCACTCCAGGGCTCGCCCGGCAACCGCCAGGCGCCCTCCTCGGCCGGCTCCGCCTGCAGGAAGGCCAGCTCGTAGACCACATCGGGATGCACCCGCTGGGCCACCAGCAACACTTCCTCCGCCAGCGCCAGGGTCAAAGGCCTGGTGCTGGGCCAGATGAGAAAACCGATACGCTGGGTGGTCATAGGGTGCGGTCCGAAACCTGGGGTCGTTCGAGTCTGTAGCGCCGGGGCAGGCTGCGCTCGCTGCGCAGCATGCCCTATTCTGGTGCAAAGGTGCAGCCTTTACTTCAGGCTGCCGGAGAGAAACTGCTTGAGCCGTTCCGATTGCGGGTTCGCCAGCACTTCGCGCGGGCAGCCGGTTTCTTCGACCAGGCCTTTGTGCAGGAACACCAGCTGGTTGGACACCTCGCGGGCAAAGCCCATCTCATGCGTCACCACCACCATGGTCCGGCCTTCCTGGGCCAGCGCCTGCATGACCTTGAGCACATCGCCAACCAACTCCGGGTCGAGTGCCGAGGTCGGTTCGTCGAACAGCATAACCTCAGGCTCCATGGCCAGCGCGCGGGCAATTGCCACACGTTGTTGCTCACCGCCGGACATGTGCCCGGGGAAAGCGTCCTTGCGGTGCGCCACGCCTACCTTGGCCAGGTAGTGCTCGGCCTTCTCAAGGGCTTCCTTCTTGCTCACGCCCAGCACGTGCACAGGCGCTTCGATGATGTTTTCCAGCGCGGTCATGTGCGACCACAGGTTGAAGTGCTGGAACACCATCGACAGGCGCGAGCGCATGCGCTGCAACTGGCGGGGGTCGGATGCCTTCAGCGCGCCGTCCTTGCTGGCGACCAGCTTCAGCTCTTCGTTGTTGAGCAGGATCTTGCCGGCGTGCGGCTGCTCGAGCAGGTTTATGCAGCGCAGGAAAGTCGACTTGCCCGAACCGCTGGAGCCGATGATGCTGATCACATCGCCTGCCTTGGCCGCCAGGGACACGCCCTTGAGGACTTCATGGCTGCCATAGCGCTTGTGCAGGTCTTGGACTTCGAGTTTGTACATGCTGTCGGTTCTCACAGAGCGTTCAGTGCTTGCGCGGCGCCAGGTAGCCGAGCCAGCGGCGTTCGGCCATCTTGAACAGGCGCACCAGGATGAAGGTCAGGCACAGATAGAACACGCCCGCCGTGATGTAGGCCTCGAAAGGCAGGTAGTACTGGGCATTGACCGTGCGTGCGGCACCGGTGATGTCGATCAGCGTGACGATCGACGCCAGGCTGGTGGTCTGCAGCATCATGATCACTTCGTTGCTGTACTGCGGCAACGCCCGGCGCAGGGCTGACGGCAGCAGGATGCGGCGGTACATCTTCATGCGCGACATGCCCATGGCCTTGGCCGCCTCGATCTCGCCATGGGGCGTGGCCTTGAGGCTGCCGGCGATGATTTCGGCGGTGTAGGCACTGGTATTGATACCGAATGCCAGGCAGGCACAGAAGGTCGCACTGGACAGCAATGGCCAGAAGATACTCTCGCGCACCGCCTCGAACTGAGCCAGGCCGTAGTAGATCAGAAACAGCTGCACCAGCATCGGCGTACCGCGAATCACGTAGGTATACAGCCATGCCGTGAAGTTCACCACCGGTTGCCTGGACACGCGCATCAGGCCCAGCGGCACAGCCGCCAGCAGGCCGAAGAACAGCGATATCGCCAGCAACTTGAGGGTCGTCAGCAAGCCGCCAAGGTACAGCGGCATGGCTTCCCAGACGACGTTGTAGTCGAAGATCATAGTTCAGCCACCTTGACGCCCACCGAGTAGCGCTTCTCGAGATACTTCAGGGCCAGCAGCGAGACACTGGTCAGCACCAGGTACAACGCCGCCACCGCGAGGAAGAAGGTAAAGGGTTCGCGCGTGGCATCTGCCGCCTGCTTGGCCTTGAACATCATGTCCTGCAGGCCGACCACCGAGATCAGCGCTGTGGCCTTGGTCAGCACCAGCCAGTTGTTGGTGAAGCCTGGGATCGCCAGGCGGATCATCTGCGGCACCTGGATGCGGAAGAATACCTGACGGTTGCTCATGCCATAGGCCACGCCGGCTTCGGCCTGGCCCTTGGGAATACCGAGGAAGGCGCCGCGGAAGGTCTCCGACAGATACGCGCCAAAGATGAAGCCCAGCGTGCCGATACCGGCGACCAGCGGGTTCAAGTCGATGTAGTCGTCGTAGCCGAGCAGCGGCGCCACTCGGTTGATGATGTCCTGGCCGCCATAGAAGATCAGCAGGATCAGCACCAGGTCCGGAATCCCGCGGATCACCGTGGAATACATATCGCCCAACCAGGCCAGCCAGCGCACCGGCGACAAGCGCAGCGCCACGCCGATCAGGCCGAGCACGATGGCCAGGGCCATCGACGACAGGGCGAGCTGCAGCGTCAGCCACGCCCCGTCGAGGATGACTGCCCCGTAGCCTTTCAACATGATGAGGTCCTCGACCTAGAGAATGAAAAATGGTGCAAACCTCAGAGCCTCTGTTGTTTGCACCATTGCACAGGTGAAACTCGACGTCTTAGTTCGAGTCTGGACCGTAGATATCGAAGTTGAAGTACTTCTTCTCGATCTCTTTGTACTTGCCGTTGGCACGGATGGCATCGATGGCGGCATTGATGCGGTCGGCGTTGGCCTTGTCACCCTTGCGCACGGCGATACCGACGCCATCACCAAAGTACTTCACGTCGGTGAACGATGGGCCTACGAAGGCAAAGCCTTTGCCGGCGTCGGTTTTCAGGAAGCCGTCTTCGAGCAGCGTGGCATCGGCCACGGTGCCGTCGAGGCGGCCAGCGGCGACGTCCAGGTAGATTTCGTTCTGGGTGCCGTAAGGCACGACGGTGGCGCCTTGCGGGGCCAGCACTTCCTTGGCGAAGCGGTCGTGGATCGAGCCGCGCTGCACGCCGATCTTCTTGCCTTTGAGTTCAGCCAGGCTGTCGCTCACGGCAGTGCCTTCCTTCATCACCAGACGGGCTGGGGTCAGGTAATAGCGCTTGGTGAAGTCGACCGATTTCTTGCGGTCTTCGGTGATCGACATGGACGACAGGATGGCATCGATCTTACGCACTTTCAGCGCTGGGATCAGGCCATCGAATTCCTGCTCGACCCAGGTGCACTTGGCTTTCATCTCTTCGCACAGGGCGTTGCCGATGTCGTAGTCGAAACCGGCGATGCTGCCATCAGGCTGCTTGAAGGCGAAGGGTGGGTAGGCGGCTTCGATACCGATTTTCAACGGTTTTTCTTCGGCCTGCGACACCAGGGAAAACACGGAAAGCGCCAGGGCGCCAAGCAGTGCGAGCTTCTTCATCAGGTAACTCCATCGGTACGGGGCAATACAAGGCAGAGTAACAGCTGCCCGATATGCGAATGGGTACAACGCAAGCCGCGCAAGGTCGATCGATGACCACGAGCGAGTGAGTGGCATTTTAACGACAGCCCGATAGTCGATATTTCTTCAAAGCGACAACTACTTACAGAAGCGCTTGAAATCGCATCGAGCCAGGTTGACAGCCTTTGCAAAATATGCAAATGCGAGGGAAATAGAACCCATAGATCTAGCAATTACTGGGCCTATTATTGGCAAAGCCTTGTTCTACGGCAAGCGCAGCGTGCTGCGCTACACAAAATGCCAGGAAAAACGCACCCAAAGGGCACTCTATTGTTTCTCAGCACCCCATTTTTGTGCGAATTCGCTGACAGAAGAGTTACCGATGAATGTCGGGTAACAGAGCAAGACTTGATATTTCCTTGAAGCCATTCGCGGGCTTGCCCGCGAATGGGCTGCAGAGCAGCCCCAGTATCGGTCAGGCCGAAGCCAGGTTCATCGCCTTGTGGGTATCGATCAAATGCTGCACCACCCCCGGATCGGCCAGCGTCGAAATATCACCCAGCGCATCGTATTCACCGGTGGCGATCTTGCGCAGGATCCGCCGCATGATCTTGCCCGAGCGGGTCTTCGGCAGCCCCGGCGCCCACTGGATCACATCCGGCGAAGCGATCGGACCGATCTCCTTGCGCACCCAGTTCTTGAGCTCCAGGCGCAATTGCTCGCTCGACTCGACACCGGCATTGAGGGTGACGTAGACATAAATACCCTGCCCCTTGATGTCGTGCGGCACACCCACCACGGCGGCCTCGGCCACCTTGGCATGGGCCACCATGGCGCTCTCGATCTCGGCGGTGCCCATGCGGTGACCGGATACGTTGAGCACGTCATCGACCCGCCCGGTGATCCAGTAGTAGCCATCCTCGTCGCGGCGCGCGCCGTCACCGGTGAAATACATGCCACGGAAGGTCTTGAAGTAGGTGTCGACGAAGCGGTCGTGGTCGCCGTACAGCGAACGCGACTGGCCAGGCCAGGAATCGAGAATCACCAGGTTGCCTTCGGCCGCGCCGTCGATCAGGTTACCGAGGTTATCCACCAGCGCCGGCACCACGCCAAAGAACGGGCGGGTCGCCGAGCCCGGCTTGAGGCCAGTGGCACCCGGCAGCGGGCTGATCAGGATGCCGCCGGTTTCGGTCTGCCACCAGGTGTCGACGATCGGGCAGCGTTCCTTGCCCACGGTCTTGTAGTACCAGTTCCACGCCTCGGGGTTGATCGGCTCGCCCACCGAGCCCAGCAGGCGCAGGCTGGAACCGTCGGCGCCGGCAACGGCCGCCTCGCCTTCGGCCATCATCGCGCGGATGGCGGTAGGGGCGGTGTAGAGGATGTTGACCTTGTGCTTGTCGACGATCTTCGACACCCGGGTGATGTCCGGGTAGTTCGGCACGCCTTCGAACAGCAGCGTGGTCGCGCCATTGGCCAGCGGGCCGTAGACGATATAGCTGTGGCCGGTGACCCAACCGACGTCGGCGGTGCACCAGTACACTTCGCCCGGGCGATAGTCGAATACGCGCTCATGGGTCAGCGCGGCATAGACAAGGTAGCCGCCAGTTGTGTGCAGCACGCCCTTGGGCTTGCCGGTTGAGCCGGAGGTATAAAGGATGAACAGCGCTTCCTCGGCGCCCATCTCCTTGGGCGCGCAGTGGCTGGAGGCAACCTTCATCAAGTCTTCGTACCAGATGTCGCGGTGCTGGTGCCAGGCGATGTCGCCACCGGTGCGCTTGCACACGATGATCTTCTGCACGCTGTTGGTTTCCGGGTTGGTCAGCGCCAGGTCGACGTTGGCCTTGAGCGGGGTACGACGGCCACCACGCACGCCCTCGTCGGCGGTGATCACCACCTTGGATTTGCAATCGATGATCCGCCCCGCCAGCGCCTCCGGCGAGAAACCACCGAACACCACCGAGTGGATGGCACCGATGCGGGCACAGGCCAGCATGGCCACCACGGCCTCCGGGATCATCGGCATGTAGATGGTCACCACATCGCCACGGTGCACGTCCTGGCCACGCAGGGCGTTGGCGAACTTGCAGACCTGCTCGTGCAGCTCGCGGTAGGTGATGTTGCGGTGTTCGGAGGGGTCGTCGCCCTCCCAGATGATTGCCAGCTGGTCGCCGCGCTCGGCGAGATGGCGGTCCAGGCAGTTGGAAGAAACGTTCAGAGTGCCGTCGGCAAACCACTTGATATCGACATGATGGTCGTCGAAAGAGGTCTGCTTGACCTTGGTGAAAGGCTTGATCCAGTCCAGACGCTGGGCCTGCTCACGCCAGAAGCCGTCCGGGTTGATCACCGATTGCTGGTACATGGCCTTGTAGGTGGCCTCGTCGGTCAGGGTAGTGGCCGCAACCTCGGGACGAACGGGATACAGTGGAGCCGCACTCATCTGTGTTACCTCGGTGTAATAGTTGTTTTTGTATGGAACCGTTTGTAACTGTACCAGAGCGGCAAAAGCCATACGACGATGGTAGTAACGCGACCGAATGTAAACCCGGCAATTGGCGGAGAAGGCGCTAGGCCGCAGCCGGCGGCCCGGCGAGGGGTAAAAACGAAATATCCTGCCGATGGATTGTTACAGATTCTGTCAAAAGGCGAAAAAACTTTATCAAAACACCCTCTGTTTCCCTTAATTGGCCAGGCATAAGATTCACCTCGCCAGCAACGGCAAGGGATTAACAACTGGAAACAGTAACAGCCCCCACGAAGGCAACCTGTTAATCCCCTACTAATCCGATAGTTGAAAACTTGGCTTTATTCGCGGCGCCACACGTGCCGCGCGCCCCTTCACGACCTTAGACAGGTAAATAGAAAATGAAAGCTTTACTGGCATTGGTACTTGGCAGTCTTTGCAGCGCGGCGATGGCCGGCGAGGCAAACGATGTCGAGCAGATTCCGGTTGAACAGTACAGTTACTCGCAGCATCTGGACATCGCTCGCGTCATCTCCATGAGCGAAGTGCCGAATGTCTGCGAAGTCGTGCCTGCCCGCATGACCTATGAAGATTCCCAGGGCCAGAAGCACATTCTCGAATACCGCGTGATGGGCAACGGCTGCTCCAACGGCTGATCGTTTCGGCTGAACAGGGCCCCACGGGGGCCCGCTCGCGATCTAACTAATCTGCAGACTTGCCGAGCGAATAATCTCGCAACTTGTTGGCGATCGTTGTATGGGATACGCCCAAGCGTTTACCCAGCGCGCGACTACTTGAGTATTCGCCCAGCAAACTTTCCAATACCGCCTTTTCAAATCGTCCGACAATGTCTGAAAGATTTCCATCCAAAGAAAACTCACCCAGCGGTTGCCGAACCCCATAGTCTGGCAAGCGGATATGCTCGCTCTTCACCACCCCGCCTTCACACAATGAAACGGCTTGGAACAATACGTTTTCCAGTTGCCGAACATTGCCTGGCCAATGGTAGTGCGCAAGTTTGTCCATCGCCGCCGGCGCCAGGCGCGGCATGGCGCAACCGATCTGCCGGCTGGCCTGATCGAGGAAGTGCTGCACCAACCCCTCAAGGCCATCCATGCACTCGCGCAGCGGCGGTATGTGCAACGACAGCACATTGAGGCGGTGATAGAGGTCCTGACGGAACTCGCCACGGGCGCACAATTCGGACAGGTCCACCTGGGTTGCGCAGATCACCCGAACATCCAGGTACACCTCTTCATCGCTGCCGACGCGCCGGAAGCACCCGTCCTGCAGAAAGCGCAGCAGTTTTACCTGCAGCCGGGGGCTCATTTCCCCTACTCCATCGAGAAACAGCGTGCCGCCAGCGGTCAGTTCCAGCAGCCCAAGCTTGCCTTCGGCGCGCGCACCCTCGAAAGCCCCCGGGCCATAACCGAACAGCTCGGTTTCAGCCATGGATTCCGGCAGGCCGGCGCAGTTGAGCGCCATCAACGGCGCCTGGCCGCGCGGGCTGGCCAGGTGACAGGCGCGCGCCAGCAACTCTTTGCCCGTGCCGGTCTCGCCTTCGATCAGCAGTGGCGCATCCAGTGGCGCCATGCGCCGTGCCTCGCGCACCACCGCCGCCATCACCCGCGAACTCTGGAAGATGCTGTCGAAGCCGCGCAGTTCCTGCTTGCGCACGTTATAGATACGCTCGCCAATACGGTCAGCGCGGTGCAGTGTAAGCACGGCGCCAGCCAACGCTTCGCTTTCGTCATGTTCGGACTGCAGCGGTGCAATGTCGGCCAGAAACACATCGCCTTTGACCTTCACCCGCAGACCGTTGATGCGCGACTGGTTGGCCCGTACCAGCTCCGGCAGATCGAAATCCTCGACGTAGCGCGCCAATGGCATGCCGGGCACCTCGTCGACGCGCACGCCGAGCAACTGCGCGGCGCTACGGTTGGCGGCCACGATGCTGCCGCCCATATCCACCGACAGTACGGGGAAATCCAGCGCCCCCAACAGCGCATTGAGCTCCATGTGCCGCCGCTCGCTGGGCATCAGGCCTACGCGCTTGACTCCGAACACCCCGGCAATCGACTCGAATTTTGGCCGCAGTGCCTGGAACTGCAGATTGATCAGATTCGGGCAGTGCAGATAGATGGCGTTGCCATGGTCGCCCCCCACCTCACCACGCAGCACGTTGATGCCGTACTCCACCAGCAGGTTGAGGATGTCGCGAAGGATGCCGATTCGGTTCTGGCAGTGCACTTTGATACGCATGAAAGCTCTCGAAGCAGCGAAGTTTTTTAACTGCGCGCAGAAAAGTCGTAAAGATAAGCTGACAAAAAGAGCCCTAACGCCAGCCAGATGTGTCGAATTTTCCGTGATGACGGGCTTTTTGTAAAATTATCGTTACGAAACGCCCGCAAAAAACCTCGAATTGCACCCTGTGACCGCGTGCATTTGAGCGAATGAAGGGATATTCCTAGCGTATGTCGTGGACATAACAAGAAAGCCCTCACCAGGAGAGCCACATGAAACAGACGCAGTACGTGGCACGCGAGCCCGATGCGCACGGTTTTATCGACTACCCGCAGCAAGAGCATGCGGTGTGGAACACGCTGATCACTCGCCAACTGAAGGTGATCGAAGGCCGCGCCTGCCAGGAGTACCTGGACGGTATCGACCAGCTCAAGCTGCCCCATGACCGCATCCCGCAACTGGGCGAGGTCAACAAGGTGCTGGGCGCCACCACTGGTTGGCAGGTTGCCCGCGTGCCAGCGCTGATCCCCTTCCAGACGTTCTTCGAGCTGCTGGCCAGCAAACGCTTCCCGGTCGCCACGTTCATCCGCACGCCGGAAGAACTGGACTACCTGCAGGAACCGGACATCTTCCACGAGATTTTTGGGCATTGCCCGCTGCTGACCAACCCCTGGTTCGCCGAATTCACCCACACCTATGGCAAGCTCGGCCTGGCTGCAACCAAGGAACAACGCGTGTACCTGGCGCGACTGTACTGGATGACCATCGAGTTCGGCCTGATGGAGACCCCACAAGGTCGCAAGATCTACGGCGGCGGCATCCTCTCCTCGCCCAAGGAAACCGTCTACAGTTTGTCCGGTGAGCCGGAGCACCAGGCCTTCGACCCGGTCGAGGCCATGCGCACCCCGTACCGTATCGACATTCTGCAGCCGCTGTATTTCGTGCTGCCGAACCTCAAGCGCCTGTTCGACCTGGCCCACGAAGACATCATGGGCATGGTCCAGCACGCCATGCAGCTAGGGCTGCATGCACCGAAGTTTCCACCCAAGGTCGCCGCCTGAGCGGCCTTGCGACAATAACTCGAATCGGAAAAAAACCCATGAATGCCTTGAACCAAGCCCACTGCGAAGCCTGCCGCGCCGATGCGCCGAAAGTCACCGACGAGGAGCTGGCCGAACTGATCCGCGAGATCCCAGACTGGAACATCGAAGTACGCGACGGCCACATGGAGCTGGAGCGCGTGTTCCTGTTCAAGAACTTCAAGCATGCCCTGGCCTTCACCAACGCCGTGGGCGAAATCGCTGAAGCCGAAGGCCACCACCCGGGCCTGCTGACCGAATGGGGCAAGGTCACCGTGACCTGGTGGAGCCACTCGATCAAAGGCCTGCACCGCAACGATTTCATCATGTGCGCGCGCACCGACAAGGTGGCCGAAACGGCCGAAGGCCGTAAGTAAACACCACCGACAGGGCCGCAACGGCCCTGTTTTTTTGCCCGATAATGTCCGGTATCCGCCCGCAAAACCGACAAGCGACCGGGAAAAAATCCAAACTGTCATCCAGACTTGTGTATCCTGCCCCAGCTTTGCAAAGCTCCAAACGCGCCTGGCGCAGACTTTTCACTCACACTTGCGAGGACGACGAGATGCACGAGATCCCGAATCTTCCCTTCCCAAGCCTGAACCCAGAAGAGCCCACCGTTGCCGCCCACTCCGAACCGACGCCCGCCGTCGAGGATGGCGACGATCAATCCAGCGCTGACCAGGAATAACCGCGCATCCCCCCGACAGTGTGAAAACGGCTGATCTGCGGACTACCGCCTTCATCACGTTTTCACACCGTCCAGAACAGTAGGCCCCCATGCCCCACTCACCGCGCCCTCTTGCGGTCACCCTGCAAGTCGTCTCCATCGTCCTGTTCACCTTCATCGGCTACCTGAACATCGGCATCCCCCTGGCCGTGCTGCCCGGCTATGTGCACAACGACCTGGGCTTCAGCACCGTGATCGCGGGCCTTGTGATCAGCGTGCAATACCTGGCCACCCTGCTCAGCCGCCCCACTGCAAGCCGCATCATCGACAACCTGGGCAGCAAGAAGGCGGTCATGTATGGCCTTGCCGGGTGCGGCCTGAGCGGTGTGTTCATGCTCGCCTGCGCCTACCTCACTCACCTGCCGTGGCTGAGCCTGACCTGCCTGCTGGTCGGCCGCCTGGTGCTCGGCAGCGCCGAGAGCCTGGTGGGCTCTGGCTCGATTGGCTGGGGGATTGGCCGGGTCGGCGCCGACAACACGGCCAAGGTCATTTCCTGGAACGGCATCGCCAGCTACGGCGCCCTGGCCATCGGCGCCCCGCTGGGCGTGTTGATGGTCAAGCAACTGGGGCTGTGGAGCATGGGCGTGAGCATCATTCTGCTGTGCGTGCTCGGGCTGTTGCTGGCCTGGCCAAAACGCGCGGCGCCGATCGTCAGCGGCGTGCGCCTGCCGTTCCTGCAGGTGCTGGGCAAAGTGTTCCCGCATGGTTCGGGGCTGGCGCTGGGCTCGATCGGGTTCGGCACCATCGCCACCTTCATCACCCTGTATTACGCCAGCCAAGGATGGGCGAATGCAGCACTGACCTTGAGCCTGTTCGGCGCCAGCTTTATCTGCGCGCGGCTGTTGTTCGGCAACCTGATCAACCGGATTGGCGGGTTTCGCGTGGCGATCGCCTGCCTTTGCGTGGAGACCCTGGGCTTGCTGATGCTGTGGCTGGCACCCAGCGCCGAAATGGCATTGACTGGGGCCGCACTCAGCGGCTTCGGCTTCTCGCTGGTATTTCCGGCGCTGGGGGTGGAGGCGGTCAATCAGGTATCAGCGGCCAACCGTGGAGCGGCGGTGGGCGCGTATTCATTGTTCATCGATTTGTCACTGGGGATCACCGGGCCACTGGTGGGCGCGGTGGCGTCCGGGTTCGGGTTTGCTTCCATGTTCCTGTTTGCGGCAGCGGCGGCATTCTGCGGGCTTGGGCTGAGCTTGTACCTTTACAGGCAAGCGTGGCGGGCTCGAGATACAATGCAGCAAGTCTGATCCTGGAGTGTCTGCAGCGGCCCCTTCGCGGGCAAGCCCGCTCCCACAGGGTCAGCATCGCTGCAAATTTTGTGGGAGCGGCGGTCCGGCGATCCGGCTTGCCCCGCGAAAGGGCCGGTACTGACCTAGCGCTGCGCGTACTGCAGCACCACTTCCAGCGGGTGACGCATCTGCCGCTCGGTCATGCGCTTGACCTGGCTGCGGCACGAATAGCCCGTGGCCAGTGGCTCGCCCTCCTTGTCCAGCTTGGTCGCCCACGACTGCTCGAAGATGGTCCGTGACGTGCCCTGGTTACGCGCCTCATGCCCGTAGGTACCGGACATGCCACAGCAACCGGTGGCTTCGGTCGACAACTTCAGGCCCAGGCGCGCAAACACCATCTCCCACTGACGAGTACTGGCCGGCACGTTGGTCTTCTCGGTGCAGTGCGCCATCAGGCGGAAGGTGCCGGGCGCGGTCGGCGCCTGTTCGGGCAGCACGTCCATCAACCATTCCTGTGGCAGCAACACCTTCGGGCAACCTTCCAGGCCCGGCACTTTCTGGTATTCCTGGCGATACACCAGGGTCATCGCCGGATCCAGGCCCACCAGTGGCACACCGCAGTCAGCCAACGCCTTGAGCTGGGTGGCGTTGCGAATCGCCGCCTTGGCGAAGGCGCCGAGGAAACCCTGCACGTGCAGCGGCTTGCCATTGGCACTGTAGGGCGCCAGGAATACTCGGTGACCAAGACGATGCGCCAACTCGATGAACGCGGCCAGCAGCGGCGTCTCGAAATAGCGGGTGAACGCGTCCTGCACCAGCACGATGCTGCGCTCGCGCTGGGCCGGGGTCAGTTCACGCAGTGCCGGCACGCTGGCCACGCCCACTCGGCAGCGGGTCAAGGTGGCCTGGAAGTTGAAGCGGCTGATCAGCGGGCTGTCGACCATGCCGACCTTGTCCGCCAGCAGCTTACTCACCCACTTCGAGCCCATCACCGCGTTGTAAAGCCCTGGTGCGTGGGCCAGGTACGGGATGGTGAACTCCAGCGAGCCGATCAGGTAATCGCGCATCGGGCGCTGATAGCGGCCGTGGTAAAGCTCCAGAAAGCGCGAACGGAAGTCTGGCACGTTGACCTTGATGGGGCATTGGCCAGCGCAGGATTTGCACGCCAGGCAGCCGGCCATGGCGTCGTAGACTTCGTGGGAAAAATCTTCGTGACCCTGACTGCGGCCGCGATTATTGCGCAGCCGCTCTGGCAGCCCCTTGAGCCAGGACACCTTGTTGCGCGCCGCCGCCAGCACGTCGATATTCGCCTCGCCCTGCAGGCGCAGCCATTCGCGCATCAGCGAAGCACGGCCCTTGGGCGAATGCTGGCGCTCGCGGGTGGCCTTCCAGGACGGGCACATGGCGTCGTTGGGGTCGTAGTTGTAGCAGGCGCCGTTGCCGTTGCAGTGCACGGCACTGGGGAAATCCTGCCACACGCGCTCATCGATGGTGCGGTCGAGATCGCCGCGCAAGGTCACGCCATCCACCGGGGTCAAGCCCTCGGCGCTGCCCGGCGGGGTGCAGATCTTGCCGGGGTTGAGCTGGTTGTGCGGGTCGAAGGCGCCCTTCAGGCGCTGCAATGCCGGGTACAGCTCGCCGAAGTACTCCGGCACGTATTCCGAACGCAAACCCTTGCCATGCTCGCCCCACAGCAGGCCGCCGTAGCGCTTGGTCAATGCCGCCACTGCATCGGAGATCGGCTTGACCAATGCAGCCTGGGCCGGGTCTTTCATGTCCAGCGCCGGGCGCACGTGCAGCACGCCGGCGTCGACGTGGCCGAACATGCCGTAGGCCAGGCCGTAGCCATCGAGCAGCGCACGGAAGTCGGCGATGTAGTCCGCCAATTGCTCCGGCGGCACTGCCGTATCCTCCACGAACGGCTGCGGGCGCACTTCGCCCTCGACGTTGCCCAGCAGGCCTACCGAGCGCTTGCGCATCACGTAGACACGGGTAACGGCTTCGGCACCCTCGGCCAGGGTATGCCCAAGGCGCTCGACGCTGGTGTCCGCCTGCAGGTGTTCGACGAAGGCCTGCACCCGGGCATTGACCTCGGCCGGCTCGTCGCCGCAGAACTCCACCAGGTTGATACCCAGGGTCGGACGCTCAGGGTCGGCCGGGAAGTACTCGGCAACGCTGTGCCAGACAATGTCCTTCATCGCCAGCATCAAGACCTTGGAGTCGACCGTCTCGATCGACAGCGGCTTGTGCGCCATCAGCGCGTTGGCATCGCGCAGCGCGTCCATGAAGCTGGTGTAGCGAACGTTGACCAGGACCGCGTATTTCGGGATGGGCAGGACGTTGAGCTTGGCTTCGACTACGTAGCCCAGCGAGCCCTCGGCGCCACACAGCACGCTGTTGAGGTTGAAGCGGCCCTGCTCGTCGCGCAGGTGCGCCAGGTCGTAGCCGGTCAGGCAGCGGTTGAGCTTGGGAAAGGTGGTTTCGATCAGCTCGGCCTGGGTTTCCTGGATCTCGCGTGCCGTGCGATAGACCTCGCCGACCCGGCCAGGCGCGGCGCAGGCCTGCTCCAGCGCGGCATCGTCAATCGGCCGGCTGTGCAGACGCTCGCCACCGAGCAGCACGCTGTGCAGCTCCAGCACGTGATCGCGGGTCTTGCCGTAAGTGCAGCTACCCTGGCCGCTGGCGTCGGTATTGATCATGCCGCCGACGGTGGCGCGGTTGGAGGTGGACAGCTCGGGGGCGAAGAACAGGCCGTGGGCCTTGAGCGCGGCGTTGAGCTGGTCCTTGACCACACCGGCCTGCACCCGCACCCAACGTTCCTCGACATTGATTTCGAGGATGGTGTTCATGTGCCGCGACAGGTCGACGATGATGCCGTCGGTCAGCGACTGGCCGTTGGTGCCGGTGCCGCCACCGCGCGGAGTCAGCTTGACCTGCTGGAAGCGCGCCTCGCCCATCAGCGTGGCGACCCGCGCCACGTCATCGGCGTCCAGCGGGAACACCGCCGCCTGGGGCAGGCGCTGGTAGATCGAGTTGTCGGTGGCCAGCACCGTACGGGTGCCGTAGTCGGCGCTGATCTGGCCCCGGAAGCCGCTGTTGCGCAGGGCTTCGAGGAATTCGGGGTAGTTGGCGCTCGGTGCAACGGTCGGCAGCTGGGCGATCATCGAAGGATGGCCTCTTGATATTGGCTAATTCACGGAATTCCTGTCATGCCGGCATGGGTCAAGCCATGCGGGGATGACGCATAGGCCAATGTTCCTGTAGTTTCGCTTCAGGGGCAAACGGATAATCCTGCCGCTATCGATGACTTTTATGAATGAATTACCGCCACCTGACACCGTCCATGTCGCTGCTGCTGGCTTTCGAGGCCGCTGCCCGGCATGAAAGCTACACCCGCGCCGCCGCCGAGCTATCCCTGACCCAGAGCGCAGTCAGCCGCCAGGTGCAGGCGCTGGAGCAACAACTGGGCCTCACCCTGTTCCGCCGGGAAGGCCGCCAGGTTCAGCTCACCGATGTGGGTCGGCTCTACCAGCGCGAGCTCAGTGAGGCTTTGGGGCGCATTCGCAGTGCCACGTTGCAGGCCCTGGCTTACCAGTCCGGGGTTGGCACCCTGCGCCTGGCCACCTTGCCCACCTTCGGCTCCAAGTGGTTGCTGCCGCGCCTGCACGCCTTCTACAGCGCCCATCCGGGCATGCTGGTGCATATTCATTCACGCATCGAAGCGATCAACTTCGACACCAGCGAGATCGACGCCGCCATCGGCGTGGCCAGCCATGACCTGCCTGGGCTGATCTGTCATCGCCTGCATGCCGAGGAACTGGTGGTGATTCTGCCTCCAGAAGCCGGTGGCGACCCCCAAGGTTGGAACCCGGCACGGATCAGCGCCGAGGTGCTGCTGAATGTCGCCAATAATCCGCATGCCTGGGGAGAGTGGTTTTCGCACCATGGCTTGGCACACCGCTCCATGCGCCTGGGGCCGAGCTTCGAGCTGACGTCGCACCTGATCCAGGCGGTACGCGCCGGGATCGGGATCGGCTTGGTGCCGCGGATACTGGTGGAAGAAGAGTTGGCAAAGGGAGAGTTGTTCAGCCCCGGCGCGGCGATTGCCAGCCAGCGTAGCTACTACCTGATTTACCCCCCGAGAAATGAGGCGTTGCCTTCATTGCGGGCATTTCGCAGCTGGTTGCTGGAGCAGATCTGACCAGGCAACAAAAAACCCGATACCAGTGACCTGGCATCGGGTTTCGCTTACCGCCGGCAGCCCTTACTTGGCCACAGTACCGGCGGCCGCGCCATTACCCAACGTCCTGCGCTTGGGCTTGATCAGGTAGAGCACGAACATCCCCAGGATCCACACCGGCATCGCATACACCGAGATCTTGATGCCATCGATCTGCAGCATGATGCCCAGGATCAGCACCACGAACGCCAGACAGATGTAGTTGCCATAGGGGTACCACAGCGCCTTGAACAGCGGCTTCTGGCCGGTGCGGTCGAGGTGCTGGCGGAATTTCAGGTGCGAGTAGCTGATCATCGCCCAGTTGATCACCAGGGTCGCCACCACCAGCGACATCAGCAGCTCCAGCGCATTCTGCGGCATGAAGTAGTTGAGCAGCACGGCGATCACGGTCACCGCGGCCGACGCCAGGATCGAACGCACCGGCACACCGCGCTTGTCGACCTTGGCCAGGGCGGCCGGGGCGTCACCTTGTTCGGCCATGCCCAGCAGCATGCGGGCGTTGCAGTAGGTGCCGCTGTTGTACACCGACAGCGCCGCGGTCAGCACCACGAAGTTCAGCAGGTGCGCGGCCACGTCGCTGCCCAGCAGGGAGAACACCTGCACGAACGGGCTGCTGCCGTAGCTGCCGCCGGAGGCGTCGATGCTGGCGACCAGGTTGTCCCACGGGGTCAGCGACAGCAGCACGACCAGCGCGCCGATGTAGAAGATCAGGATGCGGTAGATGACCTGATTGATCGCCTTGGGGATCACGGTCTTCGGCTTGTCGGCTTCCGCTGCAGTGAAGCCGAGCATTTCCAGGCCGCCGAAGGAGAACATGATGAACGCCAACGCCATGACCAGGCCGCTGACCCCATGCGGGAAGAAGCCGCCATGCGCCCACAGGTTGGTCACCGAGGCATCAGGGCCGCCGCTGCCGCTGGTCAGCAGGTAAGCACCCAGGCCGATCATGCCGACGATGGCCGCGACCTTGATGATGGCGAACCAGAACTCGGCCTCGCCGAACACCTTCACGTTCATCAGGTTGATGAAATTGATCAGCAGGAAGAAGCCCGCCGCCGTCACCCAGGTCGGGATTTCCGGCCACCAGTAGTGAATGTATTTGCCGACCGCAGTGAGCTCCGACATGCCCACCAGGATATACAGCACCCAGCAGTTCCAGCCCGACATGAAGCCGGCGAAACCGCCCCAGTACTTGTGGGCAAAGTGGCTGAACGAACCGGCGACCGGCTCTTCGACGATCATTTCGCCGAGCTGGCGCATGATCATGAAGGCGATGAAGCCGCAGATGGCGTAGCCGAGGATCATCGACGGGCCGGCGTATTTCATCACACCTGCCGAACCGAGGAACAGGCCGGTACCAATTGCGCCGCCGAGGGCGATCAACTGGATATGGCGGTTCTTCAGGCCCCGCTTGAGCTCGCCTGAATGCATGTTGTGTTCACTCATGAACGTAGTCACCTGCATTGTTTTTATCTGTGACGGGATCGGACCCACCGCGCTCGTGGCGCAGCGGAATGGGCAAGGTGGTTACCTTGGGTTTCTTGAACACAGGTGCCGCCAGAGCGGCTCAGCCGGGTGTGAGCAAGAGTGCGCGGTACGCAAGAGGGTCACAGGTAAAACGCGGCGCACTGTATACCCCTGCAAGCGCGCAGGCGTCAACGCGTTGCGTTGCTCCCTTGGGAAAAAACGCAGCGATCCTGTGGTAGGTGCCTGGTGAGGCGGCGTGATCGGCGTACATGGCGCCTCCATTTGTTGTTTTGTCAGCCCGGCTCTGTGGACGGGCTCTTTGCACACGGCAATGGCCGCAATATCCCCGTGGCACGGGGGTTTGAGCAATAGGGGGACGGGCTGGAGCGGGGCTCTGCGGAGGGAGATGCGGCAAGATCTGTTTACAGAAAATCATTGAGACCCGCGAAATCTGGCGATTTCGTATAGATTTCTTTACAAGCCGGTTTGAAAACTTGCCAGTCGTCCGAAAAAATCTTTTTGTTCAATGTCTTGGCGCTGCGCGGCTGAACCGCAGGCACAAAAAAGCCAGCCCGAAGGCTGGCTCATTCACCACTGCACAAGCAGATCAGCCACGCGGCTTGCCGCGACCACCGCGACCTGCCGGCTTGTCACCGTCAGGCTTGGACTGGCGTTTGCGCATATCGCTCGGGCGCTCGGCCACGGCGCTGCCACGGCTGCCTTTACGCGGCGCTTCTTCACGCGGCTGGCGTGCAGGGCGCTCGGTGGCGCCAGCGTCCTGCGCCGGGCGCAGGCTGCGTACACGCTCGTTGCGGCCCATCGGGCGAGTGGACTTGCGCTGCAGGCGCTCCATCTTGTCCTTGGACTTGAGGTTCATGGCAGGCAAAGCAACCGGCTGCAGGCCCACTTCAGCGGCCAGGATGTCGATTTCACCCTGGGTCATTTCACGCCAGCGGCCCATCGGCAGGTCGGAGTTGAGGAACACCGGGCCAAAGCGCACGCGCTTGAGGCGGCTGACCACCATGCCCTGGGACTCCCACAGGCGACGCACCTCACGGTTGCGCCCTTCCATCACCACGCAGTGGTACCAGTGGTTGAAGCCTTCACCACCCGGCGCCTTCTGAATGTCGGTGAATTTGGCCGGGCCGTCTTCGAGCATCACGCCGGCCTTGAGGCGGTCGAGCATCTCGTCGTCGACTTCGCCACGCACACGCACCGCATATTCACGATCCATCTCGTAGGACGGGTGCATCAGGCGGTTGGCCAGTTCACCGTCGGTGGTGAACAGCAGCAGGCCGGTGGTGTTGATGTCCAGGCGGCCGATGTTGATCCAGCGGCCTTCCTTCGGACGCGGCAGGCGGTCGAACACGGTCGGACGGCCTTCCGGGTCGTCACGGGTGCAGATTTCGCCGTCGGGCTTGTTGTACATGATCACCCGGCGGGTGGCCTCGGCGGCCTCTTCGCGCTTGATCAGCTTGCCGTCGACGGTGATGGCATCGTGCAGGTCGACACGCAGGCCGAGGGTGGCCTCGACGCCGTTGACCTTGATGCGACCCTGGCTGATCCAGGCCTCGACGTCACGGCGCGAACCCACGCCGATGCGGGCCAGCACTTTCTGCAGCTTTTCGCCGGCTGGCGGGGTGATTTCGGTATTTTGCAGGTCTTGCTCACTCATCTGGGCACCTCCCGGTGTAGGAATGAAAACAGAGTTCTGGCGACGAACGCGCCAAAAGGCCGCGCATCATACGCGGTTCGGAGGGGGAACGCACTGCAGCGTAGAGGGTTTTGTGTGGGCGGGGATGGTTTTCTGCCAGGTGGTCGAGGTGCAGTCTGTGCCGGCCCTTTCGCGGGGCAAGCCCGCTCCCACAAATTCCGAGCTGGCCGCGGAAACTGTGGGAGCGGGCTTGCCCCGCGAAGAGGCCGGTACTGACCACCACAGGCTTCAGGGCTAAACCTCAGGCTCTTCTTCGCGCAAATCATCGAAGTCGGTCTTCAACCCCTCCTCCATGGCATCCAGCTCAACCAGCAGGCTGCGGAAGCTGGTCTCCTCCTTCGGCTCGGCCACCTCATCTCCCTCACCCAGGCTGGCATCGGCCAACGCCTGCAGATGTGCCGGCACCGGCGCTTCATCCGGGTCATCGAGCACTGGCGCCGGCTCCATCTCACGCAGCTCGGCCAATGCCGGCAACTCGTCCAGGCTCTTGAGGTTGAAATTGTCGAGAAACGCCTTGGTGGTGGCGAACATCGCCGGCCGCCCTGGCACCTCGCGGTAGCCGACCACGCGGATCCACTCGCGCTCCACCAGGGTCTTGATGATGTTGCTGTTCACCGCCACACCGCGCACATCCTCGATCTCGCCCCGGGTAATCGGCTGGCGGTAAGCGATCAAGGCCATGGTTTCGAGCAGTGCCCGGGAATAACGCTGCGGGCGCTCTTCCCACAGGCGGCCCACCCAAGGCGCGTAGGTCTCGCGGATCTGCAGGCGGTAGCCGCTGGCCACTTCCTTCAATTCGAAAGCACGGCCAGTGCAGGACTTGCCAAGCACTTCCAGGGCCTTCTTGAAGACCTTGGGTTCCGGGCGTTCGGCTTCCTCGAACAACTCGTACAGGCGCTCGAGGGATTGAGGTTTGCCCGAGGCAAGCAGAAAGGCCTCGATCAGCGACGCCAGGTCGCGGGGTTCATTCAGATTCATCAGCTTCTTCGACAGACTCGGCACGCACCCGGACATGGATCGCGGCGAAAGGCTCATTCTGCACCAGTTCGATCAGCGACTCCTTCACCAGCTCCAGAATCGCCATGAAGGTCACCACCACACCCAGCTTGCCCTCTTCGGCCGTGAACAGCTCGACAAAGGGCACGAAACCGCCGCCTTTGAGGCGTTCCAGCACATCGCTCATGCGCTCGCGGGTGGACAGGGTCTCGCGGGTGATCTGGTGGCTTTCGAACAGGTCGTTGCGGCGCATGACCTCGGCCATGGACACCAGCAGCTCTTCCAGGCTGACCTGGGGCAGCAGCTTGCGCACCTTGGCCTGCGGCGCTTCCAGGCGCGGTACGACTACATCGCGCCCCACCCGCGGCAGCTCATCGATGCCCTCGGCGGCAGCCTTGAAGCGCTCGTACTCCTGCAAGCGGCGGATCAGTTCGGCGCGTGGGTCGCCCTCTTCTTCCTCGATTTCGGCCGAGCGCGGCAGCAGCATGCGCGACTTGATCTCGGCGAGCATGGCGGCCATTACCAGGTATTCGGCGGCCAGTTCCAGGCGCACGCTCTTCATCAATTCGACGTAGCCCATGTACTGGCGGGTGATTTCCGCCACGGGGATGTCGAGGATGTCGATGTTCTGCTTGCGGATCAGGTACAGCAGCAGGTCGAGCGGGCCTTCGAAGGCTTCGAGGATGACTTCCAGGGCGTCCGGTGGGATGTACAGGTCCACCGGCATTTCGGTCAGCGCTTCACCGTAGACCAGCGCCAACTGCAATTGCTGGGGCGATTGGGCATCGATACTCGGTGCCTCGGGGCTCTCTACCTGGCTCACGCGTTGACCAGGAAGGGCGTCGGGTCGCCGCAGCCTTCACGGATCAATGCAGGCTCATCACCAGTCAGGTCGATTACCGTGGAGGCCTTGAGGTCACCAAACCCGCCATCGATGATCAGGTCGACATGGTGCTCCAGACGTTGACGGATCTCGTAGGGGTCGGTCATCGGCTCTTCATCGCCCGGCAGGATCAGGCTCACGCTCATCAGCGGTTCGCCCAACTCTTCGAGCAGCGCCAGGACGATCGGGTTGGAAGGCACGCGCAGGCCGATGGTACGGCGCTTTTCATGCATCAACAGGCGTGGCACTTCACGGGTGGCGTTGAGAATGAAGGTATACGGGCCGGGGATATGGGCCTTGAGCAGGCGGAAGGTCGAGGTATCGATCTTGGCGAACAGCCCCATTTGCGACAAGTCGCAGCACAACAGGGTGAAGTTGTGCTGCTTGTCCAGTTGGCGCAAGCGGCGAACCCGTTCAATGGCGGTCTTGTCGCCAATCTGGCAGCCCAGCGCGTAGGCCGAGTCGGTGGGATACACCACCACGCCGCCCTTGCGAATGATCTCGACGGCCTGTTTTATCAGGCGCGCTTGCGGGTTTTCCGCATGAATCTGGAAAAATTGGCTCACGAAGTCGTCCTGTTCATATCGCCATAGGCTGTTCATGGCTGAATCGACGCCACAAAGGTGGCAGATCCTCAGGCAATGGCCGGTAGGCACCGATCTCGCCCCAGGTGCCGGGGCCGTGGAAATCGCTGCCAGCGCTTGCCAGCAGGCCGAACTCACGGGTTAGGATGGACATCGTGCCCACCTGCTCGGCCGGCATCATCCCGTTGACCACCTCAAGCGCCTGCCCGCCTGCCTCAATATAGTTGGCAATCAGCCGCCTGCGCTTGCTGCGGGTCAGATCGTAATGCATCGGATGGGCCAGGCTCACCCAAGCGTTGGACTGGCGCAAGGTGGCAACGGTTTCCTCCAAGGTCGGCCAATGCAGTTTGACGTCACCCAGCTTGCCGGCGCCCAGCCATTTGCGGAAGGCTTCGCCGCGGTCCTTGACGTGCCCGGCACGCACCAGGTATTCGGCAAAATGTGGGCGCGCCGGGGCGTTGCCGCTGTCGCCGAGCTCCTGCTGCACGGCGCGGGCACCGTCGAGCGTGCCGACCATGCCCTTGGCCGCGAGCCGTTTGTCGATTTCCTCGGCGCGCAGCCAGCGGCCGCGGTGCAGCGACTCGATCGCTTCGAGCAACGGCGGCGCATCGAGCGGGAAATCGTAGCCCAGCACATGAATGGTCGCGCCCCCCCAGGTACACGACAGCTCCACCCCGCTGACCCAGCGCATGCCGCGCTCGGCGCAGGCCTGGCGAGCCTCGGCCAGGCCTTCGAGGGTGTCGTGGTCGGTCAGTGCCAGCGTCTGTACCCCGTGCTCGTGGGCCCGGGCGACCAGCACCGTGGGCGACAGGGCGCCGTCGGAGGCCGTGCTGTGACAGTGCAGATCAACATTCATGGAGGGGTGCTACCGCTGGAATCGATGTTTGTTATTATGCCGTCACATCCCGATTCTGGCTGCCATTGTGAAACAATTCATCGATTTCATCCCGCTGCTGCTGTTCTTCATCGTCTACAAGCTCGACCCGCGCCCCATGGAGGTCGCTGGCCACAGTTTCGAATTCGGCGGCATCTACAGCGCCACGGCCATGCTGATCATCAGTTCGCTGGTGGTGTATGGCGCGCTGTTCCTGCGCCAGCGCAAGCTGGAGAAAGGCCAGTGGCTGACCCTGGTCGCCTGCCTGGTGTTCGGCGGCCTGACCCTGACCTTCCACAGCGAGACCTTCCTCAAGTGGAAGGCGCCAGTGGTCAACTGGCTGTTCGCCCTGGGCTTCGCCGGTAGCCATTTCATCGGTGACCGGGTGCTGATCAAGCGCATCATGGGCCACGCCCTGACCTTGCCCGATGCCATCTGGGCCCGCCTGAACCTGGCCTGGATCGCGTTCTTCCTGTTCTGCGGCGCGGCCAACCTGTTCGTCGCGTTCACCTTCCAGGACTTCTGGGTCGACTTCAAAGTGTTCGGCAGCCTGGGCATGACCGTGATTTTCCTGGTGGCGCAGGGTGTGTACCTGTCGCGTCACCTGCATGACGACCCCTCCACTTCCAAGACCAAGGATTGACATGCTTTACGCCATTATCGCCAGCGACGTCGCAAATTCCCTGGAAAAACGCCTGGCTGCACGCCCGGCGCACATCGAGCGCCTGCAGCAACTGAAGGCCGAAGGCCGCGTGGTGCTGGCCGGCCCGCACCCAGCCATCGACAGCAATGACCCTGGCGAAGCCGGCTTCAGCGGCAGCCTGATCGTTGCCGAGTTCGACTCGCTGAGCGCCGCCCAGGCCTGGGCCGACGCCGACCCGTACATTGCCGCAGGCGTGTACGACAAGGTCATCGTCAAACCTTTCAAGCAAGTCTTGCCCTGATCGATACATAAAATGATGGCGTCTGCGGTATCTTTGCCACTGGCGAGCGCGTCAGACGCCGTCGTTTTGAATTGAGTGAGTCATGAGCGAGCTGTTACTGATTGATGATGACCAGGAACTCTGCGAGCTGCTCGGCAGCTGGCTGACCCAGGAAGGTTTTGTTGTCCGCGCCTGCCACGATGGCCAGAGCGCGCGCCAGGCCCTGGCCGAACACGCGCCGGCTGCAGTGGTGCTCGATGTGATGCTGCCCGACGGCAGCGGCCTGGAGCTGCTCAAGCAGCTGCGCAGCGACCACGCCGAGTTGCCGGTGCTGATGCTGTCGGCCCGCGGCGAGCCGCTGGACCGTATTCTCGGCCTGGAGCTGGGCGCCGACGATTACCTGGCCAAACCCTGCGACCCCCGTGAACTCACCGCCCGCCTGCGCGCCGTACTGCGCCGCAGCCACCCGACCGCCACCACCACCCAGATCGAACTCGGCGACCTGGCCTTCAGCCCGGTGCGCGGCGTGGTCAGCATCGACGGGCGCGAGATGAGCCTGACGTTGTCCGAAAGCCGTATCCTCGAAGCGTTGCTGCGTCAACCGGGCGAGCCGCTGGACAAGCAGGACCTGGCGCAGATCGGCCTGGGCCGCAAACTGACCCTTTACGATCGCAGCCTGGACATGCATGTCAGCAACCTGCGCAAGAAGATCGGGCCCCACGCCGATGGCCGCCCACGCATCGTCGCGCTGCGCAGCCGCGGCTATTACTACAGCCTCTGACCACCCCGGGCCGCACTGCGGCCCTGACCGTCTTTACCCTGCCTTTACCCTTCACTGACGGCGCTTGACCTCCATCTCCCTAGACTGAGCTCATCCGGTAACCACCGGCCCATGACAGGAGAGACACCATGCGCAAGACCCTAATCGCCCTGATGTTCGCCGCCGCCCTGCCGACCGTGGCCCTGGCCATGCCTGAAGGCGGCCCGCGTCACGACGGCCCGCATCATCGCGGTGACGCGCCTTTCGCCCAACTGGACCTGAGCCGCGAGCAGCGCCAGCAGATCGGCAAGCTGATGGGCGAGCAGATGAAAAACCGCCGCGACATCACCGAACGCTACCTGGCCAAACTGCCTGCTGCCGACCAGAAGGCCATGAAGGACGAGCTCAAGGCCAGCCGCGACAAGGCCGACAGCCAGGTGCGCGCCCTGCTCAAGCCTGAGCAGCAGAAGAAGTTCGACGAACTGCAGAAAGAGCGTGAAGCACGCAAGGCCGAATGGAAGGAATTCCAGGCCTGGAAAGCTGAAAAAGCCGGCAAGGCTCAGTAAGCTGTCCCCCACTGCCCGGCCCGCCCCCAAGCGGGCCGGGCTTTTCCCGTTTACAGGAGGTGCTCTTGCGTTCTCTGTTCTGGCGCATCCTGGCCAGTTTCTGGCTGGCCATCACTCTGGTTGCAGGCCTGTCGATCCTCCTGGGCCACATGCTCAACCAGGACGCCTGGATCCTCAGCCGTCACCCAGGCCTCAATACCCTGGCCAGCCACTGGGCCAAGCACTATGAACAGGAAGGCCTGGAGTCGGCGCAACGTTTCCTGGAGCGCCGCAAGGAACGCTTCAAGATCGACGTGCAGGTACTCGACGACAGTGGCGAGGCCGTGGTGCCCGGGACCTTCCCACGCCGCGCCGCCGCCTTCGAGGCGCGCCAGCACAATGACGAACGCCGCCTGCCGTGGCGCCGCCTGACCGAGGAATACACCAGCCCCGACAGCGGTGAAACCTACCTGCTGATCTACCGCATTCCGCATCCGGAACTTAACGCCTGGCACCGCGAAAGCCTGCTCTGGCCGTTGAGTGCGTTGGGTATCGCCCTGGTAGTCTTGACCTTGTTCAGCCTGCTGGTAACCCTGTCCATCACCCGCCCGCTGAGTCGCCTGCGCAGTGCGGTGCACGACCTTGGCCAGGCCAGCTACCAGCAGAACAGCCTGGCCCGCCTGGCCGCCCGGCGCGATGAATTCGGCGTGCTGGCCAAGGACTTCAACAAGATGGGCGCGCGCCTGCAAAGCCTGATTGGCAGCCAGCGTCAGCTGCTTCGGGACGTTTCGCACGAACTGCGATCACCACTGGCACGCCTGCGCATCGCCCTGGCCCTGGCCGAACGTGCCGAAGCAGAGCAGCGCCAGGCCCTGTGGCCGCGCCTGACCCGCGAATGCGACCGTCTGGAAGACCTGATCAGCGAGATTCTCACCCTGGCCCGGGTCGATGCGGAACAAGCGCATGCCGAACCTGTCGACCTCAACGCCTTGCTCGGCAGTGTGCGTAAAGACGCCAAGCTCAGTGCGCCGGAGCAGGAAGTACGCCTGGAGGCGCAGCCGGGTTTGACGCTGCAGGGCTGGCCGACGTTGATCGAGCGCGCCGTGGACAACTTGCTGCGCAATGCGCTGCGGTTCAATCCAGCGGGGCAGCCGATCGAGGTGCGCGCTGTGCGCGAGCAGGAGCGCATCGTCGTGAGTGTGCGCGATCATGGGCCTGGGGTATCGGCAGAGCACCTGGCGCAATTGGGCGAGCCATTCTTCAGGGCGCCCGGGCAGGAGGCGGCGGGGCATGGCCTGGGGTTGGCGATTGCGCGCAAGGCGGCGGAGCGGCATGGCGGGAGTCTGGTACTGGACAATCATCCCCAGGGTGGTTTTGTGGCCCGGTTGGAGTTGCCGCTGGCTGTAGAGATCGGCAGTTGAATTGAGGCTGGATCTCCGGGCCTCTTCGCGGGGCAAGCCCGCTCCCACAGGTAATATGCAGAACCTGTGGGAGCGGGCTTGCCCCGCGAAGGGTTCAACGCATTACTCGCCCCAGGCGCTGACGAACTCGGCCGTTTCCAGAATCGGTGCCGTGCGCGGCTCAGCCATCGGCGTGCCAACGTACAGGTAACCGATCAATTCTTCGTTCTCGGCCAGCCCCAGCCCCTTGTGTACATGGGCATCAAAGGCCATGTCGCCAGTACGCCACACCGCACCGATCCCCTGCGCATGCGCCGCAATCAGAATGCCATGCGCCGCGCACCCGGCCGCCAACCGCTGTTCCGACTTGGGCACCTTGTAGTGATCCTGCAACTTGGCGATCACCACGATCAGCAACGGCGCGCGCAGCGGCATGGCGCGTGCCTTGTCCAGTGCCGCCGGGGTCGCGTCACCCTTGTGCTGCACCGCTTCGGCGAACAGCTCACCGAGTTTCTCGCGCCCCTGGCCTTCGATGGTCAGGAACCGCCACGGCCGCAGTTGGCCGTGGTCCGGCGCACGCAGCGCCGCCTGGAACAATGCCTCACGCTGGGCGTCATTGGGCGCCGGCTCGGTCAGGCGTGGCACGGAAACACGGTTGAGCAATGCGTCGAGAGCCTCCATCGGCTACCCTCCTGGCAGGTGAATGTGCCGCCATTCTAGCGTTTACATCACCAGACCCATAGGTAGAATGGCGCCCTTCCGTTCAGAGTCAGAGCAGATCACATGGCGTTGCCGACCTTAAGGATCATTGGTTTCATCATCGGCATCTTCCTGATCACCCTGGCGGTCAGCATGGTCGTACCCATGGCGACCCTGGTGATCTTCGAACGCACCGGCGACATGCCGTCGTTCCTCTGGTCCAGCCTGATCACCTTCGTCGCCGGCCTGCTGATGGTCGTGCAGGGCCGCCCCGAGCATGTGCATCTGCGCCCGCGCGACATGTACCTGCTGACCGTGAGCAGCTGGCTGGTGGTGTGCGTGTTCGCCGCCCTGCCCTTTTTGCTGACCCAGCACATCAGCTACACCGACGCCTTCTTCGAGAGCATGTCCGGCATCACCGCCACCGGCGCAACGGTGCTCAGCGGGCTGGACAGCATGTCGCCGGGCATCCTGATGTGGCGTTCGATGCTGCACTGGCTCGGCGGCATCGGCTTCATCGCCATGGCGGTGGCGATCCTGCCGCTGCTGCGCATCGGTGGCATGCGCCTGTTCCAGACCGAATCGTCCGACCGTTCGGAAAAGGTCATGCCGCGCTCGCACATGGTCGCCAAGTCGATCGTCGGCGTATACGTCGGCTTCTCGGTGCTGGGTGCGCTGGCTTTCTGGTGGGCCGGCATGAGCCCGTTCGACGCCATCAACCACGCCATGTCGGCCATCTCCACCGGCGGATTCTCCACCTCCGACCAATCGCTGGCCAAGTGGGACATCCCGGCGGTGCACTGGGTGGCGGTGGTGGTGATGATCCTCGGCAGCCTGCCCTTCACCCTGTACGTGGCGACCCTGCGCGGCAACCGCAGGGCGCTGATCCGCGACCAGCAGGTGCAGGGCTTGCTGGGCATGCTGGTCGTCACCTGGCTGGTGCTTGGCACCTGGTACTGGTACTCCACCAACCTGCACTGGCTGGATGCCCTGCGCCACGTCGCGCTGAACGTCACTTCGGTGGTCACCACCACCGGATTCGCCCTGGGCGACTACAGCTTGTGGGGCAACTTCTCGTTGATGCTGTTCTTCTACCTGGGCTTTGTCGGTGGCTGCTCCGGCTCGACCGCCGGTGGCATCAAGATCTTCCGCTTCCAGGTGGCCTACATCCTGCTCAAGGCCAGCCTCAACCAGCTGATCCACCCGCGCGCGGTGATCAAGCAGAAGTACAACGGGCACCGCCTCGACGAAGATATCGTGCGCTCGATCCTGACCTTCTCGTTCTTCTTCGCCATTACCATCTGCGTGATGGCCTTGCTGCTGTCGCTGCTGGGCGTCGACTGGATGACCGCACTGACCGGCGCCGCCGGGACCGTCTCGGGCGTAGGCCCGGGCCTGGGCGAAGTGATCGGGCCGTCAGGCAACTACGCCACGCTGCCGGACGCCGCCAAGTGGATTCTGGCCGGCGGCATGCTGCTCGGGCGCCTGGAGATCATTACGGTGCTGGTGTTGTGCATGCCGGCGTTCTGGCGTCACTGACGCCTTCGCTGTCACCTCCCAGGCGGGCACGGTACTCGCTGGGAGTCACGTCGAACCAGCGGCGGAAGGCACGGTAGAAGTTGCTCGGGTCGGCGAAGCCCAGCAGGTACGCGGTTTCCAGCAGAGTCATGCCGGGCTGGGCAAGGTATTGCTCGGCCAACTCGCGGCGGGTGTCGTCCAGCAATGCCTGGAAGCTGGTGCCCTCTTCCTGCAGGCGCCGCTGCAGGGTGCGCTGGGACAGGTGCAGCGCCTGGGCCAGGGTTTCCCGCTTGGGTTCGCCTTGCGGCAGGATGCGGCACAGCACCTGGCGGACCCGATGGGTCACCCGGCTTTCCGAGAATCGCGCCAGATATTCCCCGGCAAAGCGGTCATGCAAGATGGCCATGGCTTCGTTGGCCGTTGGCAGGGGGGCTTCCATGTCGGCGCGTTCGAATACCAGAGCGTCGTGAGGTGCGCCGAACACCAGTGGGGAATGAAACGCCACCTTGTAAGGCTCGATGTTCTTCGGTTGCGGGCCCTGGACCAGTACTCGCCGTGGCTGGATCGGCCGGCCACTGAGCCATTTGCACAATGCCAGCGCGCAGGCGAGCGAAGCCTCGGCGCTGTGCCGGGTGGGTGGGAGGTGATCACCGTGCACGGTAAGAATCAGCGAATAGCCTTCTGGCCCCAGGCGGAAACTCAGGTCGGAGCTTTCGGCAATGATGCGCTGATAGCGCACAAGGCGATCAAAACCTTCAGCCAGGGTACGGCTGGACATCAACGCATAGCCGACCACATGGAACGAAGCAGGCCGCACTACCCGCGCCATGTTCAGGCCAATGGCTTCGTTGCCCGACAGTTCGACGGCCAGTTGCCAGAGGCGGGTCATGGCGTCTTGTGGGAAGCGGGCGTCCGGGTCATCAAGTGCGGCGAAATCCAAACCGAGCTGCCTGAACATGGCCGGGCAATCGAGCCCTTCCAGCTCCAGCGCTTTCACAATCCCTGATGCCCAGCTGGCAGACGTTGTTCTCTCACTCATGACAGGCTTCTTCTTACCGCTTCATGCGGTGAACTCCAAGGATACTCAAATGGCGCCCGTGGTCACTGGCGAGCCCCGTCAATGACTCTAGACTCGATTCAGGCTCCACGCCGTGTATCCTGTCAAAAAGTGTTAATCCCGGAGCACTGCCCATGAACAGCACAGCGCAGTTTCGCAGTTTTGCCGAGTTCTACCCCTACTACCTGGGGGAGCACAACAACCCCACCTGCCGGCGCCTTCATTTTGTCGGCACCAGCCTGGTCATCGCCCTGTTGGCGTACACGATCGGTAGCGGCAAATGGTTGCTGCTGTTGGCGGTACCGCTGTTCGGTTATGGCTTCGCCTGGGTCGGCCACTTCTTCTTCGAGAAGAACCGCCCGGCCACCTTCAAGCATCCTCTGTACAGCCTGATTGGCGATTTCGCCATGTTCCGCGACATTCTGCTCGGCAGAATCAGCCTGTAGCTAGCTAGGCAGGCTCGCGCAGCGCCGCAGCAGCTACAGCCTGCCGCGCCTGCGCGTCGGCCAGGCGGTACAGCTCGATGCTGCCGTCCCAATGCTCGATCAGCGCCGTGCACGATTCCACCCAATCGCCACAGTTGAGGTAATCCACCTCGCCGACCTTGCGGATCTCGGCATGGTGAATGTGCCCGCACACCACCCCGTGAAAGCCCCGTTTGGTGCACTCATGGGCAATGGCATCCTCGAAGTCGCTGATGAAGTTCACCGCGCCTTTGACCTTGTGCTTGAGATACGCCGACAACGACCAGTACCCATAGCCGTAGCGCGCACGCCAATGGTTGAGCCAGCGGTTGAGCACCAGGGTGAACTCGTAGGCGCGATCACCGAGAAAAGCCAGCCAGCGGTGATAGCGGGTGATCACATCGAACTGGTCGCCATGGATGACCAGCAGCCGGCGGCCATCGGCTGTCAGGTGCTCTGCTTCGTCCACCAGCTGGATATTGCCAAGAATCAGCTTGGAGTAGCGGCGCAGGAATTCGTCGTGGTTGCCGGTGACGTAGATTACCTCGGTGCCGCGCTTGCTCAGGGTCAGCAGACGGCGGATCACGTTGGTGTGGGCTTGTGGCCAGTAGATGCCGCTGCGCAGCTTCCAGCCATCGATGATGTCACCGACCAGGTAGATGCGGTCGGCCTGGTAGCCCTTGAGAAACTGCGACAGGTGTTCGGCCTGGCAATCACGGGTGCCCAGGTGCACGTCGGAAATCCACAGGGTGCGCACGCGTTGCTTGCGCGACGGGCGAGAGAGTTCGGCATGGCTCATGGGCAGGCTCCGGCGCTGTTTGCTGGAGACTGGCAGGCGTACATGACAGGTTGGTGGCAGCCCTGTGACGGGTGATGGTCAGCCCACAATGCGGCACACTGTGCCTGTTCCGGCGTCATCGCGGATGAATCCGCTCCTACAGGTTGTGGGGTATCTGTAGGAGCGGATTCATCCGCGATGACGCCGGCACTGACAACACACTCGCTCAAGGACCACCATGAACCACCGCACCGCCCTCGGCGCGCTGCATATCGGCGCGCTGTTCTTCGGCCTCACCGGAGTCTTCGGCAAACTGGCCGCCAGCGCCAGCCCCTCCATCATCGTGTTCGGCCGCGCCGCCTTCGCGGTGCTCGCCCTGGCCCTGTTCGCCAGCCTGGCCGGCCCGGGCTGGCAGCGTCTCAGCGGCCACGACGTACGGCGCTTACTGCTCGGCGGGGTGCTGCTGGCCGGCCATTGGGTCAGCTTCTTCATCGCCGTCAAAGTCGGCGGCGTGGCCATCGCCACCCTGGGCTTTGCCAGCTTCCCGGCGTTCACCGTGATCCTCGAAGGGATACTGTTCCGCGAACGCATACGCCGCAACGAAGCGGTTCTGGTGGTTCTGGTGAGCCTCGGCCTGATACTGGTGACCCCGTCATTCGACCTGGCCAGCGAAGCCACCGGCGGCCTGCTCTGGGCCCTGCTTTCCGGCCTGCTGTTCTCGCTGCTGTCGCTGACCAACCGCGCCGGCTCCGGCCGCTTGCCGGCCGTGCAGGCAGCGCTGTGGCAAAACCTGGTGGTCGGCCTGTGCCTGCTGCCGTTCGCTGCCCCAGGCCTTGGCGCTGTGGCCGCCATGGACTGGCTGTGGATCGCCCTGCTCGGCATCTTCTGCACCGGCGTCGCCCACAGCCTGTTCGTCGCCAGCCTGGCGGTGATCAAGGCGCGTACCGCCGCCGTGGTGTTCGGCATGGAGCCGGTCTATGGCATTGCCGTGGCCTGGTTGGTGTTCGCCGAAACGCCAACCCTGCGCATGTTGCTGGGCGGGGCGCTGATCATTTTCGCCATCGTGCTGTCCAGCCGCCTGGCGGCCGAGCAACCACCCAAGCAGCGCGAAGTGGCCGAGGGCATCTGATCAACGATCGTTGTGGCCCAGGTCACGCTGCGGGTCGATCTGGTCGCGCACGCGCTGCTTGAGCACTTTGGCTTCGGGGAAGCCACCGTCGGCTTTGCGCTCCCAGATCTGCACGCCGTCGCAGGTGATGCTGAAGATGCCGCCAGTACCCGGTTCCAGCGCCACCCGGGCCAAATCGGTGGCAAAGGTGCTGAGCAGTTCCTGAGCCAGCCAGGCGGCGCGCAGCAGCCATTGGCACTGGGTGCAATAGGTAATTACGATTTCGGCTTTTTTGACGGCCATGGCGAACGTTCTCAACTAGAGGGGCCGCTTATACTAGCGGTCTTTAGCCCTCTGTTTGAGACTCACGATGCGCCGCCTGCTGTTCTGCCTTTTGCTGACGCTCACTTCGCTCACTTCGCTCACGGCGCTTGCCGCCGAGCCGCCCCGCCCCAAGGTCGGCCTGGTGCTCTCCGGCGGCGCGGCCCGTGGCCTTGCCCATATCGGCGTGCTCAAGGCCCTGGAAGAACAGGGCGTGCGCATCGACGCCATTGCCGGCACCAGCATGGGCGCCGTGGTAGGCGGGTTGTATGCGTCTGGCTACAGCGTCGAAGAGCTGGAAAAACTCGCCACCACCCTCGACTGGCAGCAGGCACTGTCCGACGCTCCGCCGCGCAAGGACGTGCCGTTCAGGCGCAAGCAGGATGACCGCGACTTTCTGGTGAAGCAGAAGCTGAGCTTTCGCGACGACGGCAGCCTGGGCCTGCCATTGGGGGTGATTCAGGGCCAGAACCTGGCCCTGCTGCTGGAAAGCAAGCTGGCCCACACCGCCGACACCCGCGATTTCGACAAACTGCCGATCCCGTTCCGCGCCGTGGCCACCGACATCGCCAGTGGCGAAAAAGTGGTGTTCAGCCGCGGCCACCTGCCCCAGGTGATCCGTGCCAGCATGTCGATCCCGGCCGTGTTCGCCCCGGTCGAGCTGGATGGCCGGCTGCTGGTCGATGGCGGCATGGTCGACAACATCCCCGTCGACGTGGCGCGAGAGATGGGTGTGGACCTGGCCATTGTGGTCGATATCGGCACCCCGCTGCGCGACCGCAAACAGCTGGCGACGGTGGTGGATGTGCTCAATCAGTCGATCACCCTGATGACCCGGCGCAACTCCGAGGAACAACTGGCCAGCCTGCGCCGCGACGACATCCTCATCCAACCGCAACTGGCCGCCTTCGGCGTTACCGACTTTGGCCGCGCCCGCGACATGATCGACGCCGGCTACCGCGCCACGCGCCTGCTCGACCCGCGCCTGGCCGCACTTCGCCAGCCCGAAGGTGACGCCGGGCTGGCCGTCGCACGCTCGCCCCGCCAGCGCACCCCGGTGATCACCGCGATCAGAGTGGAGAACGATTCCAAAGTCAGTGACGACGTGATTCGCTACTACATACGCCAGCCGATCGGCGAGCCGCTGGAGCTGGACCGCCTGCAGACCGACATGGGTACTCTCTACGGCCTGGACTACTTCGACCGCGTGCAATACCGCGTTGTGCACAAGGGCGACGACCATACCCTGGTGATCAACGCCCGTGGCAAACGCGGCGGCACCGATTATCTGCGCCTGGGACTGAACCTGTCCGACGACCTGCGCGGCGACAGTGCCTTCAACCTGGGCGCCAGTTACCGCGTCAATGGCATCAACCGCCTGGGCGCAGAGTGGCTGACGCGTGCGCAGATCGGCGACCAGCAGGAACTCTACAGCGAGTTCTACCAACCGCTGGATGTGGGTTCGCGTTGGTTCATCGCACCTTACCTGGACTTCGGCTCGCAGAATATCGAGGCCACCCTGGACAACGACCCGGTCGCCGAGTACCGCCTGGAACGCTACGAATTCGGCCTCAACGTCGGCCGCCAGATCGGCACCTATGGCGAAGTCCGCCTGGGCGCGGGCAAGGCCTGGGGCGAAGCCGAGGTGCGCATCGGGGCCCAGGATCTACCGAAGGTCAGCTTCAACGAAGGTTTCTATGAGCTGAAGTACTCGTTCGACACGCTAGACAACGTGTACTTCCCGCACAGCGGTGAGGACATCGGTCTGACGCTGCGCAAGTATGACCAGTCGCTCGATTCGGACGTGGATTACCGGCAGTGGCTGTTCAACCTCGACAAAGCGATCAGCAGCGGGCCGAACACCTGGGTGCTTGGCGGGCGTTATGGGCGCACGCTGGACGACACCGAGGTGGTGCCGTCGAGTTTCGTAATGGGCGGTGCGCGCGAGCTGTCGGGGTTCCGCCAGGACTCGGTGTCAGGGCAGAACATCAGCCTGCTGCGCGTGGTTTATTACCGGCGCCTCACCCCGCGTGGCTACCTGCCGCTGGACTTCCCGCTGTACATCGGCGGCTCGCTTGAGCGTGGGCGGGCATGGAACAACGACAATGAGTTCGACAGTGGCTACATCAATGCGGCGAGTGTGTTCCTTGGGCTGGAAACACCTTTGGGGCCGCTGAACCTGACGTATGGGGCCAACAGTGCGCATGAACAGGCGGTGTATCTGAACCTGGGGAATACCTTCTAGATTGCCGGGGGCGCAAAGCGGCCCCGACCTTTCAAGACTTTTCCAGGTTCGCAAGAATCTTCGCATGCACGCGCATGCACACTTCCAGATCCGCCTCGTCCACCCCGGTGAACAGTTCCAGGCGCAGCGCATTGGCAATGGTCTCAATCTGCTCGATCAGAGGCTTTGCCGGTGGGCACAGCTGAATCTTCTTCGCCCGCCGGTCTTCCAGCACGGCCTGACGCCGCACCAGGCCCTGGCTTTCCAGGCTGTCGAGCAGGCGCGCAAGGGTCGGGCCTTCAACGCCGACGCTCTGGGCCAGTTCGCGCTGGGTCGGGGCCTCTTCGAAACGCGCCAGGTGCAGCAACACCAGCCAGCGCGCCTGGGACAGGTTGAGCCCGGCCAGGCGGCGATCCAGCTCGGCGCGCCAGCCGCGGGACATCTGCGCCAGCTGCATGCCGAAGCGGTGTTGATTGTCGGTCAGGGGCATAAGCAACTCATTGACTAGAACTAATTATTAGTCAGCTAACCATGCCCCGGATCATCAGGCAAGGCTGCCTGATGGGCAAACGACCGATAATCGTCAAAAAGGATGACAACGGTCAGAGGATGTCCGAAATGTCCCCCGATCAGAGCTCGAATTCAGCCGCCAGCGCCGCACGTACGCAATAGAGCACTCCCTCAGGGACGCGGGCACCGAATAACGGTGCGATAGTCGACACCGGCGGCAGCTCCCCTTCGCCGTCGAGGAAGGCGTCCTGCACTTCCATCAACAGGTCTTCGGGCAAGTCCAGCGCCTGATCCAGGCTCAATTCGTGGCGGCCAATGGCTTCGGCCAGCAAGCTGTAGACGTTCTTCTCGCTGCAGTTGAGCTGGCCGGCGATCTGTGCCGGCGTCATGCCGGCGCGGGCCAGGCTGACCAGTTCGTGACGCAGGTCCAGAACCACTTTGGGCGCCTCCTGCGTGCCACCGGCGCCATTGAGCACCTCGAGGAACGCCTGGCCGTAGCGCTCCAGTTTGCGCGCACCCACACCGCTGACCTGGGCCATGTCGCTGAGGCTGGTCGGCTGGCTGCGCAGCATCTCCAGCAGGGTGGAATCGGGGAAGATGACGTACGGCGGCACGCTGTGCTCCTCGGCCAGTTTGCGCCGCAATGTGCGCAGCTCCTCCCACAGCTCGCGCTCTTCGGCGCGCACCAGCTGGCTGGCCGGGCTGCCGCCGCTGGAGGAGGACTTGGCCACGGTCTGCGGCTTGAGGTCGCGGCGCAACTGCAAGGTCACCTCGCCACGCAGCAGCGGCCGGCAGCTGTCGGACAGGCGCAGGCCGCCATAGCCCTCCAGGTCGATGTCCACCAGGCCTCGCGCCACCAACTGGCGGAACAATGAACGCCATTCCACCTCGGCGACCGCCTTGCCCACCCCGAACACCGCCAGTTTCTCGTGGCCGAAATTGCGCGCTTTTTCGGTGTCTTTGCCCAGCAACACGTCAATCAAGTGGCCGACACCGTAGCGCTGCCCGGTACGGAACACCGCCGACAGAGCCTGGCGCGCAGGCTCTGTGGCATCCCAGGTCTGGACCTGGTCGACGCAGTTGTCGCAATGCCCGCAGGGCTGTTCGAGCACTTCGTCGAAATAGGCCAGCAACGACTGCCGGCGGCAGCGGGTTTCTTCGCACAGCGCCAGCATGGCGTCGAGCTTGTGCTGCTCCACGCGCTTGTGACGCTCGTCGCCTTCGGAGTTCTGCAACATCTGCTTGAGCATCACCATGTCCTGCAGGCCGTAGGCCATCCAGGCATCGGACGGCAGGCCATCACGGCCAGCACGACCAGTCTCCTGGTAGTAGGCTTCGAGCGACTTGGGCAGGTCGAGGTGGGCGACGAAACGAACGTTGGGCTTGTCGATGCCCATGCCGAACGCGATGGTGGCGACCATGATCAGCCCTTCCTCATTGAGGAAGCGGTGCTGGTTGGCCGAACGGGTCTCGGCCGCCAGGCCGGCGTGGTACGGCAGCGCCGGGAAGCCCTGTTCGCACAGGTAGGCTGCTGTCTCATCGACCTTCTTGCGCGACAGGCAATAGACGATACCGGCATTGCCACGGCGCTCGGCGAGAAACGCCATCAGCTGCTTGCGCGGCGACTCCTTGGGCACGATGCGATAGAAGATGTTCGGCCGGTCGAAGCTCGACAAGAAACGTTCGGCGCCCTGCAGGTGCAGGCGCTGGACGATCTCCTCGCGGGTACGCATGTCGGCGGTGGCGGTCAGGGCGATGCGCGGAACGTGCGGGAACAACTCGGCCAGCTGGCCCAGCTGCAGGTATTCCGGGCGGAAATCATGGCCCCATTGCGAGACGCAGTGCGCCTCGTCGATGGCGAACAAAGACACGTCCAGCCCGCTCAAGAAGTCCAGCATGCGCGGCTGCACCAGGCGCTCCGGCGCCAGGTACAGCATCTTCACTTCGCCACGGCGCAGGCGCCCGGCCAGGTCGCGCTGCTGCTCAGCGCTCAGGGTGGAGTTCAGCGCAGCCGCCGCAACGCCGAGTTCATCGAGGGTGGCGACCTGGTCGTCCATCAGCGCGATCAGCGGCGACACCACCACGGTCAGGCCTGGGCGCAACAACCCCGGCACCTGGAAGCACAACGACTTGCCGCCGCCGGTGGGCATCAACACCAGGGCATCGCCGCCATTGGCCACGCATTCGATGATCGCTGCCTGGCGCCCGCGGAAACTGTCGTAGCCGAAGATATCCTTGAGAACGCGCTGAGCCTGTTCGAGCATGTGCAACTCCACAAATCGCCGTACCATCCTGGACACAGGCTGGACGAAAAACCCGCTCCGCACACGCCGAATGCGTAAGCGGCTTTTACCAGAGGGCCGGCAAATCAAGCCCCTGGGTGAAAAACCGCGAAGTATACCCCAGTGCCGAGCCGCGCAGGATGCCCCGGTGACAGACGTTCCCTTTGCCCCGGCATCGCCGCAAGGTGCTAGAATTCAGCATCGTATATTCCCCAAGGTAGCCCTGTAATGTCCTTCGCCGAGCAACTGACCCGCCTGCAAGCCTTCCTCGACGCCGACGAACTGCACGAAGAAGCGCTGGACTACGTCGCCGCCCACGGCTACCTGACCGCGCTGTCGATCTGCTCGGAGGAGGTGCCTGAGCGTGAATGGATCGACGCGCTGTTCGCCGAAGAACCCCATTACGCCAGCGATGCCCAGCGCACCGAAATCGAAGCGACCCTGGTCGCACTGAAGGGCCACATCGCTCGCCAGCTGGCCAGTGACGACGAATTCGACCTGCCGTGCGAGCTGGACCTGACCGACGAGCCGGACGATTCCGACCTGCGCGGCTGGTGCATCGGTTTCATGGAAGGCGTGTTCCTGCGCGAAGAGGCCTGGTTCGAGAACGCCGAAGAAGAAGTCAGCGAGATGCTCCTGCCGATCATGGTCGGTTCGGGCCTGTTCGACGAACAACCGGAGTTCGCCGACATCGCCAGCAACGCCAACCTGCAGGACGACATGATCGTGCAGATCCCGGAGGCGTTGAGCGCACTGTTCCTGCTGCTGCACGCCCCTGAAGAGAAGCCGGCGCTGCTCAAGCCACGCCACCACTGAGTTGGCCGTGCGCTACCTGCTGCTGGCCATCGGCTGGCTCAGCGTCGCGCTGGGGGTGCTGGGGATCTTCCTGCCGGTGTTGCCCACCACCCCGTTCCTGCTGTTGGCGGCGGCCTGCTTTGGCCGCAGCTCGCCACGCTTTCATCACTGGTTGATCAACCACCCCCAGCTGGGGCCGTGGATCCGTGACTACCTGAGCGGCGCAGGCATTCCGCTCAAGGGCAAGGTCTATGCGATCGGGCTGATGTGGGCGAGCATCGGCCTGTCGTGTTACCTGGTGCCGCTGTTCTGGGCGCGGGTGTTCATGCTGACCACTGCGGTGTTGGTAAGCCTGTACATCCTCAGGCAAAAGACCCTGCACCGCCCCTGACCGGCCCCACACGAGTGGTTTGGTTCAGATTTCACATTCACGCATGAACATGATGAACTCTCGGCCCTCGATGTTTTTGACATCGAAGGTGCGCAAGCCGACGAGCGTGCCGTTGAGCAGCGTGCAGGCTCGTGCCAGGTCGGACTCAGCGGTCGATAAGTAATCGTTGATCGATGGGTAGATTCCGGTCTGGAAGGTGGCAAAAACAATCCGTGTCGATGTTTCGGCCATGACAGCAGGCGCCAATACCGACAAGGCAAGCGATGCCAGCACGGATGGAATACGTCGTTTCATGGTGGTCCGTCCTGATGAGCGGCCAATCGCCGCACATCAAACTTAACCATTCCCCGTGCTTCAAAAAGCAGGCCGCGCCCGCGCGCACCGTCAGACACGGCCTGCTTTACGCTGCGAAAATCGCCCTCATACGGTATCCACTTTCAGCGAATGATCATCCAGCATCCCATTGATGATGGTCGCCGTATCATGCCCCGCCGATATCACCCCACCCGCCCCTGCCGTTACCCCGTAGTGCTGGGCCAGGTCGACCCCGGCCAGGTCGATGGTCTGAATCGGCGCAGCCCCCGCCGCGCTGCTGACCTCTATGGTCGACACCACGTTTTCCCCCGAGCCACTGACTTTGAAGTGCAGGTAATCATCCAGCGATGACGCCGTGGCGTGCTCCCCCTGCAACAGCTGAGACAGGTCCAGCTTGTCGCTGCCGGGGGTGAAGTCGGTCACGGTGTCGTGGCCGCCGTCGCCCTTCTGCCAGACGAAAGTGTCGTTGCCATTGCCGCCCGTCATCCTGTCGTTGCCTGGCCCGCCAATCAGGATGTCATTGCCGTCCCCGCCCTTGAGCACATCGTTGCCTGCACCGCCATTGAGCACGTTGTCGGCGCTGTTGCCGATCAGAGTATCTCCGTAGTCTGAGCCGACCAGGTTATGGATACCGTTCAAGGTTTCCACACCGGCACCTCCGGTGTCCTGTGGCCCTTCATGGCTGAGGTCGATGGTCACCGCACCCTTGGCCAGGGCGTAGTTGGCCGTGTGGCCGTTGTGCTCGTCGCCAGCAGGGGCGTGCGCTTCCAGCGAAGCGATGTCGACAGGGCTGGAGAGGCCGGCAGCGCCGTGGTCACTGCCGACACCCATGTGCGACGCCGGGTCCTGCGCATTGGCATAGTCGAGCACCAGACTCAGCTTGTAGCTTTCGCCACCCTTGCTGGCACCCTGCGGGTCGCTGACGTGAATGCTGTACACCCCGTCGTGGCTGGCCGTGAAGCTGTCGCCGGCAGCGATGGACTGATAGGTGCCACCGGCATCCTTCCATTCCAGCGCCAGGTTGCCATCGTGCGCGTCGTGGTTCAATTGCAGGGTTTCGCCTTTGCGCAGGCTGACGTTGATCACTTCTTCGGCATTGCCCTGAGCGGCGGCAGCACCGGTGGCGCCGAGATAGCCGAGCACCACCAGCGCGGCGGTCATGCTGCTGGCATCGAGGGTGAACGCGCCGCGCTCGACGACCCGCTGCTCCTGGCCCCTGCCATAACCGTCGGCACATCCGGACATGGAATTGTCGTGCACGTTGATGGTGATCACTGCCGTGCTTTCATCACCGTCGCCATCGCGGATGGTGTAGACGAAGGTGTCAGTAGCGTCGCGAGGCGCCGCCACGTTCGGGTCGGAGTGGTACACCGCATTGCCTTGGGCATCCAGGGTGAGGTAACCGAACTGACCCGCGACATGGCTGCCGAGTTGGCCGATGGCCGAACTGGACGTATCGTGCCCGGCACGCACACCGACAACATAGCCGCAGTCGGCGGGCACGTCGGCTCCGATCGCATCGTTGTACAGGACGTTGCCGCGCACTTCATCGCCTTTGCTGACGCTGACGAAGTCGCAATGCGCTTGCGGCACGTCGTCGACAACGGTGATGCGCACGGTGCTGGTGGTCCAGTTGCCGACCGTGTCTTCGACTCTGTAAGTGAAAGACTCGCTGACGGTGTTGGCACCGTCGTTGGCGTGCGGCTGCGAATTCGCTGGCGAGGTCAACGTGTAGGTGTAGGAGCCATCCGCATTCAAGTGAATCTGGCCGAACTGGCCGACGGCATTGCCGACCAGCGTGTAGGTCAATGCCCCCACGCCACCGGCGACCTGCCCGACCAGACTGCCGGACGCCGTTTCTGCAGGCGAGCAAGGGTCACTGCCGTTGACGCTGCCAGCCGCGAGGTCGTGGCCGTCCCTGTTCAGGTCCAGCGCGCTCTCGTAAACCCACACGCCACCGTCGCCACACGGCTGCAGCGCTGGGTTGTGCACGTTGATGGTGACCGTCGTGGTGCTCTCGTCACCGTCGGCGTCGCGAATGGTGTAGACAAAGCTGTCCAGAGCATCACGCGGTGCCACGGCATCGGGATTGGAGTGGTAAACCGCATTGCCCTGCCCATCGAGGGTCAGGTAGCCGTACTGGCCCTGCACCTGGCTGTTGAGCTGGCCGATGGCGGATGTGGACGTATCGCTACCCGCGCGGACGCCAACCACATATTGCCCGTCACTGCGGGTATCGGCGCCGACCACGTCGTTGTACATCACGTTGCCGCACACCACCTCGCCCTTGTACACACTGACGAAGTCGCTGTTGGCCGTGGGCACGTCGTCGACGATGGTGATGACGATGCTGCTGGTGGTCGAATGGCCGAGCGAATCCTGCACCTGGTAAGTGAAGATTTCGGTGACGCTGTTCGCACCATCGTTGGCGTGGATCGGCGAGTTGGCCGGCGAAGTCAGGGTGTAGGTGTAGGATCCATCGGCATTCAGATGGATCTGGCCGTATTGGCCTACAGGATTGCCAACCAACGTGTAAGTCAATGCACCCACACCGCCGCTGGTCGAACCGGCCAGGGTCCCGGAGGCCGTCTCCTGGGTTGAGCCCGGTTCACTGCCGGTCACGCTGCCAGCGGCCAGATCATTGCCGTCTTTGTGCAGGTCCAGGGCCTTCTCGTAGACCGTGACGTCGCGGTCTTCGCAGGTCATCAACGCCGTGTGCACGTTGATGGTGAGGGTTGTGGTGCTTTCATCGCCGTCGGCATCGCGAATGGTGTAGACGAAGGTGTCGACGGCATCCCGTGGCGAGGCGACATTCGGGTTGGAGTGGTACTGCGCATTACCGTAGGCATCGATGGTCAGGTAGCCGTACTGGCCGTTGACCTGGGTATTGAGCTGGCCGATCGCCGAGGTGGAGGTATCGCTGCCCGCGCGCACGCCGACCACATACTGGCCATCTGCACGGGTATCGGCGCCGACCACGTCGTTGTACATCACGTTGCCGCGCACCACATCGCCCTTGAACACGCTGACGAAGTCGCTGTTGGCCGTGGGCACATCGTCAACGATGGTGATGACGATGGTGTTGGTGGCCGTGTTACCCAGCGAATCCTGCACCTGGTAGGTGAAGGTCTCGGTCACGGTATTCGCCCCATCATTGGCATGGGTGGGCGAATTGGCCGGAGAAGTCAGGGTGTAGGTGTAGGAGCCATCCGCGTTCAGCTGGATCTGGCCGTATTGGCCTACAGCGCTGCCGACCAGGGTGAAGGTCACGGCACCCACGCCGCTGACCACCACCATGCCCGAGGCCGTCTCGTGGGTGGAGCCAGGGTTGCTGCCGGTCACCGTGCCCGTTGCCAGGTCGTTACCGTCCTTGTGCAGGTCCAGCGCGTTTTCATAAACCGTGACATCGCGGTCCGCGCACACGATCAAGCCGTTGTGCACGTTGATGGTGAGGGTCGTCGTGCTTTCGTCGCCGTCGGCGTCACGGATGGTGTAGACGAAGGTGTCGATGGCATCGCGTGGCGAGGCGACATTGGGGTTGGAGTGATACTCCGCATTGCCGTAGGCATCGATGGTCAGGTAGCCGTACTGGCCGTTGACCTGGGTATTGAGCTGGCCGATGGCTGAGCTGGAGGTATCACTGCCGGCACGCACGCCGACCACATACTGGCCATCGCCACGGGTATCGGCGCCGACCACGTCGTTGTACATCACATTGCCGCGCACCACATCGCCCTTGAACACGCTGACGAAGTCACTGTTGGCCGTGGGTACGTCGTCGACGATGGTGATGACGATGGTGTTGGTGGCCGTGTTACCCAGCGAATCCTGCACCTGGTAGGTGAAGGTCTCGGTCACGCTGTTCGCCCCATCGTTGGCGTGGATCGGCGAATTGGCCGGAGAAGTCAGGGTGTAGGTGTAGGAGCCATCCGCGTTCAGCTGGATCTGGCCGTATTGGCCTACAGCGCTGCCGACCAGGGCGAAGGTCACGGCACCCACGCCGCTGACCACCACCATGCCCGAGGCCGTCTCGTGGGTGGAGCCAGGGTTGCTGCCGGTCACCGTGCCCGTTGCCAGGTCGTTACCGTCCTTGTGCAGGTCCAGCGCGTTTTCATAAACCGTGACATCGCGGTCCGCGCACACGATCAAGCCGTTGTGCACGTTGATGGTGAGGGTCGTCGTGCTTTCGTCGCCGTCGGCGTCACGGATGGTGTAGACGAAGGTGTCGATGGCATCGCGTGGCGAGGCGACATTGGGGTTGGAGTGATACTCCGCATTGCCGTAGGCATCGATGGTCAGGTAGCCGTACTGGCCGTTGACCTGGGTATTGAGCTGGCCGATGGCTGAGCTGGAGGTATCACTGCCGGCACGCACGCCGACCACATACTGGCCATCGCCACGGGTATCGGCGCCGACCACGTCGTTGTACATCACGTTGCCGCGCACCACATCGCCCTTGAAAACGCTGACGAAATCGCTGTTGGCGGTGGGAACGTCGTCGACAATGGTGATGATGATAGTGCTGGTGATCGAGTTACCCAATGAGTCCTGCACCTGATAGGTGAAAGATTCGGTCACGGTATTCGCGCCATCGTTGGCATGGGTCGGCGAGTTGGCCGGGGAAGTCAGGGTGTAGGTGTAGGAGCCGTCCGCATTCAGCTGGATCTGGCCGTATTGGCCTACAGGGTTGCCGACCAGAGTGTAGGTGAGCGTGCCAACACCGCCGCTTGCCGAACCGACCAACGTACCGGTTGCAGTTTCCTGGTTCGAGTTCGGGTCGCTGCCGATGACGCTGCCCGCCGCCAGGTCGTTGCCATCCTTGTGCAGGTCCAGGGCTTTTTCGTACACCGTGACGTCACGGTCTTCGCAGGCCATCAACGAGTTGTGCACATTGATGGTGAGGGTCGTGGTGCTCTCGTCGCCGTCGGCATCGCGGATGGTGTAGACGAAGGTGTCGACGGCATCCCGCGGGGAGGCGATGTTGGGGTTGGAGTGGTACTCGGCATTGCCCTGGGCATCGATGGTCAGGTAGCCGTACTGGCCGTTGACCTGGGTATTGAGCTGGCCGATGGCCGAGCTGGAGGTGTCGCTGCCGGCACGCACACCGACCACATACTGGCCGTCGCCACGGGTATCGGCGCCGACCACGTCGTTGTACATCACATTGCCGCGCACCACGTCGCCCTTGGCCACGCTGGTGAAGTCGTCATGTGCCTGCGGAAGATCATCGACGATGTTGACGTCCAGGCTGCCGGTGGCGGTGCTGCCGTCGACATCCTTGGCGACCACCTGGAAGTGTTCGCTGATGCTATTGCTGCCGTCGCCGTTGGGGTGGGTTTCGTTGTCCAGCAGGGTGTAGCTGTAGCTCACCACACCGGTTGCGGGGTTGTAGCCGATGATGGTCAGGGTGTTGCCTTCGGGCGTGACGATCGACTGCGGGAAGCCCGCCGCCACTCCGCCACTGACCACGCTGATGCCGCCCACCGTCAGGCTCTGCAGGCCGTCTGGCGCGGTGATCTTGAAAGTGCCTTGCTGGGTCAGCGCGCCAGCATCCGGAGCGCTGCCGTCGGGCAGGTTCTTCTCGTAAACCGTCACCTCCCCGCCCTGCGCCTCGAGGCCGTCGAGTTTCACCGGGTCGTCGAGGTTGTCGATATTCAGCGTCAGTGTCGCACTGCTGCTGTCGCCGTCGGCGTCCTTGATCGTGTAGGTAAAGGTTTCCACGCCATGGCCGCCACCGCCCAGGTTCTTGAAGTCCGGGTCGCTGGTGTTGAGCGTGTAGGTGTAGGAACCGTCTGCAGCCAGCACCAGCGTGCCGTAGGTGCCGGTGAACGTACCGGCGATTACCGGGCCGCCGGGAACGCGATCGGCGCCCTGCACATCGTTGCTCAGCACATTGCCGGTCAGCTCAGTGTGTTGCTCGGTGGCCGTGAGCGGGTTGCTGTCGTCGACCGCCTTGGGCACGTCGTCACGAATGATCACATCCAGCGACCCTTGGGCGACATCGCCGTCGCTGTCGCTTACCAGTACCGGCAGGTGCTCGCTCAGGGCGTTGGTACCTGCCCCGTCAGCGTGCTGCTCGGCGCCGGTCAGGGTGTAGCTGTAGCTGACCACACCCGTGGCCGGGTTGTAACCCGTGATGGTCAAAGTGTTGCCCAGGCCGGTGGTGATCGACTGGCCGACGCCGGTCACCACGCCAGCGGTGACCACATTGATGCCGCCGACGCTGAGGTTGTGCACGCCGTCCGGGGCCACAACGGTAAAGCTGCCGGCCTGGGTCAGGGCTGCTGGATTGCTGGCCGAGCCCAGGGGTAGGTTGGCTTCGTCGAGGACCAGTTCGCCAGGGTTGACATCCAGACCACGCAGTTCGACCGGGCGATCCGGGGTGTCGGGTGTCAGTGGTGGGTTGGGCTGCTCGGGAGGATTGGGTTGACCCGGCGGATTGGGTTGGCCGGGGGGCAACCCACCGTTGCCACCATCGTCTGATTCCAGCACGTCGCGTCCACGGCCACTGTCGAGATCCCCGACATAGCGGTTGGCAAGCTCCGGAATGCCATTGAAGCCTGCCGTAGGGAAACCGATCTGCGGGTCGACCCGCGCAGCCACTTCGGTCAGCAGGACAAAACTGTGGCCACCGCCCAACGCGCCCGGAGCACTGCTGCCATTAGGTCCGGCAGCAGGTGCTTCGGCGGTGGTAGTGGGGTCGTCACCTGCGGCAATCGCCTGCTGGATGCGCTCGACATCACTCAGCTGAGCATCGCTTGGCGCGCCGTCCTGAGTCTGTACATGAGCCGCCTGGTTGGCCAGCAAGTCTGGAGTCATGGTCAAACTGCTGTCGCGCCCCAGTGTCAGCTCGGCGCCATTCTGCAAACGCACGGCCACGGCGCCAACGGCCCCTGTTTCCAGCTGCTCGCCCGCGAACAGGCGGTCGCCCTCGATCAAGGGGCGCCGGCTACCGTCGCTGCCAACGGCGAATACCTGACCTACCACCTTGCTGACCACACCGACCAATTTAGCCATGAGCGCACGCCTCCCCTTACCGATTGGCTACACAGCCAACGACATGGCGGGTGGGGTCAACGGTTGCGCGCCCGAGTGTTTCAACGGTGAGAATCGTTCTCTCAGGCCACTACTTTGGCGATAGTCACAATGTAGGTTTGCCATCATCAGATGCCAAAATTTTGTCGCCAAATTCCGCTTTCACCTAACCGTCTTGCGTCCTTAGCTGGAAAAAATCTGGAACTCGCTCCGACGCCGGAAACTCGCATGCTGCGGCGGCATCCGAAATCGCTTGAGTGAAACAATGTCTCGGTTTTTGATAGATCGCATAAGTTTTTTTTCGCATAGCCCTTATGAAAAAATCTTCTTAGCTCGCGCGTTAAATGTTCTTAGCTCTGTTGTTACAAACGTGAAACTATTTAAATTATAAAAATCGTCATTTTATTGGCGATTAGCAAGGCCATTTTAGGACCAGGGAGAAGTACCCCATGCGCGTTTTAACCCCCATCACCAGTGCAATTCTGTTGGCCATGGCGTGCGCCAACGTTCAGGCGATGTCACTCAACGAGGCTGTCCAGAGCGCCGTGGACTATCACCCGGAAATCAGCTCCAACCGCAACAGCAAGCTGTCGGCTGATGAGGATGTGAAATTCGCCCGTGGCGGGTACTTTCCCACCGTCGATCTGGTGGCCGGTTACGGCAGGCAGCGTTCAGACAACATCAACACCCGTGGAGTGAATGCCGATGGCACCCGCAACCACAACAAGGAGACGCTCAACTACACCCAGTCGGAGCTGCGTCTTCGGCAAATGATCTTCGACGGCTTCAACACCTCCAACGAAGTCGGCCGTACACAGGCCGTGGCCACGTCGCGTGCCTACTACACCCAGGCGGTCGCCCAGGATGTAGCCCTGCGCGCCATCGAGGTGTACCTCGAGGTGCTCAAGCGCCGGGAGCTGGTGACCCTCGCCAAGAACAACCTGCAGGCTCACTTGCGGGTCAACGACCAGATCGGCTTGCGCAGCGAGCGCGGCGTCGGCAGCACTGCAGACCTCGACCAGTCCCGTGCCCGTCGCGCCCTGGCGGAGAACAACCTGGACACCGCCGAAGTCGACCTGGCCGATGCCGAGGCCAATTTCTACAGCGTGGTCGGCCGCCTGCCTGACGAACTTGAAGGCCCGCAATCGGTGAAGGTGGAAATGCCCGGCACCCTCGACGAAGCCCGCGAAGGCATGCGCCAGAACAACCCGTACCTGAAATCCGCCCAGGCCGACGTCAACGCCGCCGAGCAGCAGTACGAAGTGGCCAAGTCGCCGTTCTATCCGCGCCTGGACGCAGTGCTGGCCACCGGCGCCAACAACAATCTGGGCGGTGAGAAGGGCCACAGCAACAACGACTGGCAGGCCGGCGTCGAGCTCAGCTACAACCTGTTCCGGGGCGGCAGCGACAAGGCGCGCCTGCAGTCCGACGCACACAAGATCAACCAGGCCCTGGATATCCGCAACAACGCCCTGCGCGAGCTGACCGAAAACCTCAGCCTGGCCTGGAACGCCATGAACAACGCGCGCAAGCAGACCCCGACCGCGCGCGAATACGCCGAGACTACCCAGCGCGTGCGCGCCGCCTACCAAGACCAGTTCGGCCTCGGCCAGCGCACCCTGCTCGACGTGCTCGACAGCGAAAACGAGCTGTACAACGCCAACCGTCGCTACACCGAAGTGCGTTACACCGAGGAGTACTCGATGTACCGCGTGCTGGCGACCATGGGTGAGCTGCTGAGCAAGCAGCGCATTTCCCTGCCGCCGGAAGCCATCGCCACCAACGAAGTGCGTACCGAAGCGCGGTTGCCCGACATGCGTTGACGCCAGCGCTCAGCAGGCACGGATCGCCAGGCATCACCCCCATCCACCGAGGCGGGAGTAGTCCATCGTGACCAGTATGCAAAGCGCGCAGCCGCGCCCCGATGTCGATGATCCGCTGCTCGATGGCCTGTTGATCCTCTGCCGCCTGCACGGCCGGCCGGCCAGCCGCGCCAGCCTCAGCAGCGGCCTGCCCCTGCTGCACCAGCGCCTGGGGCCGGACCTGCTGCCACGGGCGGCAGCCCGCGCCGGTTTGCAGGGGCGCGTGCTGCAGCGTGAGCTGGAAGCCATTTCGCCCCTCAACCTGCCGGTGCTGCTGTTGCTCAACGACGGACGCAGCGCCGTGCTGCAGCGCTGGGGCGACGATGGCCGGGCGCTGATCCTGCCCTGCGAAGCCGAAGGCGGCGAGCAATGGGTCGAGCGCGAGGCGCTGCAGCAGGCTTACAGCGGCCACGCCCTGTTCGCCCGCCCCCGCCACACCCTCGAAGAAGTACGTTCGCCGCTGCTGCCACGGGTCGAAGCCTGGTTCCGCGACACCCTGCGTCACTCCCGCTGGCTGTACGGCGATGCGCTGCTGGCCAGCCTGCTGATCAACCTGCTGGGCCTGATGGTGCCGCTGTTCGTCATGCAGACCTACGACCGCGTGGTGCCCAACCAGGCGCTGTCGACCCTGTGGGTGCTGGTGGCCGGCCTGTTCATCGGTACCGCCTTCGAACTGGTGCTGCGCATGGTCCGCGCCCACCTCCTGGACCAGGCCGGCAAGAAGACCGACCTGATCCTCTCCGCCACCCTCTTCGAGCGCATCACCGGCATGTCGATGAAAGCCAAGCCCGCCAGCATCGGTGGCTTCGCCCAGAGCATTCACGACTTCCAGGGGCTGCGTGAATTCCTCACCGCCGTAACCCTGACCAGCATCATCGACCTGCCCTTCGTCGCCCTGATGCTGTTGGTGATCGGTCTGCTTGGCGGCTGGCTGGTGGTCATTCCGCTGATCGCCTTTCCGTTGGCCGTGGGCTTTGCCCTGTTCATCCAGGCGCGCCTGCGCGACACCGTGCAAAAAAGCCTCAGCCTTGGCGCCGTGCGCCAGGCACTGCTCATCGAAACCCTTGGCGGCCTGGAAACCCTCAAGGCCTGCGGCGCCGAAAGCGAGCGCCAGTACCAATGGGAACACACCAACGGCGCCATGGCCCGCCTCGATGCCCACGCCCGTAACTTGTCGTCGCTGGCCAGCAACGGCACGCTGTTCATCCAGCAATTCTGCGGCATGGCCACCATCGTCGCCGGGGTGTACAGCATCATCGCCGGCAACCTCAGCGTCGGCGCCCTGGTCGCCAGCTACATGCTCGGCAGCCGCGTGCTGGCGCCACTCGGCCAGATCGCCGGGCTGATCACCCGCTACCAACAGGCGCAGCTGACCATGCGCAGCACCGATGCGCTGATGGCCCTGCCGCAGGAGCGCCAGGCCGAACAGCAGGCCCTGGAGCACACAACCCTCAAGGGTGGCCTGACCCTCAGCCATGTCAGCTTCCGCTACCCGGCGCAGACCAGCCCGGCGCTGCAGGATGTGAACGTGACCATCAAGCCCGGCGAGCGCATCGGCATCATCGGCCGCAGCGGTTCGGGCAAGAGCACCCTGGGCCGCCTGCTGATGGGTTTCCATCACCCGGAAGAAGGCCAGGTGCTGCTGGACAACCTCGACCTGCGCCAACTGGACATCGCCGACCTGCGCAGCCAGCTCGGCTATGTCGCCCACGACCTGCCGCTGCTGGCGGGAAGCCTGCGCGACAACCTGACCCTCGGCGCACGCCACATCAGCGATGCGCGCATGCTCGAAGTGGCCGAGCTGACCGGCGTCAGCGAGCTGGCCCGGCAGCACCCGCACGGCTTCGACCGCCCGGTGGGCGAGCGCGGCCAGCTGCTGTCCGGCGGCCAGCGTCAGGCCGTGCTGCTGGCCCGGGCCCTGCTGCTGGAGCCGCCAATCCTGATCCTCGACGAGCCCACCAGCCACATGGACAACAGCAGCGAAGAGCAACTGCGCCAGCGCCTGCTCAGCTGGGTGCCGGGCAAGACCCTGCTGCTGGTCACCCACCGCACCTCGATGCTCAGCCTGGTGGACCGGCTGCTGGTGCTGGACAACGGCAAGATCGTCGCCGACGGGCCGAAGGATGCGGTCATCGACGCCCTGCGCAAAGGCCGTATCGGTGCAGCACTGTAGAACGGCAAGAGCCGCTCCCACCGGGGCCAGTCAAACCAGTCAGTCATGTTGATTTCTGTGGGAGTTAAGCCATGACCACAAGCCACAGCGTACGCAGTGCACACGCAGGCTCCAGCCCGCGCAGCGAACGCGACTACATGCCGGAGCTGGCCAGCGCCACCCTGCAGGATTCCCCGCGCCTGTCGCGCCTGACCGTGTGGCTGGCGGCCGCTTTGCTGTTGGTCGCCGTGGTCTGGGCCAGCCTGGCGGTGCTAGACGAAGTGACCGTCGGCGAAGGCAAGGCAATCCCGTCGAGCAAGGTGCAGGTGGTACAGAACCTCGAAGGCGGCATCGTCACCGAAATCTTCGTGCGCGAAGGCCAAATGGTGGAAAAAGGCGCCACGCTGCTGCGCCTGGACGACACGCGGTTCAAATCCAATAAAGGCGAAAGCGAGGCCGACCGCTATGCCCTGACCGCCCAAGTCGAACGCCTGTCAGCCGAGGCTGAAGGCAAGCCTTTCGTGCTCTCAGACGAAGTACGTGCCAAGGCGCCGCAAGTGGCCGAGGACGAGCTCTCGCTGTACGACTCGCGCCAGCGCCGCCTGGCCAGCGAAAAACAGACCCTCAACGAGCAACTGCGGCAGAAGACCCAGGAGCTGGCCGAGTTCCGTTCCAAGGTCGAACAATACCGCTCGGCCGTCAGCCTGCTGCAGCAAGAGACGGACATGTCGGCGCCGCTGGTGAGCAAAGGCGCCATCTCGCCGGTGGAAATCCTGCGCCTCAAGCAGCGCACGGTCGAAGCCCGCGGCCAGCTCAACGCCACCAGCCTGGCCATCCCCCGCGCCGAGGCGGCCGTGGCCGAGATCCGCAGCAAGATCCAGGAATCCGACGCCAGCTTCCGCTCCGATGCGGCCAAAGAACTCAACGACAAACGCACCGAGCTATCGAAGATCACCGCTACCAGCATCGCCATCGATGATCGGGTAAACCGCACCACCGTGGTGTCGCCGGTGCGAGGCATCGTCAAGCTGCTCAAGGTCAACACCATCGGTGGCGTGGTGCAGCCGGGCAGCGACCTGGTGGAGATCGTGCCGATCGAGGACAACTTGCTGATCGAGGCCAAGGTGCGGCCGCAGGATGTGGCGTTCTTGCATCCGGGGCAGCCGGCGATGGTCAAGTTCAGTGCCTATGACTACACCATCTATGGGGGTTTGAAGGCCAAGCTTGAGTTGATCAGTGCCGATACCGTGACGGATGAGAAAGGCAATGCGTTTTACCTGATCCAGGTGCGGACCGAGAAGAATCACCTGGGGGGGGACAACAAGCCGCTGTTGATCATTCCGGGGATGGTGGCGACGGTCGATATCATCACCGGACAGAAGAGTGTGCTGGATTACCTGCTCAAGCCGGTGCTCAAGGCACGGACTGAGGCGTTGCGGGAGCGGTGAGTTGTCATGGCGGCCTCTTCGCGGGGCAAGCCCGCTCCCACAGATATTTCACAAAACTCAGAGTAGCGCCGTCCTGTGGGAGCGGGCTTGCCCCGCGAAGAGGCCGGTACTGCCAATCAATCTGGCACAGACTGACCCTTCATCTGCTCCAACTTGCCACACTGCTCACTGGCCAGGCGACTAATGATCCGGATCGCTTGATGAATACCGGCAGTATTGCGAAAGCTGAGATGAGGGTTGTGCTCGCACTCCAGCATCTCATCATGCTGGACCAGCGCCTCGCCTAGCAGTTCGAGGGTCCAGGCATAGTTTTGAATATTGGACAGGCGCTCATGATCAGTCATGTGGTACCTGCCTTGCTGCGCCTGCGGAGCGGGTTTGGCTGTGGATCGGATAAAACCGATGTGCAGCCTGCGCCGGCGATTTACGGCGGCGGAGAACGAATGCGAGGATCCTGGCAAAGCTCAAGGTAAGCATGCATGAAACTCCAAGTTAGGTTGGAGCTGCCACGCATCGTCGCCAAACAATTGGGTGGCAGCTGTACGCAGGTTGGCGAACCGGGAACTTGGAACCCGGCAGACCCGAAGGTCTCCCACGCACAGCCGCCATGGCACGAGGCTGCGGACGCAAAAAAAGCGCCTGCAATCGTGTGGGGCGCTGTTGCGCCAAGTTATCCGGGTCGCCAAACCCGATCGCGGAATTTGCCGCGACACAGGGAATCTATCCCCCTGTGCTCGCTATCGCAAGCACCAATGTTGTGTGAATCGGATTCAATTTCCGTAAGAGCGAAGAAGCCTGCACGGGCAACCGTGAATTTCAGCCTTCACCGTGATTTCGCTCGAATGTCTCAGCGCCCATCGCCCTGATCTGCCCCTCGATCAACGCCTCGAACGGCCGCAGCAACCCATCGAAACTCGCCGGTTGCTCTAGCACGTTCAACGCCTGCACCACCGCTTCGATGGTCGACACCGCTCCCGGCTCCGGAGCCTTGCGCAGGCGGTAGCGTGAAGGGGCCACCTGCGCCAGTGTCACCCGGGGCAGCGCGTCCAGCAGCGGGTTGAGGTATAGCAGCTTGCGCGCCTTGCGCCAGGTGCCGTCGGGTACGATCAGCAGCAGAGGCGTGTCGTTCGCTTCGCCATAGGTAGTCAGCACCTGGGCATCATCGCCAGGGAACAGCAGCACCGGCCGGTAGCCTGGCGCTTGCAACAACTCGCCAAGGTCCTCGAACACTTCACCAATGCGCAACTCGGCATTGACCAGGCCAAGCGCGGCCAGCCGAGCGGTATTCAGGGCGTGCGAGGTTTCACTGGGGTGCTGCAGCAGGAACACGCGGGTGCGGCTGTCGAGCGAGGGGATCAGTGGGCAAAGGCAGTGATCGAGCGGGCGCTGGCAGCGCTCGCAGCGGGGTCTGGGCATGGGGGTCTCCGGTGGCGGAGGGATTTTGCCATAGAGGCGGGGCCGACGGGCGCTAGGCTTTGGTCTTTTGGTGTTCATGAAATCGAGCGCCGCCCGCGCGGCGCATCGCGAGCAACGCTCGCTCCTACGTTTGTTTCGGGCCAGTAACGCCAGTGACAGTCGCGCGCGACCGCCTTTGTGGAACGATGCTACATTGCGCCATGCGCCAAAGCGGCCGCGCGCAAATCCCCCAGAAATAATTGGCCCGAAACAAACGTAGGAGCGAGCGTTGCTCGCGATGCGCCGCGCGGGCGGCGCTCGATCTCACATACGCTAAACAACCAACGTCATGCACCCCCGCCCACTCCGCCAATCAGCGGTTGAACCGCTCCGCCAGACTATGCAGATATTCCGCCATACGCTCCAGGTCCTGGCTGATTTCCGCCCCCTGCTTGGCCTGCCCCGCCGTCTGATCGCACAGCTGAGCAATACGCACGATCTGCTGATTGATATCTTCGGCCACGTGACTCTGCTGCTCGGACGCCGTAGCCATCTGCTGGCTCATGCCGGTAATACGACTGACCGCCTGGGCAATCCCGGCCAGCGCCGACTGCACCGCCTCGACACTGTGCACGCTGTCCCGCGAGATCTGCTCGCCACGGTTGGCGGTGCTAACCGCACGTTCAGCACCTGCGCGCAGGGAGGCGATAATATGGTGGATCTCATCGGTAGAGGACCGTGTGCGCTGAGCCAGTGAGCGCACTTCATCGGCGACCACGGCAAAGCCCCTGCCCTGCTCACCCGCGCGCGCCGCCTCGATCGCGGCGTTGAGCGCCAGCAGGTTGGTCTGTTCGGCAATCGAGGTGATGGTGTCGACCACGCTGCCGATCGATTGGGTTTGCTCGGCCAGGGCATTGACCGCCTGGCCGATGTCGCTGACCGCCTCGCTCATGCTGCCCATCGCCTTCAAGCTCTGCTGCGCCAGCTCGCTGCCCTGCTGGGCCAACTGGTCGGCATCGCCTGCCGCATGCGCGGTGCTTTGCACGTTATGCGTGACCTCCTGGATGGTCGCCGCCATCTGCGCGATGGCCGTGGCCGACTGGTCGGTCTCGCTGCGCTGGCGATCGAGCATCTGTGCCTGGGCATCGGACAAGTCGGCAGACTGCGCGGCCCGTGACTTGACCCCGACACCGGCGTCCACCAGGCGGGTCAGTGCGGTTTGCAGGCGCGCTTCCTCGCTGAGAATCGCCAGGTCGAGCTGGCCGTGAAGGCCAGGGTTATCGCTGTAGGTCAGCGCCACCAGCGGGCTGGTGAAGGCCTTGGGGTGCTCGGCCAAGGTACGGCGAATGGCCTGATTCTGCCGCTGTTCAATCAGGTACCAGGCCACCAGCAAGCTGGCCATCAACACGCCCAACGCTGCATAAGGTGGTAACCACAGGTAGCCGGCCGCCGACAGCAGACCCGCCCCGAGCAGCGGCCAGCCATTGCCCAGGCCATGCCCCAGGCGCACCGCCCAAGGCACCGCCGAGCGGCCGGCGCGCAAGCGCGCATACAACGCCTCGGCGCGGCGGATCTGTTCGCGTGTCGGCACCGAGCGCACCGACTCGTAACCGCTGACCCGGCCGTTCTCGTAGATCGCCGTGACGTAGGCGCTCACCCAATAGAAGTCACCGTTCTTGGCGCGATTTTTCACTACGCCCATCCAGGGTTTGCCCTGCTTGATGGTGTCCCACATATGGCCGAACACCGCCGGCGGCATATCGGGGTGTCGGACCAGGTTGTGGGTCTGGCCGACCAGTTCGTCGTAGGTGAACCCGCTGATCGCCACGAAGGCGTCATTGCAGTAGGTGATGCGGCTGTTGAGGTCCGTGGTGGAGATCAGGCGCTGGTCGCTGGAAAACGTTCTTTCGTGCTCAGTGACGGGCAAATTCATGCGCATCTTGGGCGGTCCTTGCTTGTATAGATGAAAGGGAAAATCATCAAAGCAAGTAGAGGTTTAGCAGAGGGCTAAAGGCACAGCGGTCAGGTTTTGCAGGAAAAGCGCTTATCCCGACGGAATGACTGAAATAGCGTGCGCATCAGCCGACGTTAAGCTGGCTTTTGAGCAAATCCCGGAACGTCTGGATCAACGGCTCACGGCTGCGACCGCGCCGGATGATCAACGAAAATGGCGCTTGATAGCCGAAAGTAGCCGGCGATAGCACGCGCAAATCGCCCTTGTCGACCCATGCCTGGGCGTAGTGTTCCGGCAGGTAGCCGATATAGGCGCCGGACAGGATCAAGATCAACTGCGCCTCCATGCTCTCGACTGTCGCCGCACTGTGCTTGAAGCCATGTCGTGCCAGTTCCGCCTGGCTCCAGTAACCACGCCCCACCATGCGCTGCTGGGTGACGACCGGTTCGTGAATGCGCCGCTCGGCAAACAAAGGGTGGCGGCTGCTGCAGTACAGCCAATGCTGCTCGCGATACAGCGGCTGATAGACCAGGCCACTCATGCGTGAGGAAAACGCGCCAATGGCCAGGTCCAGGCGATTGTCCTGCACCCCCAACTGCAATTCGTAAGGGCTGGACACCGACAAATGCAGGTGCACCGCCGGGTGTTCCTGGCTGTAGGCACCAATCGCCTCGGCCAGGGGCAGCGCGCGGTCGCCGACGGTGGAGTCGATCACCCCGAGATTGAGGGTGCCGCGCAGTTCGCCTTTGAGGGCAGCGGCATACTGCTCGAAACCATCCAGCTCGGCCAGCAGGCGCAAGGTCTCCTGATGAAACAGTTCGCCCTTGCTGGTCAGGCTGAATCCGCCACGGCCACGGTGACACAGGACAATACCCAAAGCGCCTTCTAGCTGGCTCATGTAAGTGCTGATGGCCGAGGTCGACAGGTTGAGCTCGCGCTGGGCATTGGCGAAACCCTGGTGGCGCACCACGCTGACGAAGATGCGCAGCAGTTTCAGGTCGGGCAAGGTCGAGGCCATGGTGCAACGGGTCCGTAGGTAAATTTTTTGCGCAGTCTAACTGCTCTGGCAGCCTTTAGTTTAGAAATTCCTGAAGTAAGTTTTTGCCGGTAGCGATTTTTCCCACGCACTACCTTCCAGCAGACTTGGCCGAAATGTCCCTGCCCGCCGGCACAACCCCACTACAAGGCGCGCGGCGGCACAGGTTCGAACAAACAAAACAATCGACCGACTGATGAGGCCCACCGTGGACAAAGTTCTCCACCAACCACTGGGCGGCAACGAAATGCCGCGTTTCGGCGGCATCGCCACCATGCTTCGCCTTCCCCACCTGCAAAGCGCCGAGGGCCTGGACGCCGCGTTCATCGGCGTGCCCCTGGACATCGGCACCTCGCTGCGCTCCGGTACCCGCTTCGGCCCCCGGCAGATTCGCGCCGAATCGGTGATGATCCGCCCGTACAACATGGCCACCGGCGCCGCCCCGTTCGACTCGCTGTCGGTGGCCGACATCGGTGACGTGGCGATCAACACCTTCAACCTGCTCGACGCCGTGCGCATCATCGAAGAAGCGTACGACGAGATCGTCGAGCACAACGTCATCCCGATGACCCTGGGTGGCGACCACACCATCACCCTGCCGATCCTGCGCGCCCTGCACAAGAAACACGGCAAGATCGGCCTGGTGCACATCGATGCCCACGCCGACGTCAACGACCACATGTTCGGCGAGAAGATCGCCCACGGCACCACCTTCCGCCGTGCCGTGGAAGAAGGCCTGCTCGATTGCGACCGCGTGGTGCAGATCGGCCTGCGCGCCCAGGGCTACACCGCCGACGACTTCAACTGGAGCCGCCGCCAGGGCTTCCGTGTAGTGCAGGCCGAAGAGTGCTGGCACAAATCGCTGGAACCGCTGATGGCCGAAGTGCGCGAAAAAGTCGGCGGCGGCCCGGTATACCTGTCGTTCGACATCGACGGCATCGACCCGGCCTGGGCACCTGGCACCGGCACCCCGGAAATCGGCGGCTTGACCACCATCCAGGCGATGGAGATCATTCGCGGCTGCCACGGCCTGGACCTGATCGGCTGTGACCTGGTTGAAGTCTCCCCACCTTACGACACCACCGGCAACACCTCACTGCTCGGTGCCAACCTGCTGTTCGAAATGCTCTGCGTGCTGCCGGGCGTCGTGCGTCGCTGATACCGCTACACCCGGGCAGGAGCCATGAGGGAGGGCCACTGAGGCCCGCCAACACAAGACAAGACCGCCGGGCGCCGTAAGTACGCCCGAGCGGTCGATCTCGCCATAATAAAGATAATCGGGAGACCCCCAATGGCCTTGGACATCATTGTTGTAATGATCTATACCGCCGGCATGCTCGGGCTTGGCTGGTATGGCATGCGGCGCGCGAAAACCCACGAAGACTACCTGGTGGCGGGGCGCAACCTGGGCCCAACCCTGTACATGGGCACCATGGCCACCACCGTGCTGGGCGGTGCTTCCACCGTTGGTACCGTACGCTTGGGCTATGTCCACGGCATCTCCGGCTTCTGGCTGTGCGCGGCCCTGGGCCTGGGCATCATCGCCCTCAACCTGTTCCTCGCCAAACCGCTGCTGCGCCTGAAGATCTTCACCGTGACCCAGGTGCTGGAGCGTCGTTACAACCCCATGGCCCGCCAGGCGAGCGCCGCAATCATGCTGGCCTACGCGCTGATGATCGGCGTGACCTCGACCCTGGCCATGGCGACCGTACTGCAGGTATTGCTCGACTTGCCGTTCTGGATGTCGCTGCTGCTCGGTGGCGGCGTGGTGGTGGTCTACTCGACCATCGGCGGCATGTGGTCGCTGACCCTTACCGATATCGTCCAGTTCGTGATCAAGACCGTGGGCCTGATGTTCATCCTGCTGCCGGTGTGCCTGTACAACGCCGGAGGCTGGGACACCCTGGTCGCCAAATTGCCGTCGGCCAGCTTCGCCTGGACCACCATCGGCTGGGACACCATCATCACCTACTTCCTGATCTACTTCTTCGGCATCCTGATCGGCCAGGACATCTGGCAGCGGGTATTCACCGCCCGTGACGAAAAGGTCTGCCAACGCGCCGGCACCACCGCAGGTGTGTACTGCGTGCTGTACGGCCTGGCCTGCGCCCTGATCGGCATGGCCGCGCATGTGCTGATGCCGGACCTGGCCAACCCGAACAACGCGTTCGCCGAAATGATCAAGAGCCAGCTGCCTGACGGCATCCGTGGCCTGCTGATGGCCGCTGCCCTGGCGGCGATGATGTCGACCGCCAGTGCCGGCCTGCTGGCCGCCTCGACCACCATCACCGAAGACCTGCTGCCCAAGCTGCGTGGCGGCAAGCAATCGAGCCTGAGCGTGAGCCGCCTGTTCACCCTGCTCACCGGCCTGGTGGTGCTGGGCATCGCCCTGGCGGTGAACGATGTGATCAGCGCCCTGACCCTGGCCTACAACCTGCTGGTCGGCGGCATGCTGATCCCGCTGATCGGGGCGATCTTCTGGAAGCGTGCGACTACCGCAGGGGCCATCGCCAGCATGTCGCTGGGCTTTGCCACCGCGCTGCTGTTCATGTTCAAGGATGGCTTGGATGCCAACACGCCGATCTACTACAGCCTGGCGGTTGGCTTGGTGAGTTTTGTAATGGTCAGCCTGTTGTCGCGCAAGACCGTAGGTGTTGCGAAGCTGGCCTGATCAACGCAATAACCTGAAGAAGCAAAAAGGCCGCGGCATCATCACTGATGCGGCGGCCTTGATGTTTTCAGCGGCGGCGCGGCTGGCGCCGGCGTTGTTCTTCATCAGTCGGGATCGGCACCGGCTGCAAGGGTGGTGGTATCAGCCCCAAGGCAACAGCCAAGTCGTGGAGCCAGTTGAACATTTGGTTTCTCATATTGCCCCCTTGACGGGTCAGCCTCACGGTCAATCAATCCTGCGATGTTTCATACAGATCATAGTCCGATGTCCCATCTTACGCATGCCCTTGTTCTTACAGATAGGGGCGAGTTTGACTCGGATCAAGCGGAAATGCCCGATTCCGACGACTGGTTAATCGTTTCGCTTTGTTGCAAGTCGACCCACGCCTGCAAATTCGCACCGCGCATCCCCTGCCGCCACATCAGCCAGGTCACCGCCTGATCGAACGGCGTCTGCAGGCGATGGGCGCGTACGCGGTCACGCCCAGGCAGGCTGTCGAGCATCGACTGGGCCATCAACGCAACGCCCGCGCCGGCGATTACACAGGCCAGCATGCTCTGGTACGACTCTATTTCCATCACCCGGCCCATCGGTGTGTGGGCATGGGCGTACCAGGCTTCCAGACGCATCCGGTAGGAGCAGCCTTGGCGGAAGGTGAACACCGCCTTGCCCGCCACATCCCGGGCAGTGTGCACCGGCGGGTGTTCAGGGCTGGTGATCAGCACCAGCTGCTCTTCGCACAAGGGCACGCCATCCAGCCCGGCCAGGCTCGGCGGGCCATCCACGAACGCAGCATCCAGACGGTGGCTGAGCAAGCCTTCGAGCAGATCACCGCTGGGTGCGGCCTGCACCTGCAGGTTCACCGCCGGATACGCCTGGTGGTAGCGGGCCAGCAACGCCGGCAGGTGGATGGCCGCGGTGCTGTACATCGTGCCGAGCACGAAATCACCCGCTGGCTGGCCGCCTCGCACCGCCGCCATGGCTTCGTCACGCAGCGCCGCCAGGCGGTTGGCGTAATCGAGCAGCACCTTGCCAGCGGGCGACAACTGCAAGCGCTGCCGTTCGCGCAGAAACAGCTCGACGCCCAGTTGCTCTTCGAGCTGACGCAGTCGAGTCGACAAGTTCGAGGGCACGCGATGCAAGCGCTCGGCGGCACGGGTGACAGAACCTTCCTCGGCGACGGCCTGGAAGATGCGCAGCTGGCTGAACTCCATGACATTCTCCAAAACAGAACAACTTGATCATCATTATTCAATTTTATTGAAAGGAAAAGCGCCATACCCTGCCATCCATCGCTTACATCCGTGCAGGAGCTTTCTCATGTCGCCCTTCGTACAACTGCTGGCCAGCGCCGTAGCCCTGATGATGGCCATGGGGATCGGCCGCTTCGCCCTGACGCCGCAACTGCCGCAGCTGATCGCCGAAGGTCAGTTCGACCTGACGGCCGCTGGACTGGTTGCGGCGGCCAACTACCTCGGTTACTTCATTGGCGCGGCCGATGCGATGTTCGCCCGCAAGCCGAACCAGGTCAGGCTGCGTCTGCAGGGTGGCCTGTGGCTGTGTGTAGTGCTGACCCTGGCATCAACGGCCGCTGACGGGTTCTGGGGCCACTTGCTGCTGCGCTTCGGTACCGGCGTCGCCAGTGCCTGGGTATTGGTGATGATTACCAGCCTCAGCCAACAGCTCGCCAACGCCCACAACCGCCAGCGCCTGGGCGCCCTGGTGTTCGCCGGTCCGGGGCTGGGTATAGCCCTCACAGGCCTGCTGGCACTGGCTGCCCACGTGCTGGGGATGGGCTCGGCGGCGCTGTGGCTGATCTACGCGGTTGCAGCGCTGGCCATGCTGCTGGCGGTGCGCCCTTGGCTGCCGCGTGCGTTGGAACCCGTCGTGGTGCCGGGCGTGACGCAGCAAGGGGCATCGCGCAGCGTGGGCATTGGCCGTCTGGGCCTGGTGTATGCCTTGTACGGGGTGGGCTATATCTTGCCGGCGACTTTCCTGTCGCAAATGGCCAATCAGCAGTTCCAGGGAAACTGGATGGCCGACCTGTTCTGGCCGGCCTTTGGTTTAGCGGCGGCATTGGGCGTGGCGCTGGTGAGCCTGCGGCGCAGCGGCCGGACGTCAACCTGGCTGATCGCGACCTTGTGGCTGCAGGGCTTGGGCGTGTTGGCCTGCCTGATGGGCGGCGGCCTTGGCCTGGCCTTGGGGGTGGTGTTGTGCGGTACGCCGTTCCTGGCCTGCATGCAGCTGGTAATGCAACGTTCGCGAGAGCTGGCGCCGCATGCGACTCAACGCAATGCCGGGCTGCTGACCGCCTGCTTTGCCCTTGGGCAGCTCAGCGGGCCCTTGCTGGCGGCGTTGAGCAACCATTACAGCGCCAGCCTGCAGCCGGCTTTACTGTTGGCGGCTGCAGGGCTGGGGCTGGCAGGCGTGCTGGTACTTGCCGGCACCAGCAGCCTTAACCAACGAACTTGCGCAGCTGCTGCTTTACCCAGGGCTCGGCACTGACCAGCACCACCCCGAGCAGAACCATGACGGCGCCGAGCACAAAATTCACGCTCAGCGGCTCGTCCAGCAACAGCACGCCAAAGGTCACCCCAAACAAAGGCGTGATGAACGAAAACACCGCCAGGTTCGATGCCAGGTACTTGCGCAGCAACCAGAACCAGGTCAGGTAGCTGATGAAGGAAACCACGATACCCTGAAACAGCACACTGCCGATCGCCAAAGGCGTCCACGACACCTTGCCGATCTGCCCGCTGAGCAAGGCAATCAGCAACAAGCCGACAAAGCCCACTGCCAGTTGATAGAACAAGGTCAAGGTCGCGGGCGCCTCGGACAAGCGCGAGCCACGCACCACCACCGTGGTCGCGCCCCAGGCCAAACCGGCCAGTACGCCGAAGGCATCACCCAGCAGCATGCGCCCGTCCATCTCATCGAACGACATGCCCCCGGCAAACGCGGTGGCAATCCCGCCAAACGCCAGCAGAATACCCAGCCACTGCAGCAACCGTAGTCGCTCGCTGGGCAACATGAAGTGCAGTCCAAGGGCTGTGAATACCGGCGCGGTATAAAGGAACACCGACATGTGCGCCGCCGACGTCAACTTCAGGCCCTCGGCGATGAACAGGAATTCCAGGCCAAACAACCCGCCTGCCAGCAGCCCACCGCGCCAGGTATCGCTCACCTGCCCCCAGCCGCCACGCCAGCAGATCAGCAGCCCCACCAGCACGGCAGCCAGGCAGTTACGCAGCGCCGCCTGCATCACCGGGGCGATATCGACGGCGGCCGTCTTGATCAGCACCTGCTGGCAACCCCAGATCAGGCATAGCCCGAGCATCACCTGAAAAGCAAAGGCGTCGGGGTTCTTGCGGGCCGCGCTCATGGGCGGCCCTCCAGGGTAATCGATGGCATGGGCAAGGCTCGGCAGTCTTCAAGGAAGACCGATTATCGGGTTTCCCGGGCCGACCTTGCCAGCCTCAAAACGACTTCAAGCGATCTGCGCTTTTGCAGACACGTGCTCGAAAGTGGTTTCGTCCAGCGCATCTTCCTGGTCGTCCAACACCTGCCGAGGGTGCTCGAAGCCGGGGATGCTGCTGTCGATCAGGCTCATCAACCGCGATCCGCGCTCGGTCAGCACGAAGTTCTCACCGTTGCCGCCATCTTCCGGCGACCGGGTTTCGATGAAGCCCCGCTCGAAGAGCAGTTTTTCGTACTCGCAGGCACGGGTTTTCAGATGGTCCACATCCCCCACCGGCTGACCACTGGCGGCCAGCGCTGCCGCGTGCTGCTCGGCATAGGGGCGTGGGGTGAAGCTTTGACCGGCGCCGTTTTGCACTTCGTGCAGCAAACGCTCGATCAGGTCCCAGTCGTAGGTGATGCTCATGGAGTTGGCCTCTTGCTGTGGACGCATGGGGTACACAGCTTGGGACCTGATGGCGGGCAAATGTGTTCCGAAAGAAATCTGGAATACAGCATTGACGCCTTGTACTACAACGCAATCCGATTCCGGAACAGGGCAATACAAGCGTATCAATATCGTGCATCGGGCGGCAAAAACCAGAAACCAATTGCGGTATCCCACGAATGTATTTTATAAACTACATTCGCTCGATGAATAAAATCGAATCCACCAGCTTCAAAAAATGGGTGATCGGGCTTCGAGATGCCAGTGCACGCGTCAGGATCATTTCTCGTATCAACCGACTCATGGAAGGGGTGCCTGGCGACGTCTGCCCCATTGGCCGTGGCATTAGTGAGCTCAGGATTCACTACGGCCCAGGTTACCGGGTGTACTTTCACCAATCGGGCGATACATGGGTGATTCTGCTCTGTGGTGGTGACAAGGGTAGCCAGCAGCGCGACATCAAGGCTGCTCACCAGATTCTGCGTTCGTGGAGGATGCAAAATGACTGAGATGTTCTTCGAATTCGATCCGGCCGAATACCTGACCACGCCGGAGGCCATAGCGCAGTTCATGACAGATGCTCTGGAAACGGGCGATGCCTGCTATGTTGCCAAGGCTGTTGGGGTAGTGGCACGGGCCAAGGGCATGAGCGAGCTGGCTAAAGAAACTGGCCTGTCTCGTGAGCAGCTTTATCGTTCGTTCAGTGAGCATGGCAACCCAACGCTGAAATCCTTCCTCGCCGTGATGAAGGCGTTGGGCATTGATATGGCAGCCAAACCTCATCTTGCCCATTGAGATTCAGCTGATTTTCACCAAGTAGTTGATAAACAACCGAAACAGCTCCGCATTCCCGGCAATCCCCAGCCGCTGCCAGATGTTATGCCGGTGGACTTTCACAGTCCCCTCGGAGATCCCCAGCTCCCGCGAGATCGACTGACTGCTGTGCCCTTGCAGAATCAGTTTGGCCACGTGCCGCTGAGTTTCGGTCAATTGGCCCTGGAGGATGTCGACGAAGGCATCCTCCAGCTGGCTATCCGAATCCTGCGGGTCGGCCAGATCACTCGCATGCGCCAGCTGCAGGTGCTGACTGAAAATGGCATCGATCAACGGTGTCAACGCAGCGAGGCGCTGCACTTCATCGGCTTCAAAAGCCCCTTTGTCCAGGCCGCGCATCAGGGAAAACACCAGCGCCGAACGTTGCCGTACAGGGACGATGAAGCCGATCTCTTCGATCAGACTGCCGTGGTGCGACGAGACACAGGGGTGGATGTCGGGCGAGATGGAAAAGCCCGAGGCGTAAAAGCTGTCAGGCGCCAGCTCGCTCATGCGCCACAACCCTGCAGGGTGATTGTTGGTACAGGCGACATAGAACGGGTCAAGCAGGTAACCGCCGCGCAGGTAGGCCTTGAGCGTGCGCTCGGTCACCCGCTGCTGGTAGCCGTCGTGCACCAGCAGCGCCGGCTGGTTGAAGCGAAACAGGTAGGCGCAGCTCATGTCGAAATCGACCACACCCTTGAGCGCGCTGTCGATGGCCGGGCCCAGGGCATCGCTGCCAATGCTGCGGATCACCGCGGCGAGGCGGTTGGCGTGGTCGCTGTTCATGGCTGCGGCCTGCGTGATTGGGGTCAAAGGCGCGGGGAAGCCGCGCCCGGAAAGCATTGAACGATGCCTGACCTCATCAATGCAACGGTGCGCTCACCTGCAGCAACCCGTCCTGTTCTTCCTGACGACCCAGTTCCTCTGCCTTGGGCACCGCCAGCCAGTAGGCGAGCAGCATGCCCAGCAAGCCGCCGGCGAGTTTGCCAATGATCAGCGGCCCGATCAGCGTCGGCTGGAAGTTCGCCGAGTAGGCCAGGTGGTCACCAAAGGTGAACGCTGCGCACACGGCGAAGGCGATCACCAGCACCTTGTCCTTCGGCGGCATGTCGGCCACCAGGCGGAACATCGCAAGGATGTTCGCCGAGGCGGCGAGCACGCCGGCAGCGCCCACTGGGGACAGGCCGAACCGGGAGGCCACCGCTTCGATCGGCCGCGACAGGAACCGCTTGATCAGGTAGACCATCGGGAATGCCCCGCACAGCATGATGCCGACGTAACCGGCAATTTCCAGCGCACGGAACTGGTCGTCCTTGTCGGCAATGATCGGCGCAAAACCCCAACCACCGAACAGCGCGGTAAATACGCCAGTGAAGTACTCGACGATCGACGCCACCAGCACCAGCGTCACCGCCGCATACATCAGCTGCCCCAGCTTGAGGAACAGACTCACCATCAGGTTGGGGAAGTAACGCAGCGCTGCCGCCAACGCCACGCAGAACAGGATCAGTGGCGACAGGTTGCGCAGTAACGTCGGCAAGGTGAAGTGCAGCGCCTGGGTCGCCGCGCCCGCCGTGGCGATATCTGGGCGTACCCCCAGGCCCATCGTCTGCATGCCCATGGCGATCAGCACGATGCTGATCGGGATGCTCAGCAAACCCGCCATGATGCCCAATGCCATATATTTGTGGTCAGCCTTGTTGAGCATGGCCAGTCCTACCGGGATAACGAAAATCACGGTCGAACCGCACTGAAAACCGGTGATCAGCCCGAGAATCCAGCCTTCAGGGCTGTGCGACAGCGCCTGTGCCAGTTGGTAACCGCCAAGGTCCGAGGCGATGAAGATTGGCCCGGCAATGCCGGCATCCGCGCCCATTGCCTGGAACAGAGGGCCAATGAATTGGCTGATGAAGCTGGAGATGAACGGGATGGCGGCCATGATCCCGGCCACCGGGATGAAGATCGGGCCGATGCTGTGCAGGCCGGCGGTGAACTCCTTGGCCAGTTCCGATTCAGCGTTGATGATTGACGCAATGGCGCCGACCACCGCGCATGCCATGATCACGTAGATGACGTAAGTGCCTAGGTTTTCCATCTGCTGCCTCTGTGTTGTTGAAGTTGGCTTGGGGCAGAATTGAAAGGTGCTGCTGTTCTTGTTGTAGGGCCTTACATAGCGGTGTAGGCGTTGTCGACGAACAGGTGCGAGCCGCTGACGAAGCTTGATTCGTCACTGGCGAGGAACAGCGCGGCAGAAGCCACTTCGGCGGGGTCGCAGAGCCGGCCCTGCATGGTCTTGATCGCCTCGTCCGAGGCATCCACGCCGTAACCGCGCAACAGGTCGAGTTCTCGCCGGCCGTGGGCGGTACCGATGAAGCCTGGGCAAATGGCGTTGCTGCGGATGTTCTGGTCGCGGTATTCCACGGCCAGGGCACGGGCGAACATGTGGCAGGCGCCCTTGGTGGTGCAATACAGCACCTCCATCGGCGTGCCGACCACAGCCGAAATCGACGAGGTGCAGATCACGCTGCCGCCACCGGCGGCGAGCATGCCCGGGAGCACCGCCTTGGTCACCAGGAACATGCTTTTCACGTTGACGCTCATCAAGCGGTCCCAGTCGGCCTCGCTGGTTTCGAGGAAGGGGCCGGCGGCGATGATACCGGCGTGGTTCATGAGCACCGTGATCGGGCCGAAGTGCGCCTGGGCTTGAGTGACGGCGCGGTGCACCTGGTCGGCCTGCGACACGTCGGCGGCGACGAACAGCGCCTGTCCCCCTTCGGCATTGATACGCGCCGCTACCGCTTCGCCCTGGCTGGTGGGCAAGTCGAGGATTGCTACCTTGGCGCCCTCGGCGGCGAACAGCTCTGACGCGGCCAGGCCACATCCCCCTGCTCCGCCGGTAATCAGCGCCACCTTGCCTTTCAATCGATCCATGGGTGTCTTCCTCAGTTGTTGTGCTTGTGTGACCAAACTAGAGCTGAGGATGAGCTCGGTAAATATACCCAGGGGTATAGCCGCCAGTCCTGGCCATTGAACTAACCGTCAAGCACAGGCCTCCACCGGGCATCATCAACGCCGGAGGTATAAAGGATGAAACCGCTGCTGCGCATCGCCTGTGCGACCGCCCTGTCCTGCGCCCTGCCCGCCTGGGCTTGTACGCCGGAAGAAGCGACCCAGAAACGTGAAGAGCTGGCCGGGCTGGTGAGCCAGCTGACCGAGCAGAACCCGCAGAAGGCCAAGGAGATCAATGATGAGCTCCAGGGGATGGAGCTGGGGACGGCTAGCAAAGACTTGCCTGATAAGTGTCAGCTGATCGACAAGCGGATCAAGGAGCTGAAGGTGGCGGAGAAGAAGGCAGATTAATGGATGTCAATACCGGCCTCTTCGCGGGCAAGCCCGCTCCCACAGGATTACCACTGTTCTTGAACACTGTGGAGAACCTGTGGGAGCGGGCTTGCCCGCGAAAGGGCCAGCCCAGACTAATTACTCAGCCGCAGGCTTACGCTTCTTCAACGGCGCCAACCCATCGCCACTGGCCAGCGGCGCATTCGGCCGTGGTTTGGCGGTCGGCTTGCGCTTAGCCGCGACCTTCTTGTCACCGGTCTTCTTGTCACCCTTCTTCTTCTTGGTGCCAACAGCCTTGCCCGACGCTTTGACCTTCTTCGGTCCGCTGTAGGTGCCTTTGACTTCCTTGATCACCCGGCGCTCGAACTGCTGCTTGAGGTACCGTTCGATGCTGGACATCAGGTTCCAGTCATTATGGGTGATCAGCGAAATCGCCAGGCCTTCGCCGCCAGCACGGCCGGTGCGGCCAATACGGTGCACGTATTCGTCACCGCTGCGTGGCATGTCGAAGTTGATCACCAGGTCCAGGCCGTCGATGTCCAGGCCACGGGCCGCGACGTCGGTGGCTACCAGCACCTTGGAGCCGCCCTGCTTGAAGCGTTCGATGGCCAGCTTGCGGTCTTTCTGGTCCTTTTCGCCGTGCAGCACGAAGGCCTTGACGTCTTTGGCCACCAAGTGGCCGTAGATGCGGTCGGCCAGTGCACGGGTGTTGGTGAAGATGATTGCCTTGTCGAAGGTCTCGTTGGCCAGCAGCCACTGCACGATCGCCTCTTTATGCTGATCGTGGTCAGCGGTGATGATCTGCTGGCGGGTACCTTCGGCCAGTTGCGAGACGCTGTTGAGCATCAGGTGCTCAGGGTCTTTCAGCACCTTGCCGATGATGTCGCGCAGCGCCGCGCCGCCCGTGGTGGCGGAGAACAGCAGGGTCTGCTCGCGGTTTTCGCACTCCTTGCACAGGCGCTCCATGTCTTCGGCAAAGCCCATGTCGAGCATGCGGTCGGCTTCGTCGAGGATCATCACCTGGACGTGGGACAGGTCGAGGTTGCCGGCATTGAGCTGCTCGAGCAGACGGCCTGGGGTGCCGATCAGCACGTCCGGCACCTTGCGCAGCATCGCGGCCTGTTCCTTGAAGTCTTCACCGCCGGTGACCAGGCCCGACTTGATGTAGGTGAACTGGGAGAACAGTTGCACTTGCTTGAGGGTCTGCTGGGCCAGCTCACGGGTCGGCAGCAGGATCAGCGAGCGGATCTCGGCACGCGGGCCTTTCAGGTCGACCAGGCGGTTAAGCAACGGTAGGACGAACGCGGCGGTCTTGCCGCTGCCGGTCTGCGCGGTCACGCGCAGGTCACGCCCTTGCAGGGCCAGGGGGATGGCCGCGGCCTGCACCGGGGTTGGCTCGACGAATTTAAGCTCGGCCACGGCTTTAAGCAGGCGTTCATGCAGGGCGAATTGGGAGAACACGGAGGTAACCTCAGGCAAGTGCGGGGAAATTCAGTTGCATAGGGTAACGTTTTCTGCCGCCGGAGCCGAATTTCTTTTGGCAACTTTGTCGCCATCCGCGCTCTAATGGCACTTCGTTTCGCAAGCAAAGACCGTTCTGACGCTCATGGATATGCAAAAAATCTGGCGTGACAGCCTCGACCTGTGGGGCACACTCGACCAACACCCCATGCTCCACGCCGCCATCGGCCTTGCCGTGCTGCTGCTTATTTCCCTGGTCATCGGCCGCCTGGCGCGCTTTCTGGTCCTGCACGCCACGCGTCTGCTGGCGCGGCAGCAAGCGCTCAAGTGGCTCGACGACCTGCGGCATAACAAGGTGTTCCACCGCCTCGCACAGACCACGCCGTCGCTGGTCATCCAGTTCGGCCTGAAGCTGGTGCCAGAGCTTTCCGACACCGCCCAGCACTTCCTCGGCAATGTCGCCCTGGCCTTTACCCTGCTGTTCATGACCCTGGCGCTGTCGTGCCTGCTCGATGGCCTGCTGGACATCTATGCGCGCACCGAGCATGCCCGTACCCGCTCGATCAAGGGCTACGTGCAGCTGGCCAAGATGATGCTGTGGATCTTCGCCTCGATCGTCATCGTCGCCACGCTGATCGACCGCTCGCCGCTGTTGCTGCTTTCAGGCCTGGGTGCGATGTCGGCGGTGCTGCTGTTGGTGTACAAGGACACCCTGCTGTCGTTCGTCGCCAGCGTGCAGCTCACCAGCAACGACATGCTGCATGTCGGTGACTGGATTGAGATGCCCCAGGTTGGTGCTGACGGCGATGTGGTGGACATCACCTTGCACACGGTGAAAGTGCAGAACTACGTGTGACCTTTCCCCAAAACACGCATCGTGTGAATGAAGGTCATAAATGGACAGCTCCCCCTCTCATGACTCACCTACTCCCGCCTTGCTCTCAGGCATCTTCAATCAATCCCAAGCTGGTTATGTCTCCGACCTGACTACAGCCTTGGTGGCCAGCCCTCAATCACTCCCTCCTACATCAATGGTGCGGAAATCCTAGATCACCATCACGCAGGGGCTGCTCCAAAAGAGAAAACGATTACCGCCTGGGACGCGACGATGAAACCGGGGCGTCATAGCTTTCACTAGCTCGCTGAATCACATGAGGGGTATGCCTTAAACCACTCAAAAATCCAGGCGAGTGAGGTTTTGCGGTCGTTGCGGGGAGCAGCAAAGAGCCTCCATAGCGATGCTCCAGAGAGCCTTACTTAGATGATCGGTAGGGAGAGCACTGGTCGCAGTACGCGATCGAATTCCACCAACGCCCTCTCGTGGCGAACGGCTACTCATAGGGTCACAGCCAACCAAAGTCCTTGAATTGGAAGCTGAGACTATTCAGCGGTGGAACGAATTGCAGACTCCCCTTTGACTACGAGGCTTGCAGAAACCCACTGAGCCCCGTCAACCCCACAGAGCATGCGACTCCCTCCCTTCTTCATCAGCCTCTAATGGGCTGTCTTCCCCCCATAGACTATGGCATTTGCGCAACGGTGCAGACGGTATAACCACGCCATTGAGCACTCAGCGAGCACCATTGCTCGGCCCTGAGACAACAGATCAATACAAGGCTAATTCGCAAATTTAATCCACCATCTTAAAACAATAATCCATTAAACCGAATCAAAACAAAAGCAAAGCAAACAGCAGAAACAACCTCAACAAAAAAATCACAGTATCAATATATGCAAAAAGGCAACTACCACTCGTCGGACTGACACGACATCTTATTCGGAATTGAATAGGATGCGAACCGTTACCGCGCTTGGACAAAGAGCCTTATAAACAAACCTCAGCATCTATCCATACAAACCATATCTATCGTTTAACAGTTCGTTTAGACCAACTGCTGACACACTCACCCTAAACCTGGAAAACATATATGGTTTTGAAGCCCTCTATCGCCCCTAAGAAAGCGAGCGCAGATGATCTGCATGCACCTAGGTATAAAGCACTCAAACTATATAACGTAGATCTCTTCAAACGCTGCGAAGAGTCCGAGGCAAGGGGCTGGATTCAGTCCGAGATCCAAGAAGGCACCGCATACCCTGTAACCTGCCTTGATCACCCTGTTCAAGTCTTGGCCTCGCACGCGGTGATCCTGTGCCCAGATGGTTCGATATGGAAGGAAGGATCCTTATTCCTGCTTCGCTTAGCACTGGATGATGACTCCAAAGACCCAGAAACACTGCTTGGCATGGCCGGTCATCTGGCGGATTTCATGAACACTTTGGCTGGGGAGGAGCGACACTTTCTCGATTTTAGCGGCCACCGCTTTGAAAGGCCAACTTACATCTACAAAGAAAAATTTAATTTACCCATTAAAAAAGCTCAGATATCCGTTTCAACCGCCAATGCAAAAATTAGGACGGTGGTAAGTTTCTACAAAGACTTAATGGAAATTCGAAACTTCACACCTGAGCAAGCACCTTGGAAAACCAGGCGCACCGCCATTCAATATGAAGACTCATTTGGATATGAGCGAACAAAGTACGTCACGCATACAGACTTGACGTTCCCCGCTATTCGCTGCAACTCAATGGGTCAGTACATCATGGATGGTGGAAAGCTAATACCACTCAGCAAAGATGAGCAGCAAGCCTTGCTTGAAGCTCTTGTCGAGACGGGCCACCCCGAAATGCTCTTGATTTTTACAATAGCATTAGTTACTGGAATGCGCATACAAACCATATTAACACTTAAAACGTCATCCATCGCAACTGGAGAACGCGACAGCTTCGACCTCATACCTGTACGCGCAGGCAGAGGAACGCTAGTTGACGCAAAACGCGACAAATCTCAGGCGTCGCTAATGCCCTCTTGGCTTCACTACAAGCTCAGCACTTATCTTCACTCAAAGCGATACGAAGACAGAGCTGGCCTAGCCTTAGAGCAAGATACCGGCGCGCAGTATATTTTTCTCTCCAATTCTGGAAAACCTTATTACGTAGGAAAAAGCGATCGCCATCGACTAGAAAGCAATGAAAAAGGTTCCTATATCAGGCACTTCATCACTGACCAGTTAAGGCCACTTATGCAGCAGCGCGGTTGCGATTGCATTTTCAGTTTCCATGACCTCCGCGCAACATTCGGTATGAATTTAGTAGAGGAAAGACGTAACATGCTGAACCATGGCCAAATCAACCTCCTTCAACTTGTTGATTACGTCCGAAAAAGGATGAATCACAGTAAGTCAGAGACCACCCAGGAATACCTTAACTTCCAGCAAGATAAAGAAATCTTGTACCAGGCTGACAAAAATTATCAAGAGCACATACTTCGCATGAGCATTGGTAAAGTATAAAGATGCGCAACCAAGATAGCATCACGACAATAGATTTGCACATTGACACCCAGCAGGGGCTTCACAACGGCCTGCGCACATCAGTTCATTTACAAAACATATTAAAATCCAAAACAATAGAAAATATTATAGTCCGCTCCGCGCAAAGGAAATACCACGACGTAGGTGCTTGGTGCTTTGCAGGCAAAAAGAGCGTGCGACTACCAAAAACTGTTGATATTACACAGCATAGACCTGAACGTTCCACCCCCATTCAAAACCTGGTAAGTGAAGTCATCACAATGGCTTGTTCTGACAAAACAGCAGCAGGGGCAGGTTCAAAACTTGCAGACTTCGCTGTAATCCTCGACTTTTGCAACAGCAACGATCTTGTAGACTTTCTAAATTGCCCTGAAAGTTATCAGGACGCCTTGGAGAAATTTACTCTTCACCTAAAAGAAAGTAACCGCAAGGCAGTTACTCAGGCCAAGTTGCAGTCAGTCACGATCGAATGTGGCTCATATCTTTTCCCGTTTTCAAAAATTGACTTCAGCGCCGGCATTGAACGAATCCAATCTGTGGTAGACAAGTCCTCTAGTACAAAGCCGCCACCGGAGGCCCCTGTAAGTCGATTCGTAAGTGTTTTTGACAGCGTATTCAATGAGCTGGCTGATTTTATTTTAAATAGGAAAAACTTTCCTCAAGCCATAACAATCGATGGTGAACCAGCCATTGTATCGTCGGAGGCTTTTGCAATCATGTCAGAAAGCCAAGCAAAAACAAAAGCCTGTAGAGGCCCAATGAGCCCTTACGTTGACTATACGATTGGCAGATGTAAACCCTGGACTACTGTGCTCGCCGAACTGCCATCTACTGAGCTGAAACTCTACCGTGAATTTGTAAAGAAGTCCCTGAGCAATCTTGAAGAAGGCAACACTCAACTTTACTGTCAAAAAAGACGGCGATTACACAAGCTCGCACATGATAGCTTTGTGGCCCTTTTTGCTATCAACAGTGGCGAAAATGAATCTGTACTCATATCCACCCCATGGGATGACCACTATGATATTTCGAAGGGGGCAAATGGAACGCGCATCATTAGCTTCAAACTCAGAGGCGGATTACAGCCTGTAAACTTTACGGTGACAGCACCATTCATCAAACAGTTTAAAAAATTCATTGCACTGCGCAACCATATTCTTGACAACCAACATCACAACAACCTGTTCCTAGGCTTTGATTACAGGACTTTCAGCGGCTTTCGCCAGCTTGACGAAAACTGCATTAGAAACCTTTGCATTCAAATGCAAAGTATGGTTGATCCTGCATTTCCTATCCTAAGCTATAAAAGGCTCCGGGCATACAAGGACTCATGGGTTGTCAAGAATTACGGCCACGACACTGCGGCTGCCCTATTGCATCACTCAGATAAGACACAGCGTGACAACTACACCAACGTTGAAGAGAAAGAAGCGGTCGATAGCGTGGTCATTGCTGTCAGAAAAGTTGTTAGCTTTCTAAACTCCGAAAAACACGCTTCAATCCCATCTGGTGCTTGTAGCGGAGCAAATCCGACAAGTTCAATTCCAATTCCCTTAGGATATCAACCAGATTGCAAAAATAGTCGAGGCTGCCTGTTCTGCGATGAGTACCGTACAACCGCCGACGAAGAGAGCATCCATAAACTATACAGCCTCGAATACATCACCAAAAAATTCTTGGGGACATGTGATGACCTGGATCAATTCAACCTAATACACAAACCCGCACTTGATATTATTGACTTAGTACTGAGAAGAATCATAGCTCTCAAACCTGAGCTAAGCGATGAATCTCAAGCCATCCGGAGAAAGGTGTATCAAGACCAGGTACTCACCGAGTATTGGGAGATATATCTTTCACGCCTTATGAAGATAGGAGTCATCCGATGAGTTCTCTCAAGCACCTGCCCACACAAGAGCAACCTTTATGCTCTACACCTGACAAGACTGACAACAACTGCACACCTAAGGCATTTAAACCACAAGTACGATACGGAATGTCTTTTGACGATCTCCCAGACGACCTAATTCTTTCTGTCGACAGCTCTGAACAACCCTTAACAAGACTACAAGATCTCATTTGGGAGTTTCCGCAACTAAAACTTGTAATTACCGACAATGTAACATACTCATTTGCAGGACTGAAAACCGACAAGCCGACCAACGCCAGTAACATAAAGCTTGTTCAACTATTATTCTTGATGCGCATGTTCTCAAGCAAAGGAACGACCAAGAGATTAAGAGCAAGCAGTTTGTTTTCCGGGCTTCATTCTTTACTATTTCTATGCAGACATGCAGATGATAAAAACGTTCGAATACGCGACTTCGTGCAGAGCCCGGAGCTTTATAAGCCAATGCTCGAAGGAATGACCCACGGCCGCGCAAGTGTGCTGTGGCAAATCCTGCGAATTTTTAATATCACAAAATGCCCAAGCCATTGGTTCTCGGTACCACGCAACTTTATGAACGCCCTGAAAAAAGTTTACAAAGGCCGTTCGCACCACGGGACAAAACAGCACCCCGTTATCCCTCCTCGCATCCTAAATCAGCGCTGGGCTCACTATCACGAAGTCCTTAAAGACTTTAAAAGACACCAAAACCAGCTTTGTGAATTTCTTCGACTCAGCGCAACTAATCGTTTGTACGCTAGAGGTAATCATGCTCAGCAGCTTATCAAGAAGGCTGACCAAGCTTGTCCGAACGCGAATACTGAACCAGACTTCGAGGAAGCAGCAAGGGCCCATGGCCTTTATGAGTTATTTCAGAAATACAAGACCCGAGATGTGGCCTCTGTGCCTTATTTTCTGGGCTTGGCCCAGTACTGTGCCAAAGCCTTGATTCATATTTTAACTTTCATGCGCAGCGGCGAAGCCTTACTTCTTGAACACAAGTGTCTTGAGGCTGCGAGCGGGTGGTGCGAAGAAGGCTTATATGTGATTGGAATCTCAACTAAGTCTACTGGCACGGCCCAAGACACCAAGTGGATCACCATCGAAGAAGTTCAAGCTCCGTTGAAAATCCTTCTCGACATCTTTGACATAGTACACCCTTACCTCCCTGACGAACACAAGACGGTCAGAAACTTATTCATTACTCCGACGCACATTCCTATTACTCGACAAAAAGTCGTCCCACTTTTTAATAAATGTACCTCTCTGCGTTATGAGCAGTACCTACCCGCCATCCAAATTGAAGAGGAAGATCTTTTCAGCCTAGAACTGATTGACCCTAGCCGAGATTGGCGTGCCGAGGAAAAATTCAAACTCGGCAGGCCCTGGAGCTTCACTACCCATCAATTCCGCCGCACGATGACCGTTTACTGCGCTGAAGAGCGGCTCATGGGTTTGGGCCCGCTAAAGCGAGTACTGGGACATTTATCGGCCAGAACCTCTGAACACTATCAAAAAGGTTGCTCTGCCGGCCTTCTAAAAATGAGCGAGTACTCGCCAGAAACGATCGCTGATTTCAAAGAGGCAGCACTGGAAGCCAGTAATGCCATCTACATCCGAGACATTCTTTACTCTGAGGAAAAACTTCATGGTGTAGAAGGTCGTAAGATCCAGGCCAGCAAAGACTTACATGAGATTGTATTAGAGGATAGGATCGAAGACCTTCTGGCTCGTAAAAAGAAAGGCCTAATCGCATGCACCACCACACCGATTGGTCTGTGCCTTTCACTTCTACCATGCGAAAAGCGCGCCCACGCAGACTTTACGACTTGCGATGGCTGCAGCGAATCGGTAATCAAACTCAGCAAATTGGACTATGTGATCGAAGTCATGACCTATGACCTAGAGGCCCTGAACCCTGAAACAATTGAATACCGCATGGATTCTCAAAATTTACAGGACTTGGTAAAAATGCGAGAGCGTCTTGTTGCGAAGTCAGCACGATGAGCAACCCAATAAGACTCAGTGACATTCCTATCGACACTCGCTCCAAGCAATTACCTAAGCCATACATGAGAAAACCCATGGCCAATGCAAAGCAAGTTATCACTAGTGTAAACACCTCGGATGGCATCTTCCAGCTCTTCGAAGCGCTTATGCGCATAGTACAAGGCCGACCAATCCGAGTTCCAACTGGAACTGCAATCACTTTAAAATCTGTTGCCCTAGAAGCAGGTAAAAGTCCCGGAATCATAAAAAAGCAGAGACCTGTGTATGCTGAACTCATTAAAGAGATCAAGCGATGCGCCGCCGAGCAAAAGGAACGAGGCAACCCCAAAAAGCTGGTCAATGAGGCTACTCGCCGCTGGAAAGAGGAAGCAGAGCGCTCTAAGAATCTCTACCATCAATCATTAGCTCGCGAACTTATGCTCTTACATCAGCTGGATGAAGCAGAGCACCTGCTGCGAAACTCCGAAAACGTACTTAATTTTCCTTCGAGATCCGACGTGACTGGCTCCTAGATAAACCCACCTACCTCGAAGCGAAATGGTTAAAAACACACTAGCTAAAAGCGACCCAAAGGGCCGCTTTTAGCACACCCCTACAAACCATTGACACCACTTTAACCACTCAATGCCCACCCAAAACCTCTTGAACAATATACAACCCGAAAAACAACCTCACGACATATACAAACAAACTAAATACCTACAACAATCAAAGATAAGACATGATTTCTAAAAATCACCATCCCAGCACAGTTTAAAAAATCCTTCAGCTCGATATCACATGTCACTTCACCCAACGGAAGACGCCCTCAAACTCAGTACATTCCTGGTGACATAGAGAAGGGTACGGCTAATAACCGCAACTTCTACATCAAGCCAACCCGACCTAGACCTTCCGAGTTCAAAAGCATTCCAAATTAGCACCTCGTCGAAACATGATCTTCATCGAATCCACTACCGTTTACTAGACTCCCTGCCCCGGAATTTGAATAGGCAATGCTTTAGGGATGAGCACACCTCCCTGACTCATATAAACATCTTTGACCACTTCCATGCTGAGAGCGTCATACACATCTGCAGTCCATGCAGCGCCTGCGTGATAGCACCCGCTCAGGTAAGCGCTATATTCTTCGATCATTTGTTGATCGATACCAAGCCTTCCCGGATACGTAATACGCTGAGACACATATGCGTACTCTTCAAGCGTTATCTTACCAGAACCTAACAGATTACTAAGAATCGTCTGACACACACTGTAGCTATGCTGTCCACTTGGATGATTAAGCAGTGTTAAAACATGGGTATACTCACCATTAAGGATAGGCTGAATAATCTGGGCCATCTCATTACAAGTGATAGCCTTAACCTGAATTCCGGCTTCAATCTTGGTATCTTTAACGGTAGCAATTTCAGGAAGCTCATGCTGTGGATTGATGCTATAAAACTGAACATCAAAAGGGCAACCGGTATTGTAAAGAATTGCCGTTTCGCGCTTATCCAAAAGAGATTTATCACCTCTAACAAATACAGTAAACTTCTGATAAAACGCGTCAGATATTTGGTTAGGATTACGACCGGTGCACCAACCAAATGCTTGCTTCCCAATTTTCTCTGGTTGCTCCCGACACCAGCGAGCCAACGCTGCTTCGAAAACAAACCCTTTCCAAGCTTGTTCAGACCTCTTAGTCCGGAACATTAGGATGCCAGTGACTGGATGCACGATGAGATTACCTGTACCGAAAGCGTCAAGGTAGGTCACATTTCGGTACATAGTATCGAGAACTTGATGTCTCTCAGCTTCTGATAAGGAAGGGTGCAAGGCTTTAACAGCGCTTGTCGCTACGATCACTTTAGCTTCCCCTTGGCTTTGGGGAAGCTGGAAATTTCCAGTAGAAATTAGTTGCGGTGGGATGGATGACATCTGACGCTCTCTCTAGACTACAAATCAAAGGCAGCTCTGTAGGTATTATAGTCTAGCTCAGTTACTGAAGAGCATCTCCTCTGCATGAGTGCCAACTGCCCCACTCAGGTGCCTCAAAAGGCTCGTAGTTAAAGAAGCCTGATTAGCCCCGCGACAATCATTGCCAACGCATACGCAGTGCGTTGATGACCTCCAACAGTTCAACCACCTGCTCGACACTCCTACATCGAAGTTTCCTTGGTCAGCCACTTCATGGGCGCCCTTGTCCAGGTAACCCCAGATCAAGGTCTGATCGTCATTTCACGATGCGGCCACTGGGTTATGACTTCCAGCAATCAGCACCACTGTCAGCCTCGTTGAAAGCGATGCGCAAGGCCTACGAATCTATGGAGCCCGTCCAACAGATTATGGTGCTGACCTTGATCCATCTGTATAGCCCAGGAGCAGACATGTTTTTCCTAAAGGGAGGTTGTCCCACCCAAATCCCTGCTGCGAAGGCGCTTGATATTCTTCGCAGAAGCGGTCAAGCGTTAGCTATCTGGGCACACCTCTTGGGTCATTATGCGGGGTGGTGATGAGTCCGCGCCCTACCTGCTGCCTAGGCGCCTTGAATGATTGTGTGAGTGCCCTTCTTGTACTGCGCCTCGACACGGGAAGATCAAGGTCAACCAGGGATGCCATCAGGATGGCTTAGAAGCGCTTGGTGTGGGTATCCGAAGGCAACGGCTTCCAGAAGATCCCTGCTCCCTCGCTTAGACCAGTCAATTCGAAACTGGCCTGGATGCTTCCCAATAGCCGCACGACATGACCGGCCTATTGCTTCCGCCCGGCAGCAGCAAATTGAATCACCATCAGCTGCAAAAGCGGGATCGACTCGATGAGTTGGGCAGTGGTCAGAGTGCGGTTCGCCAAGGTACCCTCCAGCGTTGCGAGGATCACCTTCGCAGAAAACCTCAGGTCAGGCAGGCGGAACACCTTCTTAGCTTGTCCCACTGCAGTGATCTCCCATACTCGCGTGACAAGCTTGTCTCGGATCCCTCGGATCGAATGTTGGTGTGCCTGGGAGAGCAGATGCATGTCTCGTCGAGCCAGCAAGAGGTCTGTACGGCGTGTAGCTCCGTACTTGATGTAGATCTCAGTGAATCAGCGCATTGCCGTCAGGCAATCGGTCGACCTGGGAAGCTGCTGCTTGATCTCCTCCAGCAGGCCGTGTTCGAACCTAACCAGGAGCTGGTAGAGCAGATCGTCTTTGCTTCCTACCAGCTTGTGCAGCGATCCCTGGGGGACTCCAGCCGATTCAGCGATCTTTCGCAGGCTCACCGACTGAAATGTATTGGCGAGGAAGAGGGTCGTCGCGGCCTCGTAGACACTCTGCAGGCTGGACATCTCCTCAGAATACTGGGCTGCAGGGTCAGCCTGGTGAGATAGGGGGCTAGGCATTAGGGCGTCGAAAAACCAATGGGCACCATCCAATGGCGCTGTTCTCGTTGGACAAGCGGCACGCGCTAGCTAAGCTGTCGACGCATACCCATAAATCTAATTATTAGACCAAATGGTACGAAAGCTAGCCGACTTCTGCAAGAAGCTAGCTTGCCTGCCATAGCCACCGTGGCCCTTACCACCTGCGTGCCAACCTTTTCATCCTCAATTCCCCATCAGTCACGACCCAGACATTCCTAAAAACGACCTTTTGACACCTTTTGCGTACCCGTGAGACAGTTTTACTGTCCACCGAGTTGACAGTTTTATGGTCTGGTGAGATGGTCAATTGGGGCCCAGCCATGCACAAGGCATATCGGGGCTATAACAACGACTAGGTAGTTGCAGCACGGGAGTGTCCGAAAATGAGCGAACAAAAGGGCGGTCAATCTCTGCCCAATAAAAATCACGCTTCACCAGGATTAACAGGTCAGTTGGGCACCTTGGACATCGCCTTGACTACGCTCGCCTACGCGGGCCCACTGGCAGGGACTGCCGGCTACATCACCTTCGTTGTGGGATTCGGGAATGGGCTAGGTGCGCCAAGTGCATTCCTGGCCGTGATGGTCGCGTTCTTGATTTTTGCGGTCGGTTACAGCGCTTTGTCGCGATACGTCCCTAACCCAGGGGCTTTCTACGCCTACATCACTTCAGGCTTGGGTCGAAGTGCAGGTCTGGGTTCCGCATTCATGGTGCTCGGCTCCTACTTCTGCATCGGGGTGGGCTTCTACGGATTTGCAGGACTCGCATTTCAGGATCTGGTTGTGGGCTGGGGAGGCCCGAAAATCGAGTGGTACTTCTACTCGCTGATCTTCTGGGCGACCGTGGGCACCTTGGCGTATTTCCACATCGCAGTTTCCGCTAAGGTTCTGGGCGTTGTACTGATCGTTGAAGTGGTGCTGGCTCTGATTTTTGATGGCGCGGTAATGGTGCAAGGTGGGGCTGAAGGCATCTCTCTTGAACCCTTCACCTGGGCTGCTTTTAACAGCGGGAACGTCGGACTAGCGCTCATCTTTGGTGGTGCACTTTTCTGCGGTTTTGAAGCGACAGCGATCTATAGAGAGGAAACGAAGAACCCTGACAAGACCATTCCACGCGCCACTTACCTGGTGGTGGTTTTCATCGGCGTGTTCTATGCGATGACGTCCTGGGCGCTCATCACTGGCCTTGGTAATTCGCAAGCCGTCGCGCTCTCTACGGCAAACACTGCGACCGCCTTCTTTGACGTCGCCAAAGTCTTTGTGGGTGATTTCTTCTACAAAGTCGTAACCCTGCTTTTGCTGACAAGTATCTTCGCGTCCCACCTGTCAATTCAAAACGCGACGACCCGCTACGTCTACTCGCTGGCCATCGACGGCGTATTCCCTCGGGCACTGGGCAAGGCGCATCCGAAACACCGTTCCCCTGCTCGTGCTTCGCTAACCTGCAGCTTGATCTACCTGGGCCTGACGGCAGCCATGATCTTCGCCGGCCTGAGCGCGACGAAAATCTACTCGTGGTTCTGTGGCCTCGCGTCGTTCTCCATCCTGATCGCCATGGCAATTACCAGCCTGTCGGCCATCGTGTATTTCCGCCGCAATAAACACCACCCGGTGAATGCGTGGCAGAGCTTGATCGCCCCGGCGCTTTCGGTACTGACACTGGGCGGGATGGTGCTCCTCGCGGCTCAGAACTTCGCGACTCTAATCGATGATTCCCAGGCGCTGGCCGACACCATGATGTGCGCAGTGGTCAGTACGTTCGTCCTGGGCTTCGTCTACGCCTGCTGGTTGAAGAAGTCGAAGCCAGCCGTGTTTCAACGTATCGGTCGGCAGATGCGTGAAGACGCATTAAAGGATCTGACTGACTTCAATACGCTGAAACCGCTGAACGTTCGATAACAGGAGCGCCACCATGCTAAAGAAGCGCTCTCAGGTTGTCGTAGTAGGATGTGGCTTGATGGGATCAGCCATCGCCAAGGCATTGAGTGCTTCTGGGGTCAACGTGGTGGCCTGGAACCGCAACCCGGATGCTGCCGACCAGCTTGCAGAGTTTGGGGTCACGCCCGAACGCTCTCTGGAGGCGGCCATCCATTCATCCTCATGTGTCTTAGTCGTCCTCAGCAACTACGACATATGCAGTTCGGTGCTCTACACCCACCAATCCCTGCTGCGTGGCAAGGTCGTGGTGAACCTCTCAAGCGGTACCTGCGAGCAAGCGGACGAGTTCGGTCGATGGATTCGAGGTTTGAAGGCTGACTACCTCGACGGTTCAATCTGGGCACTGCCAAAAGGAATCGGCGAGCTTGGAACCTGCTTGTGCTACTCGGGATCACGTTCCGCGTGGGAACGCTGGCACCCGGTGCTCAAAGTCCTGGGTGGCGCATCCAGGTACGTGAGTGAACGGTTCGGGGCGGCAAATGCCCTCGAAGCTGCCTTTCCAGGCACCTTCTACATGACAGCCATCCTGAGTTTTATTGAGGGGGTTGCGCTGTGCCGGGCGTATGAGATCTCCGACGATGTGGTGCTGGACTCCGTAGACCCGACCATGGTGCTACTTCATAGCAGCCTCCTGCAGACGATGCAGAAGATCAGCAACAAGGACTACAGCACGAATCAGGCAACGCTGAAGGTATTCCAAGACGCTGTTTCTAGCTATCAGCGGAACACCCTCTCTCCAGTGAAAGACTCCCCGCTCAGCACAGCCCTTCGCCAGACACTTGAGCATGCCTGCTCGACAGGCATGCACGACAAAGACGTCGCAGCGACGATCAACCGATGGGGGATATCCCAGCTGACTTCGAACACACCATTACCTGTCGCTTGAGCGCCAGAAGCACTCATTGCCAACGGCATTTCGCATCCTAGGAGAAAAACTACATGCTCCGTCAGCTCACTCTCGCTATTGCTGTGATTATCAGCGTCACAGCCCAAGCAGCCAATGCTTGTACCCCGGTTCATGAGTTCAAAACCGTCACCCCCGGAAAACTCACCGTGGCGACGATGATGATTCCTCCTTTCCTCATTCCAGAGAATGGAGGCCTAAAAGGCGTGGACGGCGACTTGATCACCAAGATCGCGGAAATGGAATGCCTGACCATCACGCCGATCGTGGTCGATACGCGCGCAGTTATGCAGTATGTGGTTTCCGGCCAGGCCGATGTAGCCGTAGGTAACTGGTTCCGCACTGCCACGCGCCTTAAGTCGATGGAAATGACAAACCCTGTGTACTTGGACAGCCTGGCTATTTACACCAAGGAGGGTACGCCATCACTGGCCGCACTGGTTGAGTCTGGGAAAGTCGTCGGGACTGTCCAGGGCTACAACTGGGTGAGCGACCTGCAGAAGCTGTTCGGCTCCAAGATCAAACTGTATCCAAGCCCGGTGGCGCTGGCTCAAGACTTGGAAGCTGGCCGCATCGAGGCTGGCCTGGACAGCCTCTCGGGAGGCCTGTACGCCCAGCAACAGGGCGGATTAAAAGGTTTCAAGGTTGTTCGTGCTGAGCCTGATCAGCGCGTACGCGCCTCGATTGAGGCAGCCCAGATCGCGTTCGCCTTGGCCAAGGGTAATGACGAAGTCACCAAAGCCATCAACGAAAACATCGCAAAGCTGCGCGAGTCGAAAGCGATCGATGGTGCCCTGCAGGCTTATGGGCTGAGCGCAGAGGACAGCAAAGTTGGGCCACCACGGGCAATTGAGTAAAGATCGGATACTGGCCGGGCCCCCTCGCCCGGCCTTCTCGGCCCCGTTTTCTCACTCCCCTTATCTGGACGTTTGCCTCGCGTTCCACTTTGCCGCCTTCCTGATGAGGCGTCTTTCAAAAAAAACGAGATGATTTCAGGCTGCTCTCTGGAACCGCGTCGTAAACATAGATGCATGCAGCATCATTGCTGTCGAAAATCAGTCGGCTGTGATTCGCCTCATTTCCATTGTCTCGAATGCATTTCCAGGGCTGCCATCGCACTGTGTCACAGCATTAAAGCCATTGGAGTTCGCCGCTGGAGTTTACTTTGGAGGGCGCCACATTAGGTACAGTACGCAAGCTGATATGAGGGCGAACGGCACGCCAAGCACGGCGGAAATTTTCAGCGTGAAAAACCAGCCGAAGGGAAAGCTCATCCCAGCTGCGGCGACAAGGAAAAAGGTGTCCGACCCCCTGTGTTGGGGCCGGATAGTCATGTCAAACACGCGGCTCAAGACAGCTTGCGTCATTGGTCTGCGATCCAGGTGCGGATCTGAGCCAACGTAACAGTCGCTCCACCGCACACGACCATAAGAACATTTCTATACCTACTCAGTACTTCTCCTTGATAAGCCAGCGATAGCGCCGCACCGCACGCTGGTTCGACTAACACACGATGATCCAGCAAGAAGCGCTCGCAGGCCTCTAGAGCATCAATATCGCTTACAACGAAGCTTTCGATTGGGTGCGAGTCAAGATATCGAACCGCTTGCTCGCACACCCGCTTTGCGCCTAAAGATGTCGCGATTGAGCTGATGCGATCAAGCTCCACTGCCTGGCGTGCGACAGTGGCGGCCCGAAACGAAGCTGCTCCTTGGGTCTCCACGGCAATCACAGGGACATCAGTCCAGCCATTACGGTGCAGACCCTCGATAACGCCGCAGAGCAAGCCTCCACCTCCAACGGAAAGCACCACTGCATCAGGCTTGTTACCCGCCTGAGCAACCTCGTCGATCAGCGTGGCATGGCCAGACCACAAAAGAGGATCATCGAAAGGATGGATGAAAGCATCGGTTGCTGTCGTTAGCGATTGTGCGAGCTGGTTAGCTTCTTGCCAGGAGCTTCCATGAACAATGACTTCAGCGCCCTCCAGCGCCAGTAAATCCTTGGCCCTTTGGGTAGTGGTCTCCGGAACGACAACTGTCACGGGTACCCCAAGTGCGCGCCCTGCATATGCCACGGCTAGCCCTGCATTTCCACCTGATGATGAGACGAATTTTTGTGCGCCATTGCCATGGTGAATCTCGCAGGCATGGCCTACACCGCGAAGCTTGAATGAGCCGCAAGGTTGCAGAGCGTCCATCTTCAGTCGAATAGTACAGTTGGCTTCTGCACTCATTGGCCGCGATTCAATTAGAGGGGTGTGGATATGTAGAGGCATAGGTCTGGTATCCGAATTACGCTTCTTGGGTAAGTATGAGGAATTGATCAGCGCTGGCTGGGGGCTATTGCCTGTACCTCGATCTCTACATCGAGTTCAAATGCAAGCTTCGCACCTACCACTGAGCGCACCGGAAATCTCTCACCGAAATATGGCCGGTAAACCTCGTTGAAGTCCGAGAAATGCTTCATGTCCGATAGCCAAACGGTGACCTTGAAAACGTCCTCCAGCGTGGAATCGAGTGATTCAAGCGTGGAGGCGATGTTTTCCATGATGATTTTTGTTTGAGATTTCACGTCGCCGTAAATTGGCGTCGCATCAGGGGCCATCGAGACCTGACCGGACAGATAGAGGATTCCCCCCACCTCGACCGCCCGAGAAAAAGGGAAAGGAAGATGACTCGGGTGATGCTTGATCAGCTCATTCATTTTGTGGGCTCTTTTGCATATTGCGAATTTCTTCGAGGTAGTTGTAGATGGTGAAACGAGTGACTCCAAGCGCCGCTGCGGCTTTCTCAACGCCGCCTTTCACGATGAACAGTCCTCGCTCCTGCATCGCTCGAACCGCTTCTACTTTGGCGCGCTTGTTCATCTTGCCCAGGCCTAGGCTGTTCGACGAAGTCTGGATTATCTGAGCCATGAGCAGCTCCATATCCGCAGGATCTGAACGGGTATCGTCTCCGCCGGTTGGTGCTGGTTGCAGATTCTCCAGAAATCGCTGGGCAAGATTTAGGTCTGTCAGGTCGGCGTTTATACAAAAACTGGCGAACGGCGTTCCGGAGGAATCTCGGAACACAGCAGTCACGCTTCGTAGTTCTCGGCCACCGATAACGGTGTCGTAGGTGTCAGTGATTACGGGGCCCGTCGTATTTGAAGACGCGGCATCCATGACCAGCGCAAACCCTTTGTCCTGTTCTGGGCCACCCAGGATAGGGCTTCCAAGCTGTCGGCCTGAGATATGGCCATTTGCTATGGCTACCACTGAATGCTCAGGAGTTTCCAGATTGTGTAGAAGCAGTTCTGTGTTCCTGCCGATCACGCTTGAGAGCGCTGCGATAGCCGTTTTAAGGATTGAGAACGTCAGTTGACGCTCTTGGGCTAATGCCAAATCCGTGACCATGGGGAGGGCTCATTCAACGATTTGTTGAAATATACAACATTTGTTGATTTTGTCCTAGATGGAATTTCCCACGACCATGCCCTCAGGGGTCGATGCGATCCCAGGCGGCATATCAGATGGCGAACGAAAAAGCCCAGCATCACTGCTGGGCTTTCTTTGACGTCGAACCTTACTTACCGCGATTGGCAAACTGCCTGCGTACGCCTGCGAACTCGTCAGCGTTACGATCCTTGAGGTTCTGGTAGTAGGCACGACGGCTAATGGCGTAAGCACCTTGCTGCTTCAACTCAGCCAACGACTGAGCCATTTTCAGCGCCATGGTGTTTGGATTCAGGATGGCCACATCACGCGGGGTGCCTTCCATAATCGCCTTCTCGTGGGAGGCCGAAATGATCGTGCAGCCCAGAATGCAGACGTCAGCCTCAGCTTCACGGCGAATCTTGTCTGCAGCGGCCACAGCATCGCGCGCGACGCCAGCGGTGTCTTGGATCATGTCGGTCACCCACCAGTCAATGCAGTCGACCTTCCGGCAGTGAGCCTCCTCCCCATAGAGCCGAACCATGTCGCGCAGGTACGGAACCGCCTTATGGTGGTCGGTGACGAGCACATACTCGTGTCCATAATAGGGTGCCATCTGCATGGTTGCTTCAAGCGGGCCGATCACGGGGATATCGACCAGCTCGCGTGCAACGCGCACACCTGGATCGTAGCAGCAGCCTACAATCACTGCGTCGAAGCCGGCTTTTTCTGCCTCGATGCAGCTTTCGAAGATGGCCTCCTCGATCAGATGCTTGCTGTAGTAGTAATCGATGTTCTCAGGGCAATTCTTGGTGTTGGTTACAACCAGCTCTGCCCCACCGGTCAGATACGGGCTCATGGTCTCCATGATCAAGCCGTTGTAGGCATCGGTACCGAACGGGTTGATGAAATTGATTTTTACGCCCATTACGCTCTCCAGAATAGAAATTACAGCGCGTTAGTAAGTTCGGGAATGAGTTCGAAAATATCACCAACCAGACCGAAATCAGCCACCTGGAAGATCGGGGCCTCTTCGTCCTTGTTGATCGCGACGATGACTTTCGAACCGGTCATACCTGCAAGGTGCTGGATAGCACCGGAAATACCAAAGGCAAAATAGAGCTCAGGGGCAACGATCTTGCCGGTCTGGCCGATCTGCCAGTCGTTCGGGGCGTACCCAGAATCCACTGCCGCGCGAGATGCACCAATGGCGGCGCCCAGTTTGTCAGCGAGCGGGCTCAAGGTAGAGCTGAACTTCTCTGCAGAGCCCAGGGCACGACCACCCGCTACAACGATTCGAGCCGAAGCGAGGCCTGGACGCTCACTTGTAGCAAGTGCGTTACTCACGAAGGTCGTGGGGTTCTTGATGGCCGAGACGGCAACAGCTTCGATGGTTGCGTTACCCGATGCGCCTACTGCGTCGAACGCAGTGGAGCGGATGGTCAGAACCTTCTTGGCATCGGAGGACTGTACGACCTGGATGGCGTTGCCGGCATAAATCGGACGAGCAAAGGTGTCAGCCGAAATCACCTCGATCACTTCCGAGATCTGCATGACGTCGAGCTTCGCAGCAATGCGCGGGAGAACGGATTTGCCGGCAGTGGAGGCTGCCGCCAGGATCACGTCGTACTGAGGCGCCAGGCCGACGACAACACTGGCCACTGACTCGGCGAGTGCATGCTCCAGAGACGGATCGTCGGCCAGCAAAACCTTGCTCACGCCTTCCAGCTTGGCAGCCTGGGCTGCAACGGACTCAACAGCATGGCCCGCAACGAGAACGTGAACGTCTTTCTGGAATTTGGTTGCAGCACCTACAGCCTTGGCAACGTCATCCGCCAGGACGCCAGCGGTGTGATCAGCCAGAATCAAAACAGTCATAATCTTCCCCTACCTCAACCGATGACCGAGACGGCTTTGAGCTTCTCGACCAGCTCTGCAACCGAAGAAACGCGAACGCCTGCCTTGCGAACTGGCGGCTCTTCAACCTTCAAGACCTTCAAACGTGGCGCGGTGTCGACGCCGTAATCACCCGGTGTCTTCTTATCGAGCGGCTTTTTCTTGGCCTTCATGATATTCGGCAAAGATGCATAGCGCGGCTCGTTCAGTCGCAGATCGGTGGTGATGACCGCCGGCAGCGTGACGCGAACAGTCTGGGTGCCACCGTCCACTTCGCGGGTAATCAGCGCGCTCTCGCCTTCAATCGAAACCTTGGACGCGAAAGTGGCTTGAGAGGCGTCAAGCAACGCAGCGAGCATCTGGCCGGTCTGGTTGCTGTCGTCGTCAATGGCTTGCTTGCCGACGAAGATCAGACCAGGCTGCTCGGCATCGCAAACGCCCTTGAGGATCTTGGCCACCGCGAGAGGTTCGACATTCTCCTCGGTCTGAACCAGGATCGCGCGGTCAGCGCCCATGGCCAGTGCAGTGCGCAGGGTTTCTTCGCACTTTGCTGTCCCGATGGACACAACGATGATCTCAGCGTCGAGGCCGGACTCTTTGAGACGAACAGCCTCTTCCACGGAGATCTCGTCGAAGGGGTTCATCGACATTTTGATGTTATCGAGATCAACAGCCGAGTTATCGGCTTTGACTCGGATCTTGACGTTGTAATCCACGACGCGCTTTACGGGAACAACAATCTTCATGCCTGCGGCTCCTATCTAACTTTCAAAAGTCCAGTTTCAGGCAAGCCGCACCCCAAGGCACCCATATAATCACTTGGTGAAAACATGGGCACCGATGAGTACTTACCAACAAACTGACTGCAGAGATTAGTTACATAAACTTAAAAGCTTCAGGTGTTATAGCCACCTGGTTGCCATTTACGCTGCGCCTTCCAATCAGCTGGGAGGTCTTTGAAGCGATCAAGCTTCAGGGCGCTTATTGGCATCGAAGTCTGCCCCTCCAGTGCTAGATCTTTCACAGCAACACCCACACTCACTGCCATTCCAAAACCGTGTCCAGATGTGCAGGCGATGATCAGCCCCTCAGGGTCGCTGAGCCGGTCAACGATACAGACCTGATCTGGAGTGACATCGACGATACCTGCCCAACTGCGGAGCAGTGGGATGTGAGCGATCGAAGGCATCAATTCCGCGAGGCGACCTGCAATGTTTCGCACGATCGGCGTGTTCGGCTTGGCGGACTCTTCGGTCAGACTGACGTCAATCCATTCGTGAGGCCCACCATTGAAATGGATGTTGCCTCGACGGGTTTGACGCAGCGACAGACCGTTCCCCACCATCGCAACATCGAAGAGCGGAGGCAGCGGCGCCGTGACCATGGACTCCAGGCGCACCGTGGCGATGGGAATATCCACGCCCACCATCGCACCTATTTTTGCCAATTGCGGGCCGGCGCAGTTCACCACGACCGGCGCGTAGATAGTCGAATCAGGTGTGCGGACACCTTTGACTCGGCCACCCTCGACCAGAATATCCACCACAGGGCTGTTTTCGAGGATGACGCCACCTCGATCCTGGAATGCCCATGCGAATGCCTGGGAGGTGCGCTGAGGGTTACCGTGCCCTGACCGGTGAGTGTGGATGCCGCCTACGATGCCAGGCATCAGTGAGGGGGCAATCTTTCTGCACTGCTCACCATCGATCAATTCGAATGGGATCGCCGTGGTGCAGAAATGCTCATAGGTCAGTTGCATGTCTGCCCATTCCTGAGCATTGGTGGCGACCCACAGCCGGCCTTCCTGCTTCCACTCAGTGGGATATCCCAATTCCTCGTCCAGGGTATCCCAGAGCTTTTCAGCTTCAGCTGCCAGGGCTGACTCCATCGGCTGTTCGCCACGAAGGCTCAGAAAGCCAGTGGCACGCGAGGAGGCCTCCGCTGCCGTACGACCTTTATCGAGCACAATTACTTTCGCCCCGGCTTTCGCAAGCCAGTAAGCGGAAGACAAACCCGTAATCCCTGCGCCGATAATCACAACATCTGCATTTTGCATACAAACCTCTTACCTGCAGGCTACTCAGTGAACGCCACCAATGGTGTCTTCGACCGGGTGCAACCACGTCGGCCAGTTATCACGCATCTCTTTGGGTTCATCGTGAGCACGGATGATGTTCAACGGCAGAGGACGTACAGGCACTCGATAGCTGCCTGGGGCGACCTTGCTCAATTCAACTCCCGCAATGCCTGCAAGCAGCATTGCCGAATGCTCACGGCAACGGCGACCTTGGCAGTGCCCCATGCCGACGCGGGTCATGCGCTTGAGCATGTCCTGACTCGCTTGCCCTTCGGCAACGAAGGTTTTGGCCGCATCGCAGGGACTGCTGTGCGTGGAGGCGAGGTACTTGGGCGCGCGAACCTCGATGAGCTCTTGGCGTGAAACATCTTCACACTGGCAAGCCATGACACCCATGCCGCCAGCCTTGACCAGAGCATCCAGCCAGTACTGTGGCGGATAAACAGAACGAGAATCCGACTGCACCTGGGGTGCCTCGATCTCGTCCTCCACAGCCTGCCCTTCCCTCGCAGCAATCGCAGCTGCGATACGCTGACCTTGATAGATCGACACGTCCGGGTTGATGAGCGAGGCTTCAGTCACACCGCTACCATCACCGGCCACGAACACGTTCGAGATAGTGCTTTCGAATTCCGAGGTGAGCCGAGGAGCCCAGCCACCTTGAGCGGCATCGTAGTCAAGCGCAGCGCCTGCAGAAGCAACCAACTCGACGTTGGGTACCACGCCGTAGGCCATGCAGACGGTGTCACAGATAATGTCGATAGTCGGCAACGACTGATCAGTAACTGGCACCAATACGGCCCCACTGACTTCGTTGACGCCCGTGGTGTTCTTGATGCAATACCCCGTGAAAACAGGGACACCCTGATCTTGGAGCGAGGAAGCAAGGTCGGAATCACCCTGTAACTCATCAGCGGCTTCTACGATGCCGACGACCTTGATACCCAGCTCGATGGCTTGGCTGGCCAGCTGAAGGGCCACGTTGCCCGAGCCCAACATCAGTACCTGGTTGCCACCCAGTGCCTGGTACTTGCCCATCAGTGTCGTTGCGCCTTTCGCCGCGAGCACTCCGGGGAGGTGCCATCCCTCGAAGGACAACACCAGATCACGAGCACCTGCCGCAACGATCAGATAGTCGAAACCAAGCATCCAGGATTTTTCAGCATCGGCCAGACCGACCTGATTACATTCCAGATGTTCGTTGTTTGCCCCCGAGACAAAGAGGCCCCAGACGCAGGTGTTGGTCAGTACTTCAACACCCGCCTCAAGGCACTCCATGAGGAGGTCGTTGGAACCCAAGACTCGGTCAGCGATGGTGCCTTCATCCGACAACACCGGCGCGAGTCGAGCGCCGTAGAAATACGGCGCATCCAGGCTCATCGCAGCGGTATTCTGCGGGTGCTCATCAATCAGGGTCACGGTCAGTCCCCGACGAGCAGCCTCAAGTGCTGCGGTACAGCCCGCAACACCTGCACCGATGACGACAACTTGTTCTCTTGTAATAGTCATGGCAACACCTACTTGCTACGCAGCTCTTGTACACGCGCGACGAAAGCCGGCAGGACGGCTTTGGCGTCCCCCACTACACCGTACTTGGCAACGCTGAAAATGTTGGCCTCAGCATCGCTGTTGATAGCCACAACGTTCTTGACGCGGCTGATGCCGGCCAGGTGGTGGATGGCGCCCGAGATACCTGCAGCAATGTAAAGATCTGCAGCCACTTTCAGACCGCTGAAGCCGACTTGCTTCGTCGTAGGTGCCCAGCCCATTTCTACTGCAGCACGAGTCGCACCAACAGCAGCATTGAGACCTTTGGCGGATTCTTCAATGATGCTCCAGTCGCCAGCGCTGCCGATACCAATGCCGCCCGAGACCACCACTTTTGCGGTACGTAGCGACGGGCCATCGCCCGCTTCTTCGACGATTGTTTCAATCAACGAGACGGGATTGTCGATCACTCCCAGCGATACCTTCTCAGCCGGTGCTGCAGCGCCGCTGGCTGCCGGGGCAAAAGCACCTGCGGAAACCGTCACAACCTTCAATTCACTGGTCAGTGCATATTGCGCCTGAACAGCACCGCCGCATACAGGCTTGGTCGCCAGCACACCGCCTTCGGTTTTTTCCAGCGCGTTGCAGTTGGTCGCCAGGGCAGCGTTCAAGCGTGCTGCCAAACGAGGCGCCCACTCCAAGGCATTAGAAGTGTGAGGCACGATGATCAGCTCGGCGCCGGCCTGCTTGGCAATCTCTGCTGCGGCACTGACGAAGGCCTCGCAGGTGTAGTCAGCGACCTGACCATCGTCGACAACAAGCAGGCGGTCGACGCCCGCGACCGAGAAGGCGCTGTCAGGGATTCCGCTTCCGATCAGGGCGGCAATGACCTGCGAACCAGCGTCACGTACAGACAGGGCAGCAGTGATAGCTTCAGCCGAAACCTGGGCCAACACGCCATTCTGAAGTTCGCCAAAAACGACAATGCTCGACATTACATTACCCCCTCTTGAACCAGACGGTCTGCCAAGGCACGACCATTCGCTTCGTCGGAGCCCTCGGAAATCATTACGGTGTCCACTTTGACGGCAGGCTTGATAAACAGCCGTTTCAGTTCGCTCGCTGGTGCGTTCGAGCTACCGCCAAGGTCAGCTTCAGTCCAGGTAGGAATGGCGACCTTTTTGGCCATCATGACGCCCTTGAGGCCAGCGGTTCGAGGCTTGTTCGCTTCGTTGGAAATCCCCACCAGAAGAGGCAGGCGCGCCCTCAGGCGCTGGGTGACGTCTTCACCCATCCGCTCGACAGTCATGACCTGAGCCTCGACCTGGGTGATCGCTTTGACAGGAGAAACGGAGGCAAAGCCCAGCTTTTCAGCAAGGATGAGGTGCGTTTGACCTGCGTCGGTATCGGACGAAGCCTTACCTGAAAGTACCAGATCAACATTACCCAGCTTCTGGATCGCCTTTGCCAACTGGTCTGCGATGACAAAACTGTCGCATTCAAGACCAACGGCGCCCTTGATATGAACACCACCGTCCGCGCCCATCGCGATCGCCCGACGCAACTGGGCGATGGCCTGGTCATCTCCGACTGTCATTACAGTCACGGTGCCGCCGACAGCGTCTTTGATTTTCAGGGCTTCTTCGACAGCATTGGCGTCGTATCCGTTGAGAACAGGACTCATACCTGAACGCATCTCAATGGATTTTTCGTCCGGAGCAACCTGCAGCAAAACAGGCGGAGTGTTTGGGTCAAAGACTTGCTTGAGAGTTACAACGATATGCATGCGATGCTCCTACGGTGCCAGCATTTCATACGGTGAAGTAGTCCTCGCCTCCTGACTGCCCTCGTCTATTCCCCGCATGGCAAAGCCCCTAGATAGCGGGCTTTTGCTTACTCATGGGCCCTTTTCTGGAGGGCTGGCGAAGGTGGCTTGAGATCGAATGTACAACCTTTTGACTTTGCAGTATACAAAAAAGACTCACGGGTCTAAGATATTTTCCAAGGAGCCAGCCGACCCCTTCGGCCTGCCCTTTTTGAATAAAGAAGCGCCGCGTCAGGCGGCAATACCAGAGGTCGTTTCCTTATGCGTACTGCAGTCACTGAAATGTTTGGGATCGACATCCCGCTCTTCGCTTTCTCTCATTGCCGCGATGTCGTGCTCGAAGCCTCCAAGGCCGGTGGCATGGGGATCCTGGGTGCTGCATGGATGACTCCAGAAGAGCTGGAGGTCTCGTTGAAGTGGATCGACGAGCGCATCGATGGCAAACCCTACGGCGTAGACATCGTGTTCCCTGGCACCTTCGCCCCACTGACCGATGATCGCGATCCAGCCAAAATCCTCCCGGAAGGTCATCGCCAATTCGTCGACAACATGATGAAGGAAGCAGGCATCCCCGAGCTGCCTGACGACGACGCGAAGGCGTTTGCTCAGGAGCACGCCGACAAAATGAAGATGACTCCGAGCGATTCCGAGCGCTCGCTGCAGATTGCTCTGCGTCATCCAGGCGTGAAGTTCATTGTCAGCGCCATGGGCGCGGCCCCGAAGCACGTGGTGGACATTGTTCACGAACATGGTCTGAAGGTCGGTGCCCTGGTGGGCAACATTGACCACGCGATCAAGCAGAAAGACGCAGGCGTCGACGTACTGATTGCCCAGGGTGCCGAAGCCGGTGGCCACGTAGGTCGCGTGGGTTCGATGGTGCTGTGGCCTCAACTGGTCGATGCGATGGCTCCAATCCCAGTACTGGCAGCTGGCGGCATCGGTCGTGGTCGTCAGTTCGCCGCAGCAATGGCACTGGGTGCTGCAGGCGCCTGGTGTGGCTCGATCTGGCTGGGCACTCGCGAAAGCGATCTGACCCCGAACATGAAGGAGCGGATGTTCGAATCGAAGTCCGAAGACGCGGTAGTGAGCAAGGCGTTGACCGGTAAGAACTGCCGGATCCTGCGCAGCAACTACACAGAAGCCTGGGACAAGGCAGAGACCCTCAAACCTCTGACCTTCCCACTGCAATCGATTCTGGGTGGTGTACCGCTGCGCCGCGCTGAACGGGTGCGTCGCTTCGACTACTGGACGTATGCCGTGGGCCAGATCGTTGGCGACATGAACCAGGAGACGACTGTTCGCCAGATCTTCGCGGAGATGCTGGGCGAGTACGTTGAGGTCATGGAGCACCTGACCAACCTGCTCGAAGACTGATTACCACTGCTTCGAAGGGACATCCCTGTGAAAGCGGTAGCCACTAATCGGCTCCGCTTTCAAATGTTCACACCAGTAGGGTGAGCCATCACGGAAGGCACTCAATAAGGCCTCGCACCAGTGCGAATCCTCGCACCCGTGCACGTACCGAATCGACGTTCTTGGAGTAAGAAATGGGAATTGTATCGAAGGCCCTTCAGCAGTATGACTACGTCGTAGTCGGCGGTGGGTCGGCAGGTTGTGTAATCGCCTCGCGCCTCTCAGAAGAGCCCAGTGTCAGCGTCCTCCTCATTGAGGCGGGGCCGACCAACAAGAGTTGGACGATCGATATGCCACTGGCAGTTGAGCGTTTGCTTGTTGACGATAAATACAACTGGGCCTACGAGTCAGAGCGCGACGCGTCCATCAACGACCGGCAGATTGCCCATCCTCGTGGCCGTGTTCTCGGCGGCTCCTCCTCGATCAACGGCATGGTGTACACGCGTGGTCACGCGCTGGACTATGAGAACTGGGAACAGAAGTACGGCTGCAAGGGCTGGGGTTACGCTGGCGTACTGCCCTATTTCAAAAAAGCTGAGACCAGCCTGGGCAACAAAAACGATTATAGGGGCACCAAAGGCCCCTTGTTCGTGAATTGCCCTGACGTGATGGCTAACCCCATCAATAAGGCGTTCATGCTTGCGGGCGCACAAGCCGGCTATCCGGTCACCAAGGATTCCAACGCTTTCCAACAGGAAGGCTTCGGCCCCAACGAATGCACTATTTATAAAGGTGAGCGTTGGAGCACGGCACGCGCCTACCTCTCCAGCACGGTGATGAAGCGCAAGAACCTTCACGTCATCACCGGTGCCCTGGCGGAAAAGATCATCATCACCGACAAGACTGCCAAGGGTGTCATCTACCGTCACGAAGGCAATCGACTCCAGGTACTCGCCAGCCGTGAGGTGATCATCAGCGGGGGGGCCTTCAACTCTCCACAACTCCTCCAGCTGTCCGGCATTGGCCCGCGCGATGTGCTTGAAAAAGCAAATGTACCTGTTGTCCATGAACTGCCGGGGGTGGGGGCAAACCTGCAAGACCATCCTGACTTGGTGATCAAATGGCAGTGCAAGACGGCTGCAGGCCTGGGCACGATCCTCAAGTTCCCAAAGAAACACCTCACGGGTATTTCCTGGTTCCTGAATCGATCGGGAGCTGCTTCGAGCAACCAGTTCGAAGCTGCAGCATATCTCCGCTCCCGACCAGGCCTGAAGTACCCCAACTTCAAGCTTGAGATGCTGCCACTGGCGTTCCAGAACGACACCTTTACGCCATACAAAGGCTTCAGCTTCCAGATCCACATGACGCTGATGCGAGCAGACAGCCGGGGGCATCTGAAGATCACTTCCGCAGATCCGAGCGTGAAGCCAGACATCAAGTTCAACTACCTCCAGGAAGAGAGCGATCTCGTGTCGCTCCGGGAAGCACTGAAACTCACCCGCGAACTCGTTTCCCAAGAGGCGTTTGACGGGCTGCGTGGCGAGGAGCTTGAACCGGGCATCGATTGCCAAACCGATGAGCAACTTGACCGCTGGATCCGCAAGGTCGTTGCAACGGCGTACCACCCTTCATGCACCTGTCGCATGGGCACCAAAGATGACCCGATGGCGGTAGTCACGCCAGATCTACGGGTACGCGGGATTGCCAACCTGCGGGTGGCCGACGCATCGGTAATGCCTGAGGTCATTGCCTCCAATACCAATGCTCCAACGATCATGATCGGTGAAAGAGCCGCTGATTTGATCAAAGGCAAAAGCCTCGCGGACGAGCAGAAAAACTACTTCGTGTCGCCTCAGTGGCAAAGCAGCCAGAAGTAGAGCTTCGAAAACTAAAACTTATCTACAAAAATAAGATAGCCATGAACAGTCCCAATAACACTGCCATTTATACAGCGATGCCATGCACGCTGACTTTCCCATGTTCATCTGCCACCGCGCACCAACCAGGAAAGCCACTTAAATGTCTGCAGTGAACACTCAAGTTGCATCCGATTCAACACGTTCGAGTCATGAAGGCAAGCTCTCAGGCGACCTCAAGCTTTTTGATATCGTCTGCAGCGTACTCGCCTACACAGCCCCATTGTCCGTAGTGATCGGCTACATCCCACTCATTATCGGCACGGGCAATGGCCTTGGCACTCCGCTGGCTTATCTGGCCGTCGGCTGCATGCTTCTGCTATTCGCGATCGGCTTCTCCCAGATGTCCAAGCGCCTGCCGAATGCCGGCGCGTATTACGCCTACATCACTGCTGGCTTGGGACGCCCGGCAGGCTTGGGCTTCGCGCTTCTCGCGATCCTATGTTATGGGCTGGCCTTGATCTCGACCTACGTCTATGCGGGCATCCTTTACGTGCCTCTGCTGCCAAACCATTTCGGGCTGAATGCCCTGCCATGGTGGCAGTGGTCATTGATTCTGGCGTGCCTGGTAGCATTGCTGGGCTATTTCCGGATCGATTTGTCAGCAAAGGTGCTATCGACAGCACTGATCCTCGAAGCAGGCATCGTGGTCGTCTGGGATTGCCTCGTCGCCGTTAAAGGTGGCCCTGAGGGAAATAGCCTTGACTGGATGACGCTCGATAGCTTCATGGCAGGCTCTCCCGGTACCGCCCTGCTCTTCGCGGTGATTTGTTTTGCAGGCTTTGAGGCTACTGCGATTTTTCGTGAGGAGACGAAGAACCCGGAGCGCACCATTCCGAGGGCAACATACACCTCGATTGTGTTGCTGACCTTGTTCTACTCGGCGACTGCTGTGTGCGTGATCTGGGCGCTTGGGCCGTCAACGGTTGTGGCCCAGGCATCTGCCGATCCTATCGCCACAGGCATGGCAGCCTTCGAGATCAATTTCGGGAAAATTGGCCACGACCTGGTTGAAGTCCTCGTCTGCACGAGCATTTTTGCATGCCTTCTCTCTTGCCATAACATCCTGGCCCGGTATGTCTACTCGCTGAGTGTGGACGGCGTCTTCCCACGGGCACTGAGCTCCATCCATCCCCGCCATGAATCGCCCTACATTTCTTCCATCCTGATCAGCGTCGTCTCCATTGGCGTGGTGTGTTTCCTGCTGGCCTCGGAGCTGGATGCAACCAAGGGTTACTCCCAACTCTTGGGGGCAGCGAGCTATACCCTGCTGATCTTGCTATCGACCACATCCATCGCGGTGATGCTGTATTTCCGTCGACGCCAGAGCGCTGGCGATAGCGTGTGGAAAACAGTAGTGGCCCCGACTCTGAGTGGAGCCTGCCTCTTTGTGACCACTGGCGTGGCCACAGTCAATCTGTCCTCTCTGACAGGTAACGAGAACCTTACCGACGCCTTGCTCGGTGCGATCGCAGTCGTCGTGGCGTTCGGGATCATTTGGGCTATGAAGCTCCGCGTGACCAAGCCCCATGTCTATCGACGTATCGGTCGACAAAGCCACTGATTGCTCCTCGAAACCACTGGGCCACGCGCGAGCGTGGCTTTTTTATGAACAGACGCATCAAGCAGGTACCACCGAACGCACACGGCGCAGCGTTCCCAGACCCCGAACAGCCTGCCTTCGGTAACGCTTGATACCCACCTAGTTCAAACGCCCTCAATGCCATCGGAGCCCGAGCAGCGAGCCATGATTTCCCTCAAAAATATCGAACTCCGCCTGGGCACGAAAGTGCTGCTTCAACAGGCCAATATGTGGATTAACGCTGGAGAGAAAGCTTCACTGGTTGGGCGAAACGGTGCAGGTAAGTCGACCCTATTTTCGCTTCTCACCGGTCAGATTCGGGAGGATCAGGGCGACTTCGAGATGCCCGTAAAATGGAAGATTTCTCAGGTTTCCCAGGACATGCCGGAAACCACGGACACCGCCCTGGAGTTCGTTCTCCAAGGTGACACCGTTCTGATGCAGGCCCGCGCCGCTTTGCAACTGGCGATCGATCGAGACGATGGGATGGCAATGGCCCAGGCCTATTCCGATCTCGCGGACGCTGGCGACCATGATGCCGCCGCTCGCGCCCAGACGCTTATTCAAGGACTTGGATTCAAGCCCGGCGAGCAGGACAACCCCGTGAACAGCTTCTCAGGTGGCTGGCGAATGAGACTTCAGTTAGCTCGCGCGCTGATGTGTCCATGTGATCTTCTGCTGCTCGATGAACCCACCAACCACCTCGATCTCGATGCCCTGGTCTGGCTCGAAGCATGGCTTGGCCGGTTCGAAGGCACCATGGTGGTGATCAGCCATGATCGTGAGTTCCTCGACACAGTGACCAACGTGACAGTGCACCTTGAGCATGCCGGGCTCAATCGGTACAACGGGAACTACAGCGCCTTCGAAACCCTACGAGCCGAAAAACTTGAGCAGCAGCAAGCCGCTCACGAAAAGCAGCAAGAAAAGATGGCGCACCTGCAGAAGTACATCGATCGCTTCCGGTACAAGGCCACAAAAGCTCGCCAGGCGCAAAGCCGCATCAAGGCCTTGGAGCGTATCGAAAAGATCAGCGCCGTGGTCGCTGATGCCGAGTTCACATTCGTATTCAAAGAACCTGCAAACCTGCCCAATCCGATGCTGGCCATCGACGACGTAGATTTTGGCTACCACATCCAGGACTGTGAAAAACCCAAGGTGATTCTCACCGACGTGCGCAAATCCGTCTTGGCTGGCCAGCGCATCGGGATTCTGGGAGCGAATGGCCGGGGGAAGTCCACATTCATCAAAACCATCGCCAGGGCGCTCCAGCCACTCTCTGGAAGCATCACCGAAGGCAAAGGTCTTGCGATCGGGTATTTCGCCCAACAAGAACTGGACGTCTTGCGGGAAGAGGAGACACCGCTGACTCACATGCTCGATCTTGCCAATACGCTGGCAGCACAATCTGGCCAGGTTGTAAGGGAGCAGGAGCTGCGCAACTTCCTGGGTACCTTCAACATCAGTGGCGATATGGTGAGCCAGAAAGTCGGGACATTGAGTGGGGGTGAGAAGGCGCGCCTAGTGCTGTGCACGATCGTATGGCAGCGCCCTAACCTCCTCCTGCTGGATGAGCCCACGAACCACCTGGATCTCGCGACTCGTGAGGCGCTGTCGATCGCACTGAACCAGTTCGACGGCACCGTCATGCTGGTCAGCCATGATCGAGCGCTGTTGAATTCCGTTTGTGATGAATTCTGGCTGGTGTGCGACGGTGGCGTTGAGCCGTTCCAAGGCGACCTTGGTGACTACCATCGGTACCTGCTGAGTGAAGTCAAACAGCAGCAATTGAACACGCAAAAGATTCGGAAGGAGCCTAAAGCCCCACAGATGCACGCGAGCGATGGCCAGCAAGCGAAGCGGCTAGCGCGACTCCAAAAGGAGCTGGAAACCGTTGAGTCCAACATGACAGAGCTTCGATGGGAGAAGTCGGCACTTGAGCTCAAGCTCATCAGTGCCACTGATCTTGCTGAGCTTCAATCGATCGCACTGCTGGTTCACGACCTAGAGTCGCAAATCACCACGCTTGAAAACAATTGGCTGACCCTTGAACTCGAACGAGAAGAGCTGGGTGCAGCTTAGCCCCCTCTGTTTTTACAGTTCATCGAGGACGCAACCACTGCCGATCTGAGAGACCCGCCTGCTATGAACAGGGCATGCTACATGGTTCTGCGGCTCACCTCGACATGCGGGCGTCCCAAGAAGACCATAATCAACACCGCAAACACAGCGGTCAAAGCCTACAAGGCCAACTAGGAAGGTCTTCTTGCGCCCGACCCGGTCTGCGAACGTTCCAGCGGCGAGCATCGTGCAGTTGACCGTCAGGATGTGCCATTAGTTACCAGGTCAGCTCTATCGCTCCGCCACCGAGCTCCGAGCCAATAACCGGCACAGCGAGAATCCCCGCAGAAAAACACAGAGGCATTGCGAGGAGAGCGATGCATACGCATGCCACCATCCTTCACCCTTGTAAAAGAGTTTCCACGGGCACACCCTCCAAGCGTCGAGCAAAAAAAAGCTGGCCCACTGGAGCCAGCTAAAACGCAGCATGTAGCCTACGAATCTGTATTTGATTCGCAGGCGAGAAGATCAAGCAACAAACCCACCATCCACCACCATCGAGTGACCGGTGATGTAGCTGGCTTCATCCGATGCTAGGAACAGCACCGCAGCAGCAACCTCGTCGGAAGTACCCTTGCGGCGTGCTGGGATGGACTTTTTGTAGGCGTCTGGATCAGCAGCGCCCACGCCACGGTTCATCAGGTGAGCAGCGTTCGGCAGAATCGAGGCGGAGTTACCACGGATGTCAGTGGCAATCAGGCCAGGGCAAACGGTGTTGAAGGTGATACCCGAACCGGAGTGAGTGGTTGCCATCTGGCGGGTCAAGCCGATAACAGCAAATTTCGAGGCGGTGTAAGAAGCGCCATCAGCACGACCGACCAAGCCGCCAATCGAAGAGGTGTTGATCACCCGACCAACGCCGCGTGGAATCATGTGCTTGAGGGCAGCTTGGCAGCCGAAGAAGGTACCCTTGAGGTTGATACCGGTGATCTGATCCCATAGTTCTTCAGTGGTCTCCATGACGTCAGCGAAGCCATCAAAAACGCCCGCGTTGTTCACGATGATGTCCAACTGCCCGTACTTGTCGACAGCAGTCTGAACCAGTGCTTCGACTTGCTCCTTGGAGCGGACGTCCGTGCGGACGAACAGCACTTCGCCACCCAGTTCCTGAATTTCAGCCACTGCCTTCGCACCAGCCTCAGGCTGAATACCGCCGATGACAGTCTTGACGCCGGCCACCGCGAGATTGCGAGAAATGGCCAGACCGATACCAGTCTCACCACCGGTTACGACAGCAACTTTACCCTTCAGATCAAACATGGCTCACCTCGTGTAGATTCAGTTTTCATTTATCGATTGCACTCGATCAGCCCTGCACCGGCTCAATCAAGCTCACGGTTACAGGGTGCTACCGAGCGGCACCGGCTCCGAGAAGCCGGGTGACACAATCCTTCAGTTGGTCAGCGCACTTTGATACATCGGCGGGGTTTGTCGACACGCCCCCCAACATTCCATCAAGCAAGCTCCAGACCGCCTTGATAGCGAACTCATAGCTTGGAATTGTGAAGACTCCAGCCTTCACCCCTCGCTCCAATACCTGATAAATCAGCCGCTCATGACTGAGCAGCAGGGTTTTGAGCCGGGTTGCATCTCCGTCATCCAGACACCGCTTCTCGCGAACGGCGAGCAGATGCAGCTCCTTGTTCCGGGAGGCATGGAGAAAATACTGCTCAACGTATGCCCCGACTTGCGCGACAGGTGTGAGGGTTCCATCCACTGCCTGCTTCAACGCTGCGAACAGATTCTGTTCTGCCTCGTAAATCAGCTCGAACAGCAGCTGCTGTTTGCCATCAATATGGTTGTAGAGCGATCCAACCTGGATGCCACTCATGTCCGCAATCCTTCGCAAACTCACCGAGCCAAACCCTTCTGCGACAAACAATTTCAAAGCAGTCGCCCGGATAACCTGCGCCCTTACGACGGATTTGCTGTCTTTGCCGGAGAGATGCGACATATTCATAAGAGGCCACAACACAAGAAGAAGGCGTTGTTAAAGAGATTGCGAAATCGGGTGACCCACGAAAAGGTCACTGCGAAGCAGCACGTTTTCAGGCATAGCGTCTGCATCACACAGCGCCGCAGCGATGTCCTCACCAACGGCGATCGCAGCAGCAGGGTTCGTACCATGGCCGATACCCAGGTAAAGCCCTTTGAAGCCCTCAGGCCGACCGACATAGGGCACGCCATTCGGAGTCATCGGAACCATGCCAGTGAATACACCAGGGATACCTTGGCGAGCGGAACTGGCACCCAATCTGTTTTCCGCTGCTCTGAGGGGGAGGGTCAGCCCTGCCGAAGTCAGCAGCATCTGGCTTTGCAGACCGGCACACACCACCACTTCATCCGCTGTGATCACGCCACTCGCTGCATCGACTCCACGCACATGGTTATTGATGCCGAGGAGGCAATGGGCAGGATCAGCCTCAAGGACTCGCACGCCAGAATCTCGGCATCGTGCGGCAAGATCCCGAGCAAAATCGGACAGCATCACCGTACGTGGCCCATCCCCCGGTCTCTGATCGGGTACACCCGCCTCGTCGCCGGAGTTGTCGAGGCTTTCGCCGTAACCCAAGTCGATCGCCAAAGCGCGGGCTAACACCACTCCCCTATCGGTGAAGGGGCTGGACTGGGTTTTCCTGCAATAGGTCATTACCTGGCTCAAGCCCAGATTGGGTATGCAATCGCCGACAAAAGATTTGTCGATCAGCGTGACGCTGGCACCTAGTTTCTGAAGAAAGTAAGCCGCCGAAACCCCAATGATCCCCGCACCAACGATCGCAACCTCAAGATTCCCGTGCTTACTCACGTCACCACCTCGTTTATCAGGTGCCCTCACAGGCACGCCACTGCACCCAACTCTTAATCAACCACACCCGAAGCTCGCGAAGCATACCTTTCGTACAATTTTTTAGACCGCCCAGTCAGTATGGTAATTGTACGTCTCATTTGTCAACAGAGCGTGGAAGGTTTGCCAGGGATGAAATGGCCGGCGAGTCAGTATGTTTTCCTCACCTTGCTTTGGATGGGCATAACCGAGCATACTGAAAATACCCATCGGTCAATTTTTAAGATCGAAAGGTCAGTTTAGATGGAAGCGAGGCAGCGCTTCAGTGGAGACTGCACGCCCTTCAGGCCGGCCATCCTCCATGCGAGGCAGATTGAAAAACCTGGATTGGCCCCTGCTCATCTTTTTTTGGCACTCCTATCGGTGGTCGTTACAGAGACGAAACCGCGAGGTCTGCCACCAAACTCACACCAAGCTTCGAGGTCGGTTATGAAGAATGCGGATAAGTTTTTTATCGATGGAGCCTGGGTTGCGCCGTCTCGCGATGAGCTGATCGATGTGATCAACCCGGCCACGGAGAAAGTGGTCGCCCAGATCGCCAACGGTTCATCCGTAGACGTGGATAAAGCAGTCATAGCCGCGCAGAAGGCTTTTGAATCGTTCAGCCAGACCTCGATCGAATCGCGCCTGGAAATGCTGGAACGGATTCGCGAGGGCCTCATCAATCGCACCCCTGAAATTGCTAGATTGATCAGTGTGGAAATGGGGGCTCCCATGAGCTTTGCGCGCGATGCGCAAGCCGCTACCTGCGTTGCTCACGCCGATGCCATGATCGCAGTGCTCAAGGAGTTCAGTTTCGAACAAGTCGTGGGGAACACGCTGATCACGAAGGAGCCGATTGGTGTGGTAGGGCTCATTGCTCCCTGGAACTGGCCCCTCAACCAAGTAGTCTGCAAGGTGCTCCCTGCCATCGCCTCCGGCTGCACCATTGTGCTCAAGCCCAGTGAGGTTGCCCCGCTGGACGCCATTTTGTTCGCCGACATTCTCACCGAGGCTGGCGTCCCCCCAGGAGTGTTCAATCTGGTGAACGGCGATGGCCCGAGTGTTGGGCACGCCATCTCCACTCACCCGGGGATTCACATGGTGTCCTTCACCGGCAGCACCCGAGCCGGGATCCAAGTTGCGAAAGCGGCGGCTGACACCGTCAAACGTGTGACCCAGGAGTTAGGCGGCAAGTCCCCAAACATCATCCTCGACGACGCGGATCTGGCGACTGTGGTGAAGGCTGGTGTCGAGCACTGCTTCAGCAACAGCGGCCAGTCCTGTGATGCCCCTACCCTGATGTACGTGCCTGCTGCTCTCTACGATGAAGCGGTCTCGGTCGCAGCCAAAGCAGGCGCGGCACTCCAAGTGGGTAATCCAGACTCGGAAGATACCGATCTTGGGCCTGTAGCGAACCGTAATCAGTTCAACCGAATTCAAGAGCTCATCAAGTCCGGGATCACCCAAGGTGCCCGTGCGGTGATCGGGGGTGAGGGTCGCCCTGATGATCTGAAAGAAGGCTTCTACGTCAAACCCACCATTTTCGCGGACGCAACGCCCGACATGCGGATTGTTCAGGAGGAGATCTTTGGGCCAGTACTGGTCATCCTCCCCTACGATGACGAGAAGGCCTTGATCGATGCAGTCAACGCAGCCGACTATGGCCTGGCTGCCTACGTTCAATCAGGAAGCCTGGAACGCGCCCGCAAGGTGGCTCGCCAGCTTCGTGCAGGATCTGTCTACATCAACAGCCCAGAGTGGAACTCCCTGGTGCCATTCGGTGGCTTCCGGCAGTCCGGCAACGGTCGCGAATGCGGCGCACACGGCCTGAGTGAGTACCTTGAAATCAAAGCCAGCGTTGGGTACTTCTGACGGAGTTTCAGGGCCAGGAGCCGAGTAAAGATCAAGCAATGAGAAAGCCCCGCCTGAACAGCGGGGCTTTTTGGTGGCCTCAGTTTCGTGGAGCAATTTCGGCCAACGCACCAGGCTCTAATTTGAGCTAAACGACCTACCCTGCTCTGCCCACATCCGTCAGCGTGTTAGAGAACACAAACTCACCCAGGGCATCACGCCATGCTCCTGAATGGGCCTCAAGCGAACGTCGTGCGAACGTCTTGGCGTTTGCTGCAGTAATCGGAGTGGTGAGCGCCTGCATCGCGTTCCCCAATTCGACAAACGCCTTGCGATGCCTCACCCCGCCATTCGCCAGCAATACCCCAATGCGTGATGGTGCGCCGAATTTGAGATGTTCAATGAAAGCCGTCACGCCTTCGTTCACTTCGATACCGCGTTCGAGCAACAGCCGGGCAAGCAGCGAGATGCCCTGTTCGACCAATGTTTGCAACGAGTAGGTAACGGCGCGCGTGTGAATTCCCAGGACATCGTCCATCTCCATACGGGTGGATTCGGCAATCTCTGCGAACGTCGCGCCATGTACCCATTGGCGAACGATCTCGAAGAACCTGGACTTCGCTTGATCAGGGTTTTGGCTATCCTCCAGTCGGAATGCCACACTTACGTCCGACCTTAGCTCCCTGTCCTGCCATGCCCACTCCAGGATGGCAGTCAGCAGTTCGTCAGCTACGGGATCGACTGCAGCAGTCCAATCAACTCTGCTGGGTAGCAGGGTCTGTTCGACGAAATCCAGCAGGCGCACCTTGGCACCCGTATCTTGCAGCCAGGCGATCTTGCCATCAACTCTCAGTCCGATCAGACGCTGCGCTCTCAGCTCAAAAACAGTCCGGAGCGTGACGACGGCAGCGGCAGGTAACTGCTGGGCAGCAAAGGTATGGTCGGACAGGTCGGCAGCCAGTCTCACAAACTCGGCGTCTCCAACCTCCTCTGCCATTAACTCGATAAGCGTCGCGTCCACTCCATCGATGAGCGAATGACTGGCTGGCTGGACTTCCAGGAACTGGTTGCTGAGCACGATGCCGGTTTGTCTCAGATGCTCTTCAAGCGTAACGATCAAATTCCGCAGAGAACCCCTGACTGACTCCCCTGCACCTGCGGTGGCGACGGGTTGCACGATCCACCATTGGTCAGGATTTGCGCATAACACCAGGCCCTTGGTATTGGCGCCGGCACGACCGGCTCGACCCACCAGGTTCTTGATGTCGCGGGCAAGCATGTTCTCGGGCTGCCCGCTGCCAACGCGACGCTGCACCGAATACAGGACAAGTGAGCGGATCGGCAGGTTGACCCCCTCCGCAAGCGTGCTGGTACAGATCACCAACTGGATCTTCCGATCCCGCAATAACTCTTCCAAGACCTCCCGCGTCTCCTGAGGGATGTCTCCGTGGTGCAACACCGCGCCATTACGCAGCGCCTTCGCACCGATCCAGCTGTCACCGAACTCGCTTTCGAGATACTCGATGCGCGACCTGAGAACTTCGAGATCGGCGAAATCCACGGGCTTCGGTAATGGCAGTGGGCACTCTAGCTGTTTGATGAGCTCTTCTGCCAAGCCAATCGCACCCTGATGTCCTCGTTTATTGGCGGCAAAAATCGCCGTCGTCCCCATCGACAACACCTTGCGGGCTGCACCGACGGCCAGGGTCTTGGTGGACGTGAAGGTATAGGTGTTGGTTCGGCGTGTTTGGGGATTCCGGTACTGGAAGTTGCCTCTATCCAGAAAACCATGGATCGAGTACTGCCGCTGCTGTGCGTGTGGGTGCATGTCCAGACGCACAGACTTGTTGACCCCTGCGCCGGATGATCGCAGCACGGAGAATTCCGCGATTGCTGGCCGATAGGTGCTTCTGATGACCGTGTCATCGTCCCCTCCGAGCCAGGCGTTGATTTCCTCGATATTGGGGATGATCGCCGACATGAACACGAAGCGGATCGGGTTGACCAGGCGGGCCTTCATCCGAGCCAACAGCAGCTCAAGGCCAATGCCCCTGCCGGCGCTGTCGAGCAGATGCCCTTCGTCGCAGATGACCAGCGATATCCGCTGAGCGAAGGCTGGGTCGGCACTGAGGATTCCGGACAGCGACTCAGGTGTCGCGATCAGCGCGTTGATGTGATCAAGACCATGTACCTCGTCTCCCGACGGAATCGTGCCGCCATACGCGCACCGCGCCGCAATGCCGAGATCATTCAGATGACGAACCAGTGAGTGTCGAAGCTCCGACGCCAGCGAGCGGTACGGCACGATCATGATCGCGACGTGCGTCGGGTTTCGCTTCAGGTGCCAGTACAGCAGCGTCTCGCAGAGTGTGGTTTTGCCCGCCCCAGTTGGCATCTGTAGCGCATAGCTCTCGGAGATGCTCAGCAGCCCTTCATCGATGGCCTGAATCTGAGAGGGGAAAAACTCCCACGTTGAGGGTTTGCGATCTATGAAGGCGTTGATCAGCGGCGTCCAGAATGCATCTGCGCCATCCGGCAGCACAGCGCGGGTATTCGATGCATCGAAGCGGGCCAGAAGGCGGCTGAGTAAAGCCGCCGCCACCCATTGATCTGGCCCAACCTGCAAGGCGTTGTCCGCCTCGCTAGTGCTCGCCTCCACAATGCGTCGCAGACCAGGAAGATCACCTGTTCGCAGGTGCTCCTGCACCTGGCGTGCCGTTTGAGATACCAGCGTTTCTGGCCGCGCCAGGAAGTCATAGCATGCAGCCCATGGACTCAACGGATCTGCGGGCGGCGACGACTGCCTCATGGCCAAGCAAGCGGACGCGGGGAAATCCCCAAAATAGAACGCGGCAGCAGCAAACAATGCCGCCTCATTCTTTGAGATGCCCATCGCTTCAATTTGCTCAGCCGGCATGTCTTTCGAGAACTGGAGGAAAGCGTTTCCCAGCTGCGCCCAGTCATCGCTTGAGACCGTCGTGGAGTGAAGGCCGTCGAACAGCTCTCCGACAAGCGAAATGTAGTAATCCGTGGATCGATTGCTGATTTGAGCCAGCTCAATGGGCAACGCAGCTACTGAAAACTGGCCCAAATGCCGGGCCTTGTCTGCATCGTTGATCCAGGTCTGCAGGGAAGCTCTCATATCAACGCACCGTCGCCCGCGCAGCCTCGAAGGCCGCGTTGTAAGTGGTATAAAGATTCGGCACGGAGATCACCACAAGGGTGTACTCACTGCTGGCCGTCACCGGGGCATTGGGGAGCTCTGCAGTGAGCAGGCTTTCACAGATGACAGCGACTGCCCGGAAGCGCTGAGTCGTTGGTGGATGATCAACGGCATTGATGAAGCGGTTTAGGAGCGGGATATCGACATCTCCCAGATCCTCAAACAGCGCACGCTCGCGCAACCACACCAATGTGCTCGCAAGCCTACTGGTGCGATCTTTAGCACAGTCAGCGATAGCCGAGGCGATTGGATTTGAGGCAGCGCTGGTAGATTTGACCTTCACCTCAGAGCAAAGAACCTGGTCATCCGCACTCGCAGCAGGTCGGTTGGGCATGATGAAGTGAACGACGTCTGACTTGGGCGCTGGCTTCGTTCTGTCCTGCTTGAGCCGCCATTTCTTGGGGCCAATGGCCGGATCAGGATGCTCCTTGGTGGACTGGTAGAAGTAGCCGAGCACTTCTCCGAAATCCCCCGCCATGGTTGCCCCGGCATCGGGAAGCTTGGCAGCTAGAACATCAGCAGGCGTTACTCCATGGCGTGCTACCGCTGCCGCAAGAGCGCCGTCAGTGATGTAGCAACGGCGCAGCGGTTCGGCCATGGCTGCCTCTAGGAGTGCCACGTTCTGGGCAGTCATCCTCACCAGCACATAGGGCAGCTCCTGCTCATGAGCAAACCACGGCACCGCGTTGGCGAAGTCAAAACCGAGATCATCCATGGCTGATGGTCGTCCTAGATCAAAGCTCGGCAGCAGGCTTAGCAGTCAACCCAGTGCCTAGTTACCGATTGGTGGTTAATGGCCACTACGGTACGCCAAATAACGGGGCACATGTCAACTAGCCGCCGGCTGGCACCATCAAGGTCAGTCGTACTTGCCAAGATGCCGCTCAAGGTAGTTGACGGCCAAGGTGGCCGGGATGCAAATCAAGGCGTACATCAATCCGGTAAGGCTCAGGATCGACATGTATTGGAACGTCTCTGAACCGATGTCGTTGGCGGCGCTGATCAGTTCAGGAAGCGCAATGGTAAAGCAGAGCGACGTCGCTTGAAGGATCAACAAGGCGAAGCCGAGCAAGGGAGGTAAAGCGATCCGCAAGCCCTGCGGAATCACGATGATGCGCAACGTATCAGCACGACTGAGTCCCAGGGTCTGCGAGGCTTCGCGTTGGCCAACGGCGACAGCATTCAAGCCCGCGCGAATGATCTCGCTGGTATACGCGCCCGTACTCCAGGCCAGTGCCGCCACGGACGCGCTCAGCGAAGATAACGTCAACCCGATAGTGGGCAATCCGAAATACAGGAACTGCAGGAGGATCAAGACTGGCCCACCACGCCCCAGCTCAACCAGAACCACACAGAACCAACGGATCGACCTGACCTTGGCCTGGCCACCAATGGCCCAGATCAGACCCAGCGGGATGCCGATGATCAAGCTCAGCGCCGCGACCTGTAGGCTGATGAGGTAGCCGTCCCACAACCGTGGGAACCACTCAACCCAGTCATTGAAAGTGCCTGTCATCGTTCAATCCTCATCCGAAGCCGTGAGTCGACTGCCCGTGACACGTAGGCCATCAGGAAGCTGAGGCTGAAATAGGCCACCGCCGCCCAAGCGTAGATCTGCAGTCCTTGGTAGGTTTGCTGGGTAAGCTGGTTCGCGATCAACGCCACATCCGCCACGCCAATGGCCGACGCAATCGCCGTGTCCTTGAGCAGACCAATGGCGTAAGAACTGGCGGAAGGCAGCGATATACGCAGCACTTGAGGTGCCAGGACATACCGGTACCGCTGCCACGCTGAGAGCCCTATAACATGGCTCGCCTCACTCTGCCCTTTGGGAACCGCTTTGAGTGCCCCGCGATAGATTTCCGCCAGATTGGCTGCGGTGATGATCGACAGACCAATCACAGCAGCAGTAAACGGGCTCAACCGGATCACGTGTTGCCCAATCGCAAAGAACACCGCGAAAAGCCACACGATGGGAGGGATGGAGCGGACGATGAGAATCACCGTTGCGCCCAGGTAGGAAAGCTGCGCGTTGCGAGCCGACCGGAGTGCGCAGAGCGGAATCGCCAAAATCGCCCCGGCGATGAAAGACGCCAGGGTCAAGGCGATTGTCCATGGCAAGCCCGCGCACAGTTTCTGGATCACTGTGAGCATGTCCATTAGCGATCTCGCACAGCGGAAAGAAACTGTTGAACGCGAGGGTGCTGCGGTGACCTCATGACTTGAGCGCTTTTGCCTTGTTCGATGATCTCACCGTCGGCCATGACGATAACCCGGTTCGATACGTTCTCTGCAAACCGCATCTCATGGGTGACGACCATCATGGTCATGCCTTCATCAGCCAACTCCCGCATGACGGCAAGCACTTCCAGACCCACTTCCGGATCCAGGGCCGATGTTGGTTCATCAAAAAGCATGATCTGAGGATCCAGTGCCAGAGCACGGGAAATGGCGATGCGTTGCTGCTGGCCACCTGAGCATCGAGATGGATACAGACCAGCCTTGCTCGCCAGTCCTACTCGTTCCAGCAATTGCATGGAGCGCTCATCCGCCTCTTCTCGACTGCGCTTGAGCACTCGCCGTTGTGCCAGCGAAACGTTTTCTAGCACGCTCATGTGCGGGAATAGATTGAAAGACTGGAACACCATACCGAGTTTACGGTTCAGGCCAGCCAATTGAGCACGCGTAGCGCCGACCGAAGCATCAATCGACAAATCGCCGATGGTCACGGTGCCAGCGGTTGGAGGCTCAAGCTGATTGATGCAGCGCAGTAGCGTGCTCTTACCTGAACCACTGGGCCCGATCAGTGCAACCACCTCACCGCTTTTGAGTTCAAAATCGATGGATTTTAAAACAGTGATATCGCCAAATCGCTTACTGACTCCATCCAGCCGCAAAACAGTGTTTTGGGGAGATAAATCCAGCGCAAGCGAAGATGACGCGAAGGAAATCTCAGCGTTCATATTTTTACCCCTTTACTAAGTTTTATTGTTGGCAGGGCTGTAAAAAAAGGGCTGCTGGCACAGCCCAAAAAATGAGACTCTTTGAGAATTCTTATTACAAATTCAAATTCGAATACAGCTCAGGCCGACGGTCACGCAAGTGGCGAACTTCGCCCTTCTCGCGCGAGAGCCGAAGCCTTGAAAGATCCAGCTCAACATTGAGCAGACCTGGGACATTCAACTCGCCCTCAGCGTAGGTGCCATCAGTCACACCCAACCGGTTGTCGATAGGGCACGCAACGAATGCTTTGCCCATACAGCTCACTGGATAGTCATTGGGGATACCCAGATCCCCGACGAGTGGCGAGACGCACACATACACCTGGTTTTCTAGCGCACGAGCGTGAGCACTGAACCACTCACGCCAGGATCCACGCTCTTCTGTCAGAGCTGGAACGAAAATGACTTCGGCACCAGCGGCGACAAAGCTACGAGTGAGCTCAGGGAATTGAACGTCGTAGCAGATGAAGACACCACACTTCACGCCATCAATCTCAAAAACATCATTTAGCGAGGACGCACCCGAGGTCTGGATGGCCTTCTCCCCACGAGTGAGATGTACCTTGTGCTGGCGTTCGAACGAGCCGTCTGGCTTGAAGACAAAGGCACTGTTGAAGCCTTCGCCATTTTCTTCATGCCAGTAGGTTGCGCCGACGATGTAGATGTCATGAGCCTTGGCCAGCGCGGTCAGGCACTCAACAAAAGCTGGATACATCGGGGTCAGGACGTCCCGGTAAAAAGCCGAAACAGTCTGATTACTGACCTGGGCTGCGTCCGGACTCGTCCACAGCAGACCCATCGGCAAGAATTCAGGGAGCAGCAGTACACGGCTACCTGCCGCCTTGGCTTCAAGGACTACCGACCCAACATGCTGGGCGAAGTCTTGAAACGCTGCATAACGCCTGATCTCAAAAACGGCGACAGATACCTTCAACTGATCAAGCATCTTGTGCTTCCTTCCAAATATTGAATAGCGCCTTCTTGTCGATCTTCGACGTGGATCCCAGTGGCATTTCAGACAGTTGGATGAAGCTGACCGGAACCTTGAACTCGGCAAGTTTTGCTCGGCAGTGAGCCGTCAACTCTTCAGCGCTGACCTGCTTACCAGCCGTGGTCACAAAGTATGCGAACGGTTGCTCACCAAATTTGGGGTCTGGGATGCCGATCACCGAAGCCAGCTGGACAGCTGGATGCTCACAGATGACGTCTTCAACCTCCGCTGGAGCGATGTTCGCGCCGCCTTTGATGATGATGTCCTTGATACGACCGGTCAGGTAATAGAAGCCATCCGCATCGCGGTAGCCCAGATCGCCCGTACGGAAGAAGCCATCAACGAAGGCTGATGCAGTGAGATCTGCGGCCTTGTAATAACCGCTAGTGGTGGCCGGCGCCTTCACCCATACCTCGCCCTCTTCACCATCAGCCGCCAGTTGCCCAGAGGCGGTGACGAACTTCACCTCGACACCAGGCGCTGCTTGGCCGATAGAGCCTTCAGGCAATTCGACTTGGCGAGAGGCGTAGCTACCAAAGACCGGACGAACCTCAGTCAGCGCGTAGTAATCTTCGATTCGCTTGTTGAACCGCCGAGCGAAGCGATCCTTCAGTTCCTTCGACAGAGGTGCACCAGCAGAGATGAACAACCGCATGAAGGATAAATCGAACTGCAGGTCATTTTGCTCGGCATATTCGAGCATCATGCTGAACATGGTTGGGACACCATGGAACACCGTCACACGGTGATTCACGATGGCATTCAACACATCAGCTGGGCGGAATTTACGGAGCAAAATCACTTCCGCGCCGGCCTGCAAGGCCATCGACGCTGCGGTTGAGAGTCCATAGAGGAAACCCAACGGCAGAGCCACCAACACCTTATCTTCGGGCGTTACCCCCCAGAGCTCGATCAAGGAACGGTTTCCCGCAAACTCGGCGGCCTGGGTGTAGCGAACAGCTTTGGGAACCCCCGTGGAGCCAGAGGTGTAAACAATGAGGAAATCCGGATTGATCTCGGACGCCTCCAGTTGCGCCTCAACCGACTCTTTCTGGAGGAAACCACGGGTATCAAAAATGGTGCAGTCACGTTCGCCGACCGCATCCAACGCTGCCGATGCCAGCAGCTCATCCACAAACAGATGTTTGATCTGCGCGTGATCGATGATGTAGGCCGCCTCCGCAGCGGTCAGCACAGCATTGAGCGGGATAAAGGTGCCGCCGATTTTCGACACCGCGTAATACAGAATCATGGTCGCACTGCTATTTTCGCAGTACACGCCTACCGGGGTGTTTCGCCCAATGCCCACACTAACCAAACGCGATACCGTCTGGTTGACCTCGCGCACTAACGCCTCGTAGCTGAGAGCCTCGTTTTCAAAACGAAGGGCGACTCTTTCAACATCGCTACCGGAGAAGGCCTGAATACCGCTAAATATCATGACAAAACCTCAGAGAACGTTAGTGCCGAGCCATGGACGCTTGTTAGGCAGGCTTGCAGTGCATCATCACCTTCCACTCGCCTTCCTGCACCGACTCACCGCGCTGGTTGACCAGAGAAACTTGGAAGTTGACGATACCAACACCTGGCTTTTTCGTCTCACGCTTGGAGCCGACCTTCTGGTTCACATGGATGGTGTCGCCAATCTTGATCGGGCCACGAAGATCCCAAGTCATGCCCAGAAAGGCGATTGCAGTGCCTTCCTTGATGCCCAGGCGGCTTTCCAGACCAGTAGCGATGGCAAAGCCAGCCGGGCCGTGCAGGATGCGGCCACCGAACACGGTGGTTTTCGCGAACTCTTCGTCGGTATGGACAGGGTTATGGTCGCCGGTCAACGCGGCGAACATCACGATGTCGGCTTCAGTGATGGTGCGGCGCGGCGAGTTCCATTCCTGGCCAACTTCCAATTGATCGAAGTACAAGGCGTTTTGGCCAATCCCAGTCAGGCTCTTCGGTTCAACTGCACTATTCATTGTATTTCTCCAGATTAAAGAGCAGCGCTCTTGATGTGTTTCGCAGCGGCACCCATGGTCATGAATTGCACGCCAGGTTGTTGCATGTGCTTGATCAGCTTTTCGAGCATCTCGATGCGCGGGCCACGCCCGATGATTTCCGGGTGGCACGTCAGCGTGAATACGCCATTGACCTTATGGGCATAATCGAACTCGGCAGACCATGCCTTGTAGACATCTTCAGCCAGCCGCAACCCGGTATTTAACGGACGCGGGGAGAACTGGAAGTAGGGATAGTCGTCGAGCTCCCAGGCAACCGGAAACTCAAGTACCTGGCTCTGCTCACCGTGCGTGAATCGCTCTTCCGTGAGTACGTCGTTTTTACGGGCGTAGAACGTATTGAAGTCATTCGACATGAGGCTGCTGTCGTAGATGAGTCCGAACTCTTCGAGCAGATCGATGGTGTTGTCACTCAGATCCCATGCAGGCGAGCGGTAACCGATAGGACGCACGCCCGTGACCTTTTCCAGCACCTCAAGGCTTTGGGTCAGGAGGCGTCGCTCTTCTTCGATCGGCAGCCCCACGGGCGATTCATGAAGATAGCCGTGGCACCCAATCTCATGCCCCGCCGCCACGATGCGCTTCATCTGCTCAGGGTAGGAGGAGGCAGTGTGAGCCGGCACGAAGAAGGTCGCGGGGACTTCGCAACGCTCCAGAACCTCCAGAAGACGGGGAATGCCGACTTCAGCTCCAAATTCCCCCCTAGACAGAGGAGTCGGAGAAACCTGCTTGAAAGTGCTCATCCAGATGGCGACGCCATCAAAATCGAAGGTTAGGCATGCGATGGTCATCAGTGCTCCTCAACAGAAATCAGCAGGTTTGGCATCTCGAACGGTCTCGACCTGCCCCTGGCATCACAACCAGGGCGCCTCCCACGAGCTTCTACGAGCCTGTAACGGGCCAGCCCAGAAAAAAGACCAATCGTAATAAAAATTAGACCGCCCAGTCAGTATGCTTGAATTGGTAAGCATGTCAATAGACCCACGGGTCAGCCATCGCCCGAAAAACTCGCCTCCAAGCTCCGAACCATGGCCTTCACCTTGCGCGGCAAGACTCGCAGGTTTAGAATTAATACCGAACAGTCAGATTTTTAGCCTGACTGTACGGTCTGTCAACCATTAAAAGGTGTCGTCATGATCCAAGCTATAAATGCAGGGCCCGGTTACCCAGGCGTATCGATGTCAATCCGGGTCACCGACGGGGATCTGCTCTTCATCACCGGTCACGCTCCCGTTGACAGTGACGGCGAGGTGATCGAGGGTGACTTCGAAGCACAGGTCGTGGCGGTTTTCGAGAACCTGCGCGGCACTCTTCAGGCAGCAGGGGTGGGCTTTGAGGCCTTGGTACGCATGAACACGTACCTGACCGACGTGAATCCAGAGACCCTCGCAACCTTCAAGGCTGTGCGTAACCGCTTCGTGAACATGGACTGCCCCCCGGCCAACACGTTGCTCAAGGTGAACGGCCTGTACGACGGTCGCATCCGGATCGAAGTAGATGGCGTTGCAGTCTTGCCACGCGCTTGACCGATCGCTTGCCGCCTACCAACCAGGCGGCACTTTTAATCGAACGGCTGTACCGCCTGGCCGACCTATACGAAGGTAAAATTGACTTGGCGGTACAAAAAAAAGACAATTACCAGGCTCCGTCCAATCAGAGGCTTGGTACAGGCTGAATACAGCCCTAGGAAGCAGGAGTACCGATGATCACGTTTCGAGGGGTTGTATATCCTGCGCAGACCGACGCCATGGGCCACATGAATGTGCAGCACTACGTCGCGTCCTTTGACCAGGCCTTCTGGCACTTGGCAGAACACCTTGGATACGACACCGAGTGGCGGCTCAGCCGCAAACAGGGTTGGGCAGATGTTCATTACGAAATCGACTTTCGATCCGAACTGCACGTCGGATCCACTTTTCATATCAAGAGCACGATCGACAAGGTTGGCCGCACGTCGATGGTGACCCACCACTCTCTTTACAACAATAAAGACCAGCTCTGTGCAGAAATCGCCATGACCTCAGTCTATTTCGACCTCGAAGAGCGCAAGGCCATAGAGATACCTGACTTTATTCGTGCGTCTGCATCCTCAATGATCGAGACGCGTACTGCTTAAAAACTATTCGGTGTACCCCATGAATCTAGATCTGCGCGATCAACTCAAACAGAAAAAGCAAGCCTACGTCCAAGACGAAATTCTGTCGTCCGCAGCATCCCTCTTCGCTGAGAAGGGATTTCGAGCAATTACCATTACCGATGTTGCCGCACAGCTGGGTTACACCAAATCTGTTGTCTACTACTACTTCAAGAACAAGAACGAGATCCTGTGGCAAATCTTCAACAGGATGCACGAGAGCTACGAGGCAACCATCGACGAGATCCTGGCCCAGGAGCTCTCCGCTGAAGATGCGCTTCACCGCATCCTTCACAGCCATGCCCTTCACGTGATGAAGAAGAAGGACTGGACTGCTATCTATTTCAGAGACGAAAGCGAGCTGGAGCCCGACCAGCGCCTGCTGATGCGCAAGCGCAAGCGCGAGTACGACGCCAAGATTGAGGTCATTTACCAGCGCGGCATCGATGAGAAGAAATTCAAAGACATTCCTCCTCACATCGCGATCACGGGCTTCATGGGCATGTGCAACTGGCTGCACACCTGGTTCAACGAACAGGGGTCTCATACCCCTGAGCAGATCGCCGATTACTACTGCGACTTGATGTCGGGCGGCTACCTGAAGTAACCGCCAGCAAAGCGGAAGAAGCGCGACTCTCGTCGCGCTTTTTTTCAGTTCGATTTAGCCTGGGCAAAATCTTCAGCAAAGCTGCGGCGCTCACGCGCGTAATCAACCTGATCATCCGGGATAACACGAATACGGACTTTGCTCTGCATCTCTTCGGAAATGTGAGCGATCACACCAGGCATAGTCGAGATCACAGCCAGGCCTGTCATCTCGGCAGGAGTGAACCCCATCTGGGCCAGGATCGCGCCCATCATCCCGACTTCGTTGATGACGATCTCTGGCTTGTTGGCCTGGGTAGTGAACGCCTTGTGAACTGCCTCGTACCACTCACAGGTTTCTCCCCAAACACCCGTCTCGATTGCCAACTGTTTCAGTTGCTGAGCACGAGGGTCGGTGTACTTGAAGGCTGGGTGACCGAGACCTGGAACTCGCTCCTTACGAGCCCTCATTCCCTCTACGAGGCTCGCAGCTGCCTCACCCAGGGATGCCGCTTGCTTGGCAGCAGCAAGGGTTGCATTCAGGAAAATACCCGTCTGATCCGGCGCCAACGAGTACTCACCTGCAGACAGAACGGCGGTCGCCAGGCCAGCAACCATGCTCGGGTTGCTTGACACGCAGAAGCGCGCAGCGGCAGTCCCTGGCTTACGCAGGGAGTAGTCCAGAACAGAACACAGAACCCCTTCAATCATCTTGGCTTGGCCAACTGTGGGCAGCTTGCCGCGAATCAACAGGTAGGTGGCGTCAGCGAAGCTGAGCTTGCCAATCAGGTCGCCCAGATCATAGCCACGGATGTACACAGTGTTGTCTTGGACATCGCTGACAGCGCTGTTCCAGTACTTAGGCGTCTCGTTCATGCTGAATTCCTGGTGAATGGATCAAAGCCAAGCGCGCGGCCCGGCGTCAAATGATGGTATCCGAGCCCAAAACAACTGTCCAGCCAGTCAGTCTTTTTAACTGACCAATCGGTATGTTCTCATCAGCATTTCGTTCTGACCGGGTATCAAAGCCGCGTACGCAGCTGCAGGATTTCAGATGATCCAGGGTATAGATTGGGGCTGTTCTACCAGAGCAGTGTCGGCACACACTGGCACCTGGATGTGCCCGAGATCAGCGCAAGGCCGAACGCTCTCTGCAAATTCCCGAGCGCCCGTGACGGTATGGAAAATGTCTTGGTAGGGGCCGACAGTGATGACCCTCGGATCCTGCGCATGCGCCTCGGCATCTGGCCACGAGGCTCGTCTGTTATTCCCTTCTTTGGAAAAAAAACCACGAATCGGATCAAGGATGGCAGACACTAGTTGGTTCGCAGCCGGGGGTCGGGTCTTGGCCAGGATGTGTGAGGCACGCTCAAAGGAGAGATATCGACCTGTCATAGGTAGCCAAGCATCCGGGCCATTGCCAGGCACCTGTTCTGACTTGGGCTCTTTGGCCTCCCTGCACACCACAACAGTCGCGTAACCGAAAACCTCACCGTTCACCTCAGCCTGGTGATACCCCGTCATTGGGCGCAAATCAGCGAGTGACCTCCCCCTGAGCACCCGACCGCCTCGATTCAAGATGCTTTCGATTAGCTGTGTGGCCAACCGTTTGGGGGATATCGAAATATCCTGGTCGAATTTGGCAACCGCCAAGGTGAAGGGAGGGATATCAAGGTGGGAGACCTGGGTTGAAAACCTCACCAGCAACCCGTTCGCTCTGCGGCTTTCGGCAAACTGCTCCAGCGCCTCTACGTATTCCGGTCGACGTTCGAAAATCATCGTTCCCAATGGGGAAGCGATCACTGTCGCCCCGAGGTCAAGGGCTATGTCACGAAACTCCGCGATGCCTTGCCAAGTGATCCTGGCAGCCTCTGGAGATTGATAGAGACCGAGCCAAGTGGAGACCAATTCATCGGAAGCCGCTTGGGGAAAGTCCAGGTCATCCAGGAACACGTCCGCTTCAAACCCAAACCGCTGCAGGAAGTACGCATGCAGGAGCGCCTCGACGCCGGCTCCCACGACCGCGATACCTCTATCCCGAACACCCATCCCCATATCTTCCCTCCGCATATCGCGCGCCTCGCCTCAAGCACGAGCCCATGACGCATGTACTCGTGGGTATTATTTTAATACCTGACGGTATTTTAATCATTCCTGACCGTCAAGCTGCATCAGCAGCAGCTCATCGGACGGGGCGAGCCCAGAGGCAAGCGCTTCAAAACGCGTTGCAGGGACTGACCGAATTTGCGCTTGCACGGGAGTCAGGCACCGCGACATACTCGCAAATACCCATCGGTTATTTTTATTGACCTACCAGTACAAAAGGTACCCCCACGACAACATGGGGTCTCCGCTCTTGCACATCACAACAACAGCAATGCTCGCCTGAGGACTCATGATGTTGGGGAACGCCTCCATTCGCACCACCATTACCGCGCTGAGCTTGATCAGCATGGTCGGGCTGATCACAGCGATCAGTGCGATCAACATCCAGCAAAATGACTCAACCGGCGCGTTGACCAGTGCAGCGAGTAATGCTGCGATTGAGCGGGCGATCAAAGGACAGTTGGAGAGCACGGCAGCCGGCCAGGCAGCACAAATCGAGGGTATTTTCGGAGAGAAATACACCTCGCTTGCTCAGCTCGCGATCCAGTTCTCAGGCATTCAAACTGTTTTCAGTGCTTATGGCATCGCAGCGAATGCCTCTCGCTTTCAAGCCGACCAGGCAGTGAAAGCAACGTTCGTGGGCGATAAGGATTTGCTCGGCGTATGGGGGATCATGGAGTCCAATCAGTTGGGTGAGGACAAAGACTTCGTCAATTCGCTTCCCTATAGCTCGAACAACAAAGGGCGTTTCGCCAGCTACTGGAATCGCACCACAGGAACAGTTTCGAACGCACCCACCGATGAGCAGATGTTGGTGGATGAGAGGAAAGGTGAGAGCGGCTTACCCTTCAACTACTTCTATAGATGCCCACTGACCACAAACGCCCCATGCCTGGCACCTCCGTTCACTGCGACGCTGGCCGGCCAGGACATCTTGATGACAACACTGGCATACCCTGTACGCAGGGGCGGCATGGTGACAGGTGCGGTAGGGGTTGATGTGGCACTCACAGATCTGCAAAAGCTGGCCATGTCTGCGAAGGAAAAGCTGTACAAAGGTGCCGGTGACATTTCGATTATCACCAGCTCGGGTATTGTTGCCGCCTATACGCCCTCCCCTGCAAAGTTGGGCCAGTCCTATCAAAGCTTGGGGTTACCCGAGATCAAGCAGCTTGGTAGCAGCACAGGCTCAACCAAGTCTGAGTACGTTGAAGATGCTCATTCGGTGAAAGTGATCTCGCCAGTCAGCGTCGGCGACAACATCGCCCCCTGGTGGATCGTCCTCACGCTACCGAAAACAGTGGTACAGGCGGAAGCCCAGAAGCTCCACGAGCTCCACGAGCAACTCCAGGCCGAATCGCTCATCAAGACCTTGGTAGTCGCCGGCATCGCCACCCTCATTGGAGGGCTGTTGATGTGGCTGACGGCAACCCGAATCACCACACCCATCCGCATGGTGTCCACGATGCTGCGCGACATCGCATCGGGCGAAGGTGACCTTACGAAGCGCCTGACCTACACCAAGAAAGATGAGTTGGGTGAGGTTGCGGTCTGGTTCAACTTGTTCCTGGACAAGCTCCAGCCCATGATCAAAACGATCCGTTCGAGCATCGTCGAAACCCGCCAGACGGCGAATCAGTCTTTCAGCATTTCTCAGGACACCAGCGAAGGGATGCAGGCTCAGTTCCGCGATATTGATCAAGTCGCCGCAGCATCCAACGAGATGACCACCACGGCTCATGAGGTGGCCAGTAACGCCGCAATGGTCGCCCAGGCAGCGCAAGATGCCGAGCGATCTGCTCAGACAGGTCATGCCATGCTCAAACGCACTAACCAGGGAATCATTGACCTGACCGGTTGCCTGACGTCATCCATGAAGGACGCCAGGCAGCTTTCCGACAGCAGCGAGCAGATCGGTGATGTATTGGATGTGATCCGTGGGATTGCTCAGCAAACCAATCTGCTCGCACTCAACGCCGCCATCGAAGCAGCACGCGCAGGGGAAAGTGGTCGAGGGTTTGCAGTTGTAGCAGACGAGGTCAGAAGCCTGGCCATGAGAACCCAAGACTCGGTGGAGCAGATCCGAGTTGTCATCGAGCAACTGCAGGCCGGTGCGTTGACGGTTACCACGGCCATCCAAGACAGCCAACAGCGGGCTACAACCAGCTCGCAGCGAATGGACGAAACGGTCGTGTCGTTCAACGACATCACCCAGGCAGTATCGAGAATCCAAGACATGACTCATCAAATTGCGACTGCAGCTGAGGAGCAAAGCGCAGTAGCAGAGGACATCAACTGCAACATCAGCAACATCCGCCTGGTTACTCAGGAACTCAACGAGAAGGCGAGCAGCTCCGCGACGCTCAGTGAGCACCTCAACACCCTGGCCGATAAGCAGCATGCACTGGCTGAACAGTTTCACGTCTAAGTTAAATCTGCCGCCCTATCCAGGGCGGCAATGCGCCTGGGGACGGAGATCTCCAGAACCAGGCCACCCTTTGAGAAACCCAACTGCTGACTGCCATAGCCACTTCCATAGTCATATCAAGCCCATTCCGATGGCTAGGCCGCTTGCCCTCAAATCCACCTGCACGTAAGGATCTCTGACTTCACGCTGGGTGCAAGCCTCCTCCGCTGAAGCTCGGCCCCCACGCCCCCATGGATGCAGCAGGCCTATAGGCTCAGGCCGAAGCCAGTTCAGCACTCTACCCCAGAAGCCAACGCAGCCCTGCGAATGGGATCATGATGTGCGGAGGTGCTTGGCAGGGCCGCTGCCGGCGTTGAAAGGAAAACTCTGTACCTCGAATGCCATAAAGACACGGGTAGCTGACCACAAGGAATGGTTGCAACCAACCTCACAAGCCGTCTATTTCCCGCTGGAGGAAGATGCTGGCCTTGGGCCCGGAGAGGTTGAGGAGTGGCGTGACCCTGCTAGTTCGCTACCAGGGTCACGTGGGAGGCTAGAGCACCCTGTCAGAAGGTTTTTTCAGCACCGAAGATCACAGTACTGGAGCAGACGTCATCAAATCCGTTGAAGCTGGCACATTCCGATTTCGAAAGACTGCTATCTGCGTAAGCGATTGACCATTTGATACCCAGCAGGCTCTTGCTGAGCTTGGCAATCCACGCATTGTAGCTGTCGCGCTCGCCCCCACTGTTACTGAAGAAGTAGTTATCTTTGTAATCTACCTTTCCGTAAGTGAGGTCAAGGGTAGATTCGAACGGCAGATTCGCAGTATATCCCACGAAGCTGTAGAGATAGCTTTGATTACCGTAAAGGTCATCAGAATACCAGCCACCCACATTGAAGCCATACGCCGTCAACTTGGTGTAGTATTCTGAGTAATTTAGGCTGGACTCTCTGGGATACTCATACTTGTAATAGGCAAGATCCCAGGAGACATTTTCCATGGGCTCGAAATAGTAGCCTACATAGTAGTCAAGCTCTTGACGGGTTTTGCTGCCATTACCGAAGTCGACGTTTGACGACCAAACCCCGAGGTATGCACCGCTGGAGTGGGCAAGCGTGACGCTCCCCTGCAGGGCTGGGTCATTTTGAGTTTGCGACACCCCCCGGCTCCAATAGTTGCTGAAAGCCCCCACATTTACGCTCAGAGTAAGATCATGGCCTAGGTCGATCGCATTAGCGAAAGTCCAAGGTGCAAGAAATAGAACAGGAGCAAAATATTTTTTAGTTATTTTCACAGTTTGATCCATTGATTGAAGTGAGACAGTTTTTTGAGCGGGACAGTTTCCCAAGATCGATCTGGTGAATTTATTGTTATTTAATTGAATCAAACCTTAACAATCTGCTTAGGCCGCAATCCTCCACATATCAAAACTGCTTACTCTATGGATCCGTCCAACGTGAAATAACTGGCAGGCCTCGTGAGGCAGTCATGCTTCAGCAGTTTCCAATTACCACACTCCAAATTTTCCCGCCTATACCTGATGGCCATTAAGCAGAAAACCCTGGAGCTCGACGTTATACAGATAAACTCCACTAATCGCGGGCAGGCAACACACATGCTCGCTTTAAACAACTTGAATGCAGACACCCTAGGTTCTACCCCATTTAAATCCGCACTGAACTGTCCCACCAACGGCAAGAGAAGTTTGCTCAGTCAAGGCGGTTCGAGTGCTCGCTCAGTAGTTTTGGCAGTACCTGTCGTCGTGATGGGACTCAAAATGACAGCATTCAAAAAAATAGTCAACCGACCAGGCGGTATTTTTGACCACTCGGTATTCTTTGCGAATTCTTGTGTTAGATACAGAGCCGCGATTTGAGTAAAAAGTCATTTAAATCATGAAGATATGATGCAGGCATAGGTACAGGGCGGCAGCTCATTCGGAGAACTGAGCAGAGGCTGCTCTGGGCGATGACAGTGCTGTTGCTTCCACTCCATGGGTGAGGTTGATTAGGGATAGCCTCAACCTTGCTGATGATCGCATAGAAGCCCGCACCTCCTTTCAGGCACCGTGTGCACCGCCCCGGTCATTGCCAGCTGGGCAGTAAGTGCAGCCAGTTGAGTTGATTCGCATCTGGCAACCCCCGGAAGCTTGAGGAGTCCTGGCCTTCCTGCTCAGGACATCCTTTCCCTTGGGAGTTTCTATGTATCGACTGCACGTTCTGCTTGATCGCCTGTTCCCTTACCCCTCTCGTCGACAAGCGCTGTTCGCCATCACCGCGTGGCCCGTGTTATTCGCGTTCGGCTGCTGGAGAACGCCTCAAATTTCAGAGTTTCTGCAATCACTGGGTATTGAGGTCACCATGTGGCAGGTCTTCCACGCCGCGCTCGGGGCCTACATCCTGCTCCTGATGAACCACGGCGCGCTTAACCGCCGACACTTCAAGCGCCACGCAGCAGATATTGATCGTCACCGCCAATTGATCAAGGTTGGACAGGGGATGGTGGTAGCAGGACTGGCGGGTACAAGCATGAACATGGTAGTGATTCGGGAGGAGGCCAAACTACGGAAGCGACTGGGTTTCCTGGTCGAGGCCGACCGCTTCTATTGCAGCTTGGAAAGCGTGATCCTTGTCTTCAAGTGGCTGTGCAGCAAGCTGAGATAACCCTAGCCGCACTCCCTGCGTCCTCCGAAATCAGGACAGCGTCTGAATTAGCACTGCCTTCGGCACCATCAGCGCTTAGGGGAAAGGTGAGCGAGGGGCTCAATCGGTCTCGCTCACCAAGTAATACACACACGCGAACGACCGCATCCAATCAAGGCTTCAGCGTCCTTGAACTTCGCGCTGCGAGCCAAGAAATATCAGGCTGTCTTCAATGCGAGCTCTGCGAACTGCGTCAAGCAGGAAATAGGCCCCTTCCCCTTTCTGTCCAGGTGGAAGCCGGAGATTCCGGCAGCTCTTGGGCCATCCCGATCGCACTGCACGGAATCCCCAATCATCGCGACACGCTCATCTGAATGCGGCATGTCCAGACCTAGAGTGACTCCAAGCTGGTGACAGATCTCGCGATAAATACCTGGATGCGGCTTCATCACTCCGACGTCATAACTCAAGGCAAACCCATCGACATCGCTGAAATGCTGCCGGAGAACAGGGCCGTACGGGGCGGCCAAGTTCGAGCAAATACCCGTAACCACCCCCTCTGCTTTGAGCAACCGAAGCGCGTCGACTGCATCGGGATACACGCTGATCGAGTCGAGCTCATCTTCCAGGTCATGCTGCAAGGACTTCATCTGACCAGGGCTCAAACAGATACCGAACGTTTCTGCAGCAGCGTCCAGGCTGAGGCTGGAGGTCATCAAACGATGGAGATCAGCAGCACTAGGCCTGCGACCTTGAAGAGCGCCGAGGCGAAGGAGCTGCCTGTAGGGGTGACGCTTCCGTCCGATTTGAACGACTGTTCCGAATGCATCAAAAATCACGGCCACGATCGGCATGGGCTGGACTCCTGTTTGTTTCACCTGCAGCAAGCATACGGGCGTGCCGCGATTGTTAGGTAGCCCACTCCAGGCAAAGCGCGCCGCTGCTTCAACGCCGCCTCGCAATTATCGTGACCAGCCCTCTACGACGTTGATCCCGTGTTGGGAAAAGTCTTGCAGCAGTTGCTTCCGGCTCAACCGAGCCGGAATCCTGAATACTTGCGAATACGCTTGATACAACATAAAGGGAATCAAGGCCAATCCGAGCCCATACGTTGCAATTGCCACAATGACTCCGGCAGGAATTGCGGCAATACCGATAAGAACCCCACTCCAAAAGCCCCCTCGCGATACATTGCGAATTTCATCGAGGTCATACTCAACTGCACCGCTTGGGGTTTCAAATGCTACAAGTACTACTGCCGACCTATGAAGCTTTTTCACATACCAAGTCCTTGGAATGTCTCGGGCAAACGCACCGTGACGCTCAAGGTATTTGGGAATGATCAAGTTCTTATAATAAATAATTTTACCAGCCCCATCTAACATACGAACTTTTTTGTAGAGGCGCGCATGTTCATCCGATGAGGTGGACTCATAATTCTTAACAGTAACAGTGACTTTCTGCAGCTCTGACATCCCGGCTTTCCTTAATGCCTATCCTGTACAGCAAAAATTTTGCTCGACCTGGTCGTCCGCAGGGCGCGTCCATGTGGGCCTCGCCGGTGCCAGGCTTCACTGGCAACCCAGGCAAAATCCTGTCACAGAGGGGTGCGCTCTCCTGCACCAATAATGGCAAAAAGACCACTCGATTAAATATATAGATTTGTTTGGACTCAAGCAAACACGGCATACCGTCTCATTTTGAGATGCTGCAATGATTCAAGATGGCTTCGCCACAGCACTGCGTCTGATTCGTGCCACCAAGGGGCTGACCCAGAAGGATCTGGCGGGCCCGGTGACCGGGTCTCACGTCAGCCAGTTGGAAAGTGGCAAAACCAGCCCGACAGTCAAAGCAGCGGGAGAGCTGGCCCAGGCGCTCGGCCTCTCACCTTCTGCATTGTTGGCTGTTGCCGTGGCCGCTGACTCGGAGGCCACCCCCAAGGATGTGTTGCTGCAGGCAATCGGCGAACTCGAAAACCTTGGGTTGGCTGATCAGATCCCGACAGCCTCGGCTCAGGCGATGAATACCCAACATCCGACCAGCATTCGCGCTGCGGCGACTCGCGCTCAAGTCCAAGCACTGAAGGGGCAGGGTCTGAGGCAAGTCGATGTCGCGAAAGAATTGGGAATTCCAAAAACTACGGTTCAACGGCACTGGCGCTGAAGATCTCGACATTCTGCGTCACGTGTAGAACGCCAACTGATCCAGGGTCAGGATGACTTGCAGCGCCTTCACCAGCGTATAGCTCTCACTGCCGGCATCACCGTGGCCCACCAGATGTCTGGAGACAGTACCTTCGATGAGGTTGTCCGGGTCGTAGCTCGCGAACATGTAATTGAGCAGATAACGGTTAAATTCCGTAGTCAGGAACAAGGTACCGGGGCCTCCCGTGCGTTTTTCTGCGCTCTCAATTGCAAAGGCCAGAAGCGCCTTGGTCTTGCCGGCCTTGCCGGTGTGAGCACGATAGGCCACGTTCAGAATGCCTTCGATCTCAGTCACCAGAACTTTGATGGCCGCGATGGGCCTACCCTGGGCGAACGCCTCGACACCCTCCCTGAGCAACGCCTCCTTGACTGCGAAATGCGGTTTGGCCATCCAGCGGGAGAGCATGTGATCAAGCCTCGCTTGGTCAAACTGGGTGACAATCGATGACTCGACTTCGTCCAGGGCAAGACCGCCCGCGTGATGAACAAGGATGTCGTTAAATTCTCGATGGAGAATCTCAGTAAATGGAAACCACCCCTGGGCCATCAGCCGATCCAAGCTCTCAGGATTGCCGACAGCTTCGTAGAGGTGCCGGAAACTGAGCTGTCTGTAGAGCCGGGCCAATTCTCGGCTAAAGGCCTCTATGTCTAACTCACCCGATGGATTCATATCGAAGGCCAGCCCAAACCCCCAAGCCTCCCGCATGAGGCAAATCACCTTGTCCTGTTTGCCAATCTCAACGCATGGGAACTCCATGGTGAGCATGTCCGCGATTTCATGCTGAAAGACCGCTGCCCCCGCTGCCACGCTGCGCGTTACGACGCATTGCATGGCTACCGCTGCGGTATCCAACCAAAGCTCGGCAGTTTGATCAGGCTTGAGAATCAGCAGGACAACCTTAAAACTACCGATATCAATGGCTGCTAGCGAGTTGCCGCCGCAAGCCCGGATCATGCCAGCAACCGACTTAGCCAGAAGGTGAAAGCCAGGTTCATCGGAGGTAAGGGCTAGGCGCGTGAAGATCTTGACCTGCTGTCCTTTGCCTGCAGTTTCGGCTGCAAACCCGATGTGATCCTCTACCTGGGAAAATCGAAGAGGCTCGCCCCCATTTCCAATACGTCCTACTGGCAGGGGGGCCTCGCCACTTTCGTGCACGTCCGATGTCATCGCTTTTCCCTCAACGATCTTGGTCGGCTAGTCACCAACCGTTCAGATAGTAACCGCTCAACGACTTTGAACACTGACTGAAAGTCAAAAGCTCCTCACGTTATCACCGTGCACTCCACCTGCCCCGACATGACCGCCCCGCTCACCAGCCGACATCTGCCCCGAAGAGCGCATCACGCAGCACCGGCGGCGCTGCATGCTCAAAGACCAGCCGCCGCAAGAGATACTGGTTCAAGTGTGAACGAAGTCGAGAGCGCAGTTCGACGCACAGTTCCCACTGCCCAAATTCAACGTCAGGCCAGCGCACCAACAACGCTTTCCGCAAAATCGGCAGCACCTGATGCCCAGCAGTGGTTGGGATATAGGCGAGTCAAATCGTCCAGCCCAGAACTGCGCTTGTAGCCCGCCAATGCCAGGCTCAGAATCTCGCCCAGAGAATCCCCGTAGACATGCCAAGCCATCTCCCACATCCGCGTCTCGATATCACTGTTCAAATCAAAACCCCACAAGCACTTCGTCACCGCACCATGCTGCTTTCAACCGCAGCCAACCATTTTCCCAGTCCAAGGACGATCAATCATGCACGTGGAACTCGATCTCAACCAAAACGACCTAGAAGCCCTTCTACGACACTGTGAAGCGTTCAAGCCTGCCAGCGGCGACGCTCGCGAGGATCAGCGCTTGGCAGACGCGCTAGAGGCTCTAGAGGAAGCCCTGCAGGCGGTTAACGCATCACGATGAGGCTCGGGGCTGACACAACAGAACAATTTATCGATAACCAGGGCTAACGTTGCCAATCCTACTGACTGAAAGGCGGGTTGATCTCAGCCAACATAGCCGGCGTTGGATGAGATGGGTGCAATTTCAGGCGGAGCGATTCACTCAAAAAAAATCTGGAAATCGCGGTCGTTTGTTTTCAAAACGTAAGGAGGGCCTTCGGCCCTAAAAACCGATCTCCCTGAACACCCCGCATAGCCACACAGAGGGGCAACCTAAAGGCGAAAAAGCGAAAAGCAAAAAACGTTAGGACAGGCCATCAAATAGCGCGTTGATCCTGCATCAGCGGTGGTGCAAGCACCGTTAAAATTCTTTTGCTCTCAAATAATAAAACTCCGTCGCGCAAAAAAAATTTCAAGGGGGTGGGGTGGCAAAAACGTCGCAAACAGACACGTTGCGTCTTAAATGAGCATATTTGTCCGACAGTGTCCGGAAGGGTGGCATTTCGGCAGCTTTCGAACCCCCTGCCCCTTGCCCCTTGCCCCTTGCCCCACAAGGATGCCGTTGCACGACACCGAGATGTAATGGTTGGATGTCGGCAAGGACTCGCCTCGCTAGGCGGTAACAGTTACGTTAAAAGTCTTCCAATGGACGAATACTCCCGCGCCCCGGAGCCCATGTAGATGGACATGATGCGGTTCAACGATTTTTACCTTCGCCTGTATCAAGCCAACCTTGAGCAGGATGGCCAAGCCTTGTTGGAAGAGTTTTATGCGCTGTGGCGCGAAGCGGAAAAATCAGGCGTCGACGCTGAGACACTCAGAGAAGAAGCAAAAGGCTGCCTTCGCCGGATCGCGACTACTGACTTGTTTCTGCTTGCCGCCTGCGCCTGGATCGGCCACAAGGGGCATTACAGACTCAGCAAGGCACTGGCTCATGAGGTGAGCGTTCATTACCTGCAATACCCCAAGCTGGTGCGATTCGCGCTAACCGGCGTGACTGAGCAGTGCGCGATCACCGTTGCGCGCAGGCTGTGTGCGTTGGATGTTCCTGTAGCCGTTTCCTTGGGCTGGGTGCTGAGCTTGAACGAAGACCTGCCACCAAGCCCGCTGATTTCGAGCAACCTAGCCACGGTCGTAAGGTTCCTCACGGTCGAGCACCCATCCACCTGTCAACGGCTTCTGGAAGCAGAATCTTCACCGCTGGCTGAATCGCCACTCGCCCAGCACCTGGCCGAGAAGCTTGCCTCGGAACTCCGTGAGCTGGAGGCCCTGCCCCAGTTGGCCGAGCTTCAAATGTCGTCGGAGATGCGCCGAAGCTTCCGCTACCTGCGCCGGAATGAAAGTCGAGCGGTGACCGAACAGGCTCGGGGGGATTTCTTCTTGGCCGATATGTTCATGGCATCGGAGCATTTCAAGTACGCCAACTATGTGGCAGTGGAGTACCAGAGTGATCAGGAAACCGTGGAGACGATGATTCCCATGTTTAGCCACGAGATGAGCGTGGAACTCCCTCAGACCTGGACTGCTGATCCGCTCCTTTACGTACACATGGTGAACAACCTTTGGGAGGAAGCTGGGCAATGAGCATTCAGCTGGTTCTCTCGCATTACCTCACAGGGCTTCGCGAACGCGACGAACTGGATGCCCTCCTCCCGGATCTTCTGCAAGCAATGGGGCACTCGGTGCAGAGCCGTGCCCAGGTCGGTGTGAACCAGGGCGGCGTCGACGTCATGTCTACGAAGGCTAATGACCAAGGCGAAACCGAAGTCTTCATGTTCATCATCAAATTCGGGAACGTAAGCCGAAATGACTTTTACAGCAGTCAGCAAGCGATCCTACCCTCCGTTCTCCAGGCGTCGACCGAGTACATCCGGAATCGGTTGCCGGAAGCTTTGCGAGGCTTGAAAAAACGGATCCTCCTGGTTTCCAACGGCGTCTTGAAGCAGGATGCCCAGTCGGATTATTCCTCCCTGACAAGTCAGGTTAAGGAGATGGATCCTCTGTGCTCGCTGGATTTCTGGGGAATGGATCAGTTGAGCCCGTTCATTGAGCAGTACCTCTTTGATGACGCGCTGCTGCTCGAAAAGGGGAAGTCTGACCTGAGGGCCGCACTGGCTGGCCTCGACGACACGCAAGCCTCATTCTCTCGGTTCGTGCGGTTCGTCGACGACTGCTTGAGCGCTGTAGAAGACGCCCCGGACGTGTCCGACAATACGCGCCGGAACCGCTTTCACAAACGAGCTGCGGCAGCAGCAATGGGATGGGCGGTTCTGCTCGTATGGGGCGAAAGCGAAGGCAACCAAAAGCCAGGCGTACTCGCAGGTGAATACCTCCTGCTGCGCCTTTGGAGCGAATCGATTACGCAGGGCCTTCAGGATGACGCTCAGTTCCTCAAGCGGTTCGAAACGCTTGCTCAGCTTCATTCCGATGCCCTGCGTCGGTACTACGATCGCGTGATGCCATCGCTTCTCAACCGTCGGAATGTCCTTCGGTATCGCCCAGATCAGGTGCTCTACATCGACTTGATCTGCGATGAGCTTGGGCGCCTGGGCACCGCGCTTCTGTTGCTACTCGCAACAAAGGCAGATCAGTCAAAGGTGTTGGCCATGCACATCAACCTGGTGTCTTTTATCAATGCCCACAACGGCTGCTTGTTGCCGGTATATGACGGTCAAGCAATCGACATTTCGCTCGCCACGGTGGCGATTATGGCTACGGGAGATATCACTAGCACCCAACTCATGGTGCGCGAGTGCATTGACCGTTTTGAGACGGCGCTAGAGCAGAACAGGATCATGCCGGTGGACACCGATGATCTCGAAGACGCCATGGCCCTGCACTACGGAAAGGAAACCCGGAGGGAGGGGTTCTTCCAAACCACCACGTTGGTGCCATTGCTGGGAACCATGGCCGCGCTGATCGGGGATCAGGAAGCTCTTAATCAACTGTCTACGGGGATTGTGCCGAAGTTGAAGCGAGTGACGCTAGAGCGGTGGTTTCCTCAGCAAGCCCTGCAGACGCTGACAAACTCTGGGGCCTATGTGAATGCCGTTGGTGTATCACGCAGCGTGACCGGCTTCATGCAGACGCCGGCAGAGGAAGTCGAAGCTTCGCTGAAAATTCCGACCCATGCCGCTGTCCCAGAGGACTTCGCTTGGCACGACACGCCTTGGGAAGTGCTGATGGCGATTTCGGCTAGGCTGCACCGCCATCCTCTGCCAACGTGGTACCTCGCAAAGCTGGCTGGGATACCGCAAGCGGAGTAACAGCTTCCACCTGATCGACCTGCCGCCCTCGTCATGGACGACGAGGGCTCGCCCGCTCTTGGCCCTCTTGAGATAGACAACGCCAAGGAAATTGATACATTCCAGCAGGTGTTTTGTGTGCCTCAATCCGGCTCATGAGTAGCCGCACGTCACCTCCAAGGAATGTTTCTGATGTCGGTCGATAACATCGTTCAAAAGACCCTCGCACAATGGCTGCTTGCCAACATGGAAAAGGGTAACGGCAAACCACACACCCTCCCACGCCGGGACTCGAAAGAGTTCATCGTTCGGGTACAACTCAGCTATGAGCACCACTACGACCAGATCCACGATCTGATGGAAGAGGCCGGATTTGCTCGGACAGTCACGACTCAAGACGGCATCCGGCGTGATCTACCCCATGCGATGTTTTACCGGCGCACTGAGCGGGAGATCACCAACAAAGCAGTGTTCACAGCCGTAACCTATTTGCTTGAAGAACATGCCAAGCTCGAACACCTGCGCGACCTCAACCCGCAGATCATGGTGATGGACGCCAAGGATGTTTACTTGGCTCTCGACGCGAGCAAGCGCCCATGATCGGTCATACCCATGGCTTTGCGGATTCCGACTGGGCTCAAGCCAAAACCGCTGCCCGAAACCTCCTGGTCAGACGGGCACGTCTTAAAAACCGGGAGCTCGTGACCTACGGCGAGCTTGTCGCCCAGCTTCCGCTGGCCATCTCGCACGACGATCACCGGCTCAGCTATTTGCTCGATGAGATATCGACCGAGGAGTACACGGAGGGTCGAGGCTTTTTGACCGCCTTGGTCGTTCACCAGGACGATTGGATGCCAGGTGCCGGCTTTTTCACCATGGCTCGACGATGCGGCGCTGAGGTTGATAACGAGGAGGCGTTCTACATGGACGCGTTCAACCAGGTGGTCGAATACTGGCGAGCAAACCGGGACTGAATAGAAATGGGTTTGAAAACGGATCCCTAAACGACAGTTAGGAGCCATAACTTGACCATTCAAACGACAGTCCCTTCACCGGTATGCATCTACTGTGAAGGCCCTGGGCCCTTCTCTGACGAGCATGTCATCAGTGCGGGGCTTGGAGCGGATGACGATCGCTACTTGCTGGTAGACATGGTGTGCAAACGTTGCAACACGGATGTCTTGGGCAAGCTGGAGTTGGAGGTGCTACGTTGTTCACCTATTGCCATCGGTCGTGCCTTCATGCAGCCACATGGCCGTGATCGCGGTAAGCGTACCGCTGCGCCAGGTATCCAGGCACGGCGCAAACAGATGGCCAGCTCATCGGGATACCCGCATGAGGTCGACTTCGGACGACACGCCCAGCCGATAGTCCTTCCGCAGTTAAAGATAACCGGCGAGAAAAAATATGACTCCGCCGCCGCAGGCCCTGACGAGCTACGCAGCTTCCTCATGGCTCTGTCGACCCTGCTCCAAGGCAATCAAGTTACCTGCATAAGAAAGCGAGGCCCGGAGCATGAACTCAGGTATGAAGCCATCACCATGCTCCGCTCAGACAAGACCTTCACCCAGGCGGCTGAATCGAGCTTCGAGTCCAAACCCCCTCGTGCTGGCCTTTGGCTGGAGCACTACGGTGCTACTGAAGCAGCAGGCCTGACTCCAGCCGCGACGATTTTCCAGAACCTCAATAAGGGAATCGTGCTCAAGACCTCAAGTGCCACAGTGGAAGACGCCCTCAGTTTCTTCGCCCACGCGGTCGAGCAATTCTCATTCGATACTCAAGAAACAGTCGACACCGAGGGGCCCATTGTATCGGTGGAGATGACGGTGACCGTCGGCGCCATGGAGCGGGTGATCGCGAAAATTGGCATTAATCTGCTCGCCTATTATTTGGGTCGCGACTACGTGACCGATCCCGGTTTCCAGCAGGTCAAGGACAGCATCCTGACGGGAACGCCTCGCTTGAGTGCCGACATCATCGAGGATGCGTCCCTTCAATCGATCCTAGATGCCGCTCCCGAGAATCACCACGTGTTCTGTCTCAGCAAAGCCAGCCATTCCGGAGGGCGAGCAAATATCAGAATGCTCGCCAAACTGTATGGCGCTACTCAAAGCCTGGCCTTAGCGACAGATGTGCCCGAGCCCCACCTGCCGCTCCCTGTGTTCTTTTTGGTCGACTACCTCAATCACAAGGTGAAACAGTGGTCGCTGCATGATTACAGTGAGCACCTGGTTAAAACGGTGATGAGCGAGGTGCAGGCCCGCTATGGGTCAACGGAGTGAGGTCGGCGCCAAATAGAAGCGCAGGGGCGAAGCGGCGGTAACGCTCATGGGCCAATCGAATAGCCCGTCACAGGTCACTCAGGACACCTCCCTATCAGGCTGCCGCTTGATAGGGCTGCGCGAGTTAGATGCATATGCCGTGATCAATTCGCATGAGCACCTCGTGGACATCCTCATAGCCTTTAGGTGTAGACAGGCGCCTACAGGGCGTCAGGTTGGCAAGTCCAACTGCCGGCTTTCCAAGCCACCGTTGTGCAAGTTGGCGATCCCCAAACACGGCGTCCGCGACCGAAAGAATTTGCTCATATCGAGCCAGAAAGCACCGATGCTCAGAACTCCAGCCTCCAATACGCGAGCACGTGCATGGGGCAACTATTCTTGGATTGCTCATGAATTCAACCAGTTGATGCCAGCGTTTCAGGCGTCCAGGGCTTCCTTTGCTGTAACCGAGAACAGGGTGACGATCACGTAGTGGTCTGCTCCGCAAATGCTACGAAGAAGTGTCATGCCATGCTTCTGCGATAGACGAACCACCCTTGGTGTTATCACTGTCATTCCGTCCGACGATTTGCCTGAGCGATCGCAATAAACGGAGCCTGTGAACCGGGAGCCTACTTGGGCAGCGTGCATCAGAAACGCATCAATCATGACCCCCCAGTCCACCGAATTCGCAGCCTCGACCTCCGGAGGTAGATCAGATGCCATGGTTGTATTCATAGAGCTGTAAGACAAAACGCACCCCGTAATCTTCAAAATTCCACTACTTTCCCAGGATCGAAACCGCACCTCTCTCCTGGGTAGCCCCGCTGATTGCAGATCAATCTGCAGCCCGAGAGCACAATATCGATCGAATGATGAGTGTGACCAAAAATCCACCCGTCAGCTCGGTCGACCAGGCCGTACCATGAATTGCAGTAAGCTGCGTTCAGATGACCTTCATGCTCGCTGTCATTCACTTCGAGGATCGGCGCATGATGCGTGATAACAACAGTCTTGCCAGAGAATGGCTTTTCTAGCTCGGCAGCGAGCCATATCTTCGCCCGTTGATTCCTAATCGCGACGTCGACAGGGCGCAGCCGGCGATAGTTTTGATCTGCCCGTATCATTCGGTAGTCGTTCATCATCGACCGCGCCATCGCCATCGCGGCGCTTACGTCGCCAGTCGCGCCGAAATCCGTCCAGCCGGTTGTTCCCAAGAACCGAATTCCACCTGCTACGAACGACTCATTTTCAAGCACATGGACGTGGCTCTGAGCGGCTGCGCGTGCTTTCTCAATCGTCCGGTCGAAGTGACCTGAGTAAAACTCGTGATTCCCAAGGACATACAAGACATCGCATTTGAATGTCTCGTTAGCCCATCGCACGCCTTTATCCGACTTGTGAATGTCACCGGCAAGCACCACCAAATCCAGGCTCCCTGGCGCGAACTCCGGGGGCTGGAAAGCGGTGAATTCCAGGTGCAGGTCGGAGATTATGTACACCCGCATTTCGCCGCCTCTTGATTCGATTTAAGCTTAAATTGACAGCCCTCCTCCACTCGAACCGAGACGCCAGGATGGAACACGTGTGTCCAAGGGGCTTCTTCGGAGCATGCCGTCATTAGAACCCATCATATCCGAGTGGTTCTCATAAGCACAACCCGCGCTATTTATCAGAACCTACGACGTGTGGCTCTATCCTGACTTTTCGGACGATCATGACGCTGAAAAACGAGATAGGTGCAGCGCTCAGGGCGGTTCGACAGCAGCGCGGACTGGGCTACGAAGAGCTCAATGAGGCGACCTTCCGCACCTCGGTGAGCTCCATCGAGCGTGGAAAATCCAAGCTCACGCTCGAAAAGCTATCCTCCCTAGCAAAGGCGCTGGACTTCGATGTCCTAGCTTTCATGGCTCTGTGTGTAGCTCTAGAACGCGGTCAGACACCTGATGACGCCATCGCCGCAGCTCAGAGTGAACTGAATCGTTTCAAGGCGGCTGGTGGCCTGGCGCTGCTGGAGGAGCAGATGCAGGACGGCGAGCTCGTTGCTCGATCACAGGGCAAGCCAGCGAACACGGAAAACAAAGACGCCGTGTTGCGATTAAAGGCTGAGGGAAAGTCTCAGGCCGAGATTCGGCGGCTGCTTGGGCTCTCGAAATCAACGGTGAGTCAGTACTGGCACTCAGGCTCTTGATATGAGTCGATGCGGATAGATGGTCGACCGGCATGCCATGCGACCCATGAGCGATAAACGGGTACCAGTGTAATCAAGGTCGGATACTGATCGACGCTGGTACAGCTACTCGTGCAAAGGCAAATTCAGAAGGGAAGCCAGCTCTCCCCTTCTGGTCATGGCACCATGGAGATCAGATATCTGACGCGTCAACCTGCATCTCCATCATCCGACGACTCAGTTCAGGCTCAGCTCAACCAGGAGTCGACAGTTTCTACACCGTACTGCTCTTTCCAGGCCTTCAGGCCTTTGTGATTCCCGCCTTTGGTCTCGATGAATTCGCCCGTATGAGGGTTTTTATAGACCTTCACAGCGCGAGCTTTGCGAGTGCGCTTCTCAGACACAGTGCTTTTGACTGAGGTGTATGCGAACTGGGGATCGAGAATGGCTACGACTTCTTTCAAGCTCTTGTTGTACTCACCAAGAAGCGAGCGCAGCTTGTTTTCAAACTCCATCTCTTGCTCAAGTCCTTTATCAGACTTCATGGCCTCCAGGGCAGCAAGCTGTTCGGCGAGGTCACGCTCAAGTTTTCGGAATTCTGCAAGCTTAGACATGGTTTTTCCTTAGCAACAAAACAGATGGGTTAGCCCGATTCTCTCTCATAATTCAGCATAACCCAAGTATCATTAAGCTCTCTTTGCTTGCCGCTGCCGTTGCCGGAAACGTTTAATAAAATTAGCGTCGACGAGCTCATCCACGCTCAAGTCCAATCCACAGTTGACGAGTGACGCAAGACCGCTGTCAGAAAGCGCAAAGCTGTCGGGAATGAAACCACACTCCCTCACCCGGTTGTCGTCAATGCGAGCCAGTAGTGCCTTCACGAAATCCGAGCGTCCCGACTTGCGGCTTTCGGTAGCAACCGCTGTGGTCTCGTTGTCGGCAGTAACCTCTGCACTCTCAGCATCGGCACCGATAGCCTGAACAACCTCACTCAATGTTGGCCAATACTTGAGATCATATTGGTATTGGAGACGTTCCACCCCCTCCTTCACGTAGCTCTCGTAGTGGTAATTGTGATCTGAAGCTTCATGCACAATGTCCATAATGTGGTACTGGGTACCCGAGCTGAAACCCGAATGGTTATGAAGGTAATCACGCCGATCGAGCAATGCTGCCATCTGATCAGCGAGCTCGCCGATCCGGCAGTTGATCTCAATCAGTTCATCACGTGCCTGCCTGGCAGCGCGGTTTTTCTCCAGATTCCACCCATCGGCAGCGTGAACGAAAGCATCCCAAAAAATGTAAAAGGCCCTAGGAGTGGAGGCCAGTGCTGCATGAACTTCATCGTAAACGTCGGCGAGTTCGATGCGACGTTTAAGCATGCCGGCGATGATCATGCAGACATTCGGCCAGATACGCTTGGCCTGAAGATCCTCCATCATGGTGCGCAGGAGGGTTTCGCATTTAAGTACGGCTTCGGTGGGTGCGTGCACTCGGTGAGTCCTATTGGATAACGTGTGCCAAGGCTACCTCTCAGAAACCGGGATGGCGGTACCTATTTGAAATTCATTTAGACCTCAATAGGTACCCGCTAACCATCTGGTAGTCCCTTCCTCCCGACATGCCGCTGCAGTACCAGGCATGCTGGTAGCCTCGCTTGGCGACCGCCAAGTCGCATCATGGCACGCTCACCAAAAACGTTTGGATTTCACCGCAGGCCCGCCCTGGTGGCATCATGCCTCATACATGAAAATTGGGTAGGTGGTTAGAATGCTACAAAGGGAGTTTGTCATTGAATCCAGCAGGCCTGCTGTCCTCAAGGTGTTTCTTTTCTCGCCAGCGCTACTACTGGCCGGGAGCGTGCTCCTCTACGTCCCCTGGAGCAGCCCGAATGCCCCAGCATGGGTGCAAGCGGTAGGATCGATCGCTGCAATCATTGCCGCATGGTTAATTCCCTACCACCTTGAACGTGCGCGCGCGCGGAAGCAAAAGGCAGAGCTGCTCGCATCTGTTGGGTGGTTGGCCCTGCGGGTAAAAAATTCCTTTGATCACATGTCCAGTGTGGTCAAAAAATCAGATCCCGCTGAACTGCGTAGATGGCTATTTGTGTCCTCTCCTCTGGAATGGTCGATACATAGAGACGCTGCTCGTGAATTCCCACTCACGGGTTTCACTCGCGACCAGATTTCATGGCTATTATCTCTCCGCTCTATAACAGAGTTCGGAGTTACATGCTCTGAAGCTCTTAGGACATGGGATTTCGAGACAGATCCGAACTTGGCCAGAAACTTTCCACTCAATGATGGAATAAAATTTCACCAACCTCACATCGAGTGGGTTATGGAGCAATTTTCTATCTAGGAGTAGATTTTGAAAACTCTGCCTCCTCTAAAAGCTGTTAGTTGTCGGACAGGTTGGTGGGCTGAGACTCCCCCTCCCCAGGGGAAGCTTGGTGACAAGGAGCTGGCTGAGGACTAGCCACCTTAGGGTGGCGCATCAGCACATGCCATGCTAGAAAGGCATTAGTTGAGCAGATGCTGACTGCCTGCCGCACGCTGGAGAGGCTATGCCTGGAGTTAAAAATTCGGCAAAAACTTGGAAAATCCATATCGAAGAGCCTATGCAGACCTTTGAATTTCTCATCCCTAAACGACCTGTGTCGCACCAAACAAAAAGCAGGACGAATCTTCAAGCCTGGAAAGCTTATGTGCGAGAGGAAGCAGCCAAGCTATGGAACAGTGAGACACCACCGGTGTCGTCACCCTCACTCCGCTTTACGATTGTATATCTGTGCGACAACTCCCCAGCCGACATAGACAACATAATTAAGCCAATTCAAGACGCTCTCGTCGGACTTGTCTTTGAGGACGATTTCTTGGTATCCGATGTCGACAGCCATCGTCGCCCTCTACAAGAGCCTATTGACGTTACAAATTTACCACCACTACTTCAAAGTGGTGTTATCGAGGGCAATGAGTGTGTCTACGTTAGAGTGTGTGACGCACAGGATCTTAGGAGCTACTTATGAGCAACTCGACCAAACTTGCACACGACCAGAAGATAAAATCGCTGATTGACGACTACTTGCAGCAAGGTTTTACAGTAAAAAAAGAACCTACTGCCGAGTCAATCCCTTTCGACTTGGGCGGGTACCAACCTGACCTGATAGCTACAAAGGGAGATACCAAACTAATAATCGAAGTCAAAACCAAAGCTTCTCGTGTCTCCGTCGATAAACTTCAATCCCTTGCTCAAGAAATTTCAAAACACGAAGGCTGGCGGTTTTTACTTGTTACACTGGAAGATGTCGAGTCTTCAAAGACTCCTACTTCAGTAAATGAGCTACCTACGTGGCCACAGCTTGAATCCAAGCTGCAACAGGTTAAAACCCTCATCGCAGAAGGGCTCATTGAACCCGCAACCTTATACCTATGGAGTATATTCGAGGCCACCCTTAGAAAAAGGGCAATTTCTCAAAGCATTCCCGTTGAGAGGCTTCCGGCTCCCATGCTGATAAAACACATGTATTCGCAAGGGGAAATATCCGTCAATGACGTAGATACGCTTCTAGAATTCATGAGCAGTCGGAACCGCTTGGCTCACGGTGCCAATGAATCAATAGATCCGCATCAAGTCTCTTCAACTCTACAGCTTGTCAGCCTTTATTTGTCAGACTGGAGCAGTCAGAACCCGGACTAAATTCGTTACCATACAAGGCTGCGAATAAGCAGAAGGCAAACAGAGCGCGTTTTTTCGAGCCTCCTTCAGCACAGTCACTAGCCTGACCGCGTCTTTGACAGCTTGAGTGTCCATGATGGTGCCCTACGACCTTGCAGGGTTCCAACGCCAGTAAATGTTTGCGGTAATGCCCGCTTCGGGTCGGGGGCAATCCGCTCCCGTCCTGTAACTTACACGCCGTAACGCCTCCAATGTCCTGCTGCCAATTGCCAGCTGCCTGCTGGTGGTAGCATCCAAGCAACGACATCAGCACGAACCCTTGCGCATGCCTCGTACCCAGCAAAACCTCATCAGCCTGAGAGACACCTTCAGCCAGATCCTCGGCAATCAGAAAGACCACTACACGGATACCCGAATCCCTGAATTGCTCTTCAGGCTAGGCCTGGATGATTGCACGGAGTACAACTCCAAGAGGCAGCATCTTGAGAAAGCAGTAGAGGCCGCTGATGATGCTCAAATGGTAGCTGCCGCCCAGAAAGCTCTAGAGCTACTCGGCTTCGAGGTTCATGAGCGAGACCAGCTTCAAGAGCTTGTGTGGGATGATGGCACAGCACCTCTGATCCCTGGTCGCTACCGTCGAGAGCTGGCAGAAAAGCTCAACACCATCGACTTATACATCGACAGGGCTGCATTCGAACAGGTGCTCAGCGAGTTCTGGCGAATCGACACAATCTCGTTCGTAGACTTGCTCCGACCAACCCCAACACTCCGCCAGGAGATTGTCCGTCACTACATTGAAAATCACGATTGGGATGCGGTGACACTCTTCGACAAACTCGGTGCATTTCAATCATCGCATGCCCGGTTTGGCCGATTCGTCGAGGCCCTGGCTTCGTCACGGATGCTACCCAGCGAACCCGCTCAGCGAAAATTTATCGGGTTCGTCGACGGTACCCTCAAGCATGTGGAGTCCACTTTGTCGTGGGAATGGGAGAGGATGCGTTCCTGACCGCCTCCTTGGCCTACGTCGGGTCGGGAAAGCAGTCGTCCCCCAAGAACCTCATCTTCGCTTCCACCAGGAAGCCCGATCTGCGCCTGGGCAATGCGCTGGACAATGATATCGAAGTCGTCACCGGCATCGAGGATGTCCTGATTTATGACCGCCCTATCGGCAGTTCCGGGCTCCTATGGCGCGAACTCCAGGCTTGGTATGCCCAGACCTATAGCATCGATCAAGACCAGGCCAAGAATCGCCTGTATCAACGCCTGAAAGCCTGCCTGCCAAAATCGTCGCCTCCTCAAGCGCTCGCCTTCACCAGCTTCTTCAAAGCCTTCACGACAGCGATTCCGGAGGTTCCGGTTTTGCTGCCGGAGGTCTGCTTTCACTGGGATCCCCTGACGGTCTCACGACGCGGCAAGGAGGCCTTGCTAAGGTCGCGCATGGACTTCCTTCTGTTGCTTCCTGGCGGCGTACGGATTGTCATCGAGGTTGATGGCAAACACCATTATTCTGACCCTGATGGACGCTCAAGCCCCCGCCTATACGCCGAGATGATGGCCGCTGACAGGGCTCTGAGGCTGGTGGGATATGAGGTCTACCGGTTTGGTGCTTCCGAGCTCCTGGAGCCGAATGCCGAGGAGGTGTTGATTGGGTTCTATCGCTCGCTGTTTGAGCGGTACTCACTGTTGCCGGCATCCTGATTAGCTGAGCCCACGAACCGATGATCGCGTTACCGGGACGATGAAAAATTCTCCGCGAAGTAGTCGATCAACGCCGCAGCCTGCGTACCCTTCCTGAATTCACGCTGCTCTTCCAAATCCACGGATGGCAGCATGTGGATAATCTGATCATCGCGATACAACTCAGCAAGACGCTGGGGATCCAACCCATCCGTAATCCTTCCAGTCATACGCTGCGCGGACTCAATCGTGGCTCCGATGAGAACGTCCGCAAGCTGGACGGCTGGACTCGTCTTGGAGTCGACCTGGGTTACCTCGCTGAGCTTCAGCGGATACCGAATACTCGCGAGCGCAGACTGTCGAAATTCAGCCACACCCGTGTGATCGATCTGACGCTGGAGCAGATCATGGTAGGTCAGCAGATTCTTCGACTGATCATGCTCCACCCTATACGGCCCGTCACTCATCAGCTCCATCCGAGTAATGAGTGCCAAGAGAACGGGTAATACCATGTCGGTCGTGACCCCAGGCATTGCAATGGCGCCTAGACAATCAGGATCGGCGTGTACCAGCGGCCCCGTAGCATCTTCCAGCTTTCTCCAATCGGTCTGCCGGGCGGCGGTAACTAGACCGGAAAGCGCTGCGGGGCTTTTGAGCTTCATAGCATTTTGAAATGCACATTCCAGGTGCTTCATCGGCTCCTCACCCAGCAATCGAGCCCCTGCGTAATACAACACACACGCTAAGGCGTAATTTCTCCCGTCCTTGTAGAAATCGATGTTGCGCTCGTAGTAATGAGGTTCAACCGCGTAATCCACAAACTTCAAGAGCAATGCGAAGCGCTTGTCACAGAGGTAGGTAATGCACTTGTGATTAGCCAGCAGATCGCCGATTAGGCCCAAAAGCCTGGGATGGTTACTCGCACGCTTCGAAAGCGACCGGTACTTCAGCTCAGGTGCCTGAAGCTTGGGGAAATACTCACGAACCAGACGCGCGGCCTCTGCGTCATCGATTCCGATCGCTGCCGTCCCCTGGAAGGGTTGCGCTTCGTTCAGCAGATCGAAGCCGGTGTAGCCGCTCTCATCTATTCGAAAGCATTCCATGCAGATCACTCCGTATTGCGATAGCTCAGGTGGGACAAGATTGTGCTATCCATAACCGTCCGTCCACCCAGCCCTGGTGAGCCTCAATCTTGATCAGGCAAGACGGATTATTCACTGAATAGGAAGCGGTCGGAGAGAACGGAGAACGTTCTCTCCCCCTCATGACGGCAACCCAGTCCCATCTTGAAAACGTCGCGACCACGAGCCATCTGAGCAATATTCACCGCTCGTCATTGGAATGCCTTCCATCGGTCAGTCCGTGGTGGTCGATCGCATTCGCAACCGACCGCTTAGAATGGGAGGCATTCATACCCGACTACCAACATGAGGCTGATTCAAACCGGCAGTTCGACCTGGCCATGCAAACCATAATGGGGCTTGGCATGACCCAGCTAGACAGGGTGTAAACCAAAAAAAAGACCTGTAAACCACCAAGGTTAACAAGTCATTTCCTGGGTTTACAGGTCAAGTTCCTTAGACTCGGTTTGCGTCCAAATTGAGTCGCCAACAACCATCCATTTTGCGACACGCCCTGTTCAATCTGGGGAATTTCAATATCGAAGTGGGTGCCCCTGGATCGGTGTGGGCAAATCGTCGGTTTGCGCAGTTTTGCCGATAGCCGGCCAATTGCCATTAGTGGTAGCGTTACGTTATTAGCAGGCTCCGTATTCGTCACCCACGCTGATCAATCGGATGCCCTTCCTGGAAATTTCTCGCGATACAGGGATGTCATGGTGCGTACTACTAGCCCATCCAACAAAGGTGGGCCCGCTGCAAGACAGGGCTTCAAGTATCAAGACCATGTAGCCGTCAGCTTCATTTTCAAGATGCTGCGCGACAACAGCTACACCCAGGTGGAATGCGAGACCGCCGACGATATCGTGGCCGTATTTCAGTACGCTGGGGAGCTCGTCAACGAGTACATTCAGGTCAAGACGACTGAGGGTGACCACAAATGGAATATGGAAGAGGTGACCAAGCTGGATGGCACCAAAGCCGACTCGTCCTTGCTCCATAAATCGCTGAATTGCGATGTTCGCCCCGGCCCTGCCCGCTTCCGAATTGTGACCCAGCGCGACGTTGCGAAGATTCTCAACGGCTTCAAAACCGAGCTGGATAAGCGGAATCTGCCTGACACCACCACGGCCCGAGGCAAGGCCCTGCTCAAGAAATTCAAGACATTTAGTTCCCCACAAAATCGGAATTTTGCCTACTGGGCAGATAACTGCGTCTGGCAGGTCTACGGGGATGTGGAGGCACTGGAAGCCGTCAACATCAAGGCCCTCTCCAAGCTTGCTGAGGATTTCGGGAATCGTCCTAACAATACCCAGATGCAGGCTATTTACGATGAGTTCTTGGAGATGGCTGACAAGGCTGCCACGGCCAACGTGAAAACAGCAGCATCGACGAAGATCATTCTGCGAGCCCCGGCGCTGGCCCACCTCAAGCAGCTACTAGAGGCCGCAGATGACCAGTCAACGGCTACAGCCAAACCTTACAAAAAACGTCCAGATCCCTTCCTGGTCGAGTTTCACGCAAGCACCGATGAAGGCCTGCTGCACTCATTTTCCGGCTTCGACGTGCGCTACGCGCTGAAGGCGTGGCGGCACGATGGTTTTGCTAAACACCTGGTCGAATGGCTCCCAGAATTCTCACTCAAGGCGAGCGAGATCGTGAACATCCTCGCGCACAATGCCGAAGCCATGCTCGCTCGTTCCATCAATGCTTTCAGCGACAGCGAGCTGCCCCGCGACAGACTGATCGCCGAACTGATCCTCCACGCCATCCTGCGCAGCCGCCAAAACAGCGAGCCCGTGGCATGCAAGGTTTTCTATAAATCCAGTGGCAAGCTCTCCGAATTTGGCAACGCCCACATCGTCCAGATACCTGGCCAGGACGATCAGCTATGGCTAGGGCTCGCGCGCCTGATTGAAGCAGGCAAGATGGACGCGACGTTGGCCCAGATCTGCAGCGTCTTGGACGCTACCATTTCGGAAACGGTACTGTCGTCGGAACGCGAAATCATCATCAACCTGCGCGAGCCTCTTCACCATCAACCGAAAGCGGACGCCTTCAACCAAGCACTGCATCGAAACTCGCCAGTCGATGACATGCTGAACGTCCTCTGCTTTCCGATCCTGTTGACCTATGACAGTCACGCACTCTCGTCAGGCTGGCTCGCTGATTACGTGAACCACCTCAGAAAAGAGATCGAAGCCCACTTCAGCACCTTCACCACCCAGTTGCCAGAGAACATCAAGCAAGTGAAGGTCATGGTGTTCCTCGTGCCAATGGAGAGCATCGATAAGCTGACCAATGCTTTCAATGCTCGCTGCAAAACACTGGAAGACTTGCAGGTATGACCTCGGGCTTGTGGTCGATTTGCACAGCTGAAAACACCACAGGGTGAAGGTATTTCTAGTTGGGCAAGCCAGCTTCGGGGATCATAAGGAACGATGCGGTAATGAACTACGAAACGATAAAGAACAGCCTGGCGAACCTTAGTGACGAGGGCGCTTCAACAGTCGATGTACTGCTCGCCATCAACGCCATCGTCAATCGAAGCAATTCCGATTGGGAAGGACGCGACTTGGTGATCCGGGCGCTCGACAAGTTCACACTCTTCGACGCAGTCGAGCAATCGCTCCTGCTCAACATGGTGCGAGCTGTAGGGCTCTTTCCTTACATCACACCACACCTGAGCAACATGGCCCTGTCTGACCGCTTGGCTTACGAGGCTCACAGGGTTGAAGGTGTAGAGCCTGGTATGGTGTTTCATCACCTTCAGGCCCACGTTTTCAGCTTGATCATGCAGGGCCAAAATGTCGTCCTGAGCGCCTCCACCAGCGTCGGTAAAAGCCTGGTCATCGACGCAGTACTTGCCCAGCGCCGGTTCAAAAAAGTGGTGGTAATCGTTCCTACCATTGCGCTGATTGACGAGACCCGGCGCCGCCTGGTCAAGCGTTTCAGAGACTTCAACCTGATCACACATCCCAGCCAGGAAGCTGTCCCCGACGGCACCAACGTTTACCTCCTAACGCAGGAGCGCGTTATTCAACGTCCTGATCTGGATGATGTGGAGTTCTTCGTCCTGGACGAATTTTACAAAATCGATTTGGGGAGTGATAAGGATGAGAGCACGCGCGCCGTCGATCTGAGCTTGGCATTCCACAAGCTCGCAAAAACTGGAGCGCAGTTCTACATGCTCGGGCCACACATTCAGAAGATCTCTGGGTTAGACGGTTACGAGTATCATTTCATCCCGTCCGACTTCAGCACTGTGGCGGTCGATATCCAGAATTTCAATCTGGGCATGCGCTCAGAGGAGCGCACACAGAAGCTCCTGGAGCTGGTGAGGACGCTGGAGTCTCCTACCCTGATCTACTGTCAGGCGCCGGCAAGCGCAAACAGGGTCGCTGAGTATCTGATCCAGGATGCCGGGTTGACCCCGGTGCCAGAGACGCAGGAAATCGCTGCATGGATCTCCGAGCAGTACCACCCAGAATGGAACGTTGCCAGGGCGATCGCCCTGGGCATCGGGATACACCATGGCGGGGTGCCTCGCGCGCTGCAGCAGTATATCGTCAAGCTGTTCAACGAGGGCGTCATCAAGCGAATCATCTGTACATCAACGATGATCGAGGGCGTAAACACGTCGGCTGAGAACGTGATTATTTACGATCGTCGCCTCAAAATGTCGACGCTCGACTACTTCACTTACAAGAACATTTCCGGGCGCGCTGGCCGCATGAACAAATACTTCATCGGCAAGGTGTTCATGCTCGAAGCCCCGCCTATTGAGCAGGGGCTGACGGTCGAGTACCCGATCGGTCATCAGGACGAAACCTCACCTATCGGCCTGTTAATGCAGCTGGAGAACGAATACCTCACGGATATCTCGCGAGGCCGTCTCCAGGAAGCGTATGCCAACCCGGTGCTGTCACCCGCCACCCTGATCGAAAACCGCCACATTCCTATCGAGCGTCAGGTCGAAGTGGCGAAAACGATCATCAGTGACCTTCCTGACAGTCAGGAGTTGTTAGGCTGGAAAGGGATTCCTGAGCCGAACCAACTGAATTATTTATGTAAGCTGGTCTGGATCTTAGAAGACAAGAATCTGATGGACTATCTGATCTCGTCCAGCTCCCAGTTGGCCTGGCACATCAACGAACTTCGAAATCAAAAAAATCTGCCGGCGTACCTAAGCGAAGCGGTGGAAAAACGGTGGGAGGATGTCTCGGCGAGTGAAGCCATTAACCTGCGCCTGAAATTCATGAGGAACATTGTGTGCTTCAGATTACCTCGGGACATCATGGCGATTCACAAAATACAGGTCGACGTGCTGGAGCAACATGGGTATGAGCCTGGAGACTTTAGCTTCTTCGCTGAGCAACTGGAAAACATGTTCCTTGACCCCCTGCTCACCGCACTGGACGAGTACGGAATTCCCACTCAGATCTCAACCAAGATCAAGCACCTGATTTTGCCATCAGAGCACCTGAACGATTTGCTGGCAAAACTACGATCGCTTGCCCCTCGGGTGGAGAGTCTTCAGCTCACCGCCTTTGAGAAAGGACTCATGCAATGGGCGGTCGCTGAAATGTAGTGCTGGAAAACTATGGAAGCGAGCGGTGCAGTAAAGCGCGCCGAGCTTCTGGTCTTTCAGCGATTGACGTGTTTGCCGACTAACCCTACGGAGTGGAACGACAATGCCAAATCAACTGGTCATCAAAGGTCAACTTTTTTCATCTCAGACGGAGGCGGAGCGCTTTTTTTATGCAATGCGTGACAAAAATCTCGTTGAGGGTGGAGATATTCAAGGCTCAACTGAATTCGAGCTGCTCGAAGAGCTGTACGTCCGGTATTGCAAAGCGACAAACTGGCCAACGCCCGGACATCCTGTTGCCTTTTACGCGCGCAATATAGCGCGTGGGGTTGGCGCCCACGGTGGCACTACGCAGGGCTTTGTCGTGAAATTCAGTGATGGTAGCGAGCAGGAATTTTCCGTAAAGAAAGCAGTTAAGGCTGTGGCAAAGTAATTACTCCTCCCACATCAACGAATGTTCTTCTGGCCATCTCAAGACAAGACTACCAAGCCATGACGTACGCACTGATCGACAATGCCACACTCACAGCCGTCCAGCGCGCTACCGGGGCGGTAGCAGTTAAGACCAGCGACACGATCAACGGAGATCTGTGTGCTTTGGAGAACTTTCTGCAAGGTAATCTCTTCTACGATGATCTTCTTTGCATAGACAACTACAAGCCTGAGCATAGAGACAATCGGAAACAGCAATTTCCTTACCTTCGGTTCTTGGCGCCTACTGAATTTGGTCTTGAGGAGGTGGATGCGGTCGCGCACAAAGAAGCGGCATCAATCCGCCCCGAAATTCGGGGAGGAGAGTTTGTGGATGACGACTTCAGCGCCCTTTTGGAGCAATTGAAAATGAACATGGTCTGCACCTGGGATCAAGCCTCCAGCGTGTATTACCTGACCATGAGGATGTTAGGCTACCGTGGCTCTGACGAATACAGCAAGTACAGCGCTTTAAGTGCGGCTATCTTTGCAGAGTTGAGTGATGCAGGCGAAACACGCGGGCGCTGGTCGAAGGACGTCAAGCTTGTAAGCTCGGATGGGCACGTGTTCAGTAAGTCAGAATTCTCCGAGATCAGCCGGGGCGACTATGGTGGCCCCACAAGGCAGTTGGAAATGTTCATCGCCTCCCTAAATTGGCTTGCCTACAAATCAATTTATTACTCGACTGCTGCCAAACACTTGAAAGCTGACTCGTTCATCCACCCCATCAGGCACGCTTATCAGTTGCACTGGATGAAGAAAGTGGGCGCCTTTGGCCATGATTTCACTGCCCGCCTACTAACCAACCTCGCGGACAAGACAAGAACAAGCATTTCAGAAATCCAATCGCACGGAGCAACCCAGACTGTCGCATTGGATCTGCCCTTGTTCTCGGCGTGGCTGACTCAATCCTCTGGTAGCGTCTCCAATGCCATTGAGGCTGCCAGGCAGTTACGCAACGAAGGCCACTTCGTCACCATGCGTGAAACGCTCAAAGCCATTCGCATTGCGTTCGACGAGCAGGGCATTGCGAGCGGCAACAAGCGGATTACGAAGCTCATGGACGACGTCGACAAGATTTGCGGTGACCTTAGACGGAGCTACGGTGTGCGGTCTACTCAGGGCATTCAGGGCAGCTTTCTCATTAAAACGGCAAGCTCAGTCACCAGTCTATTCGGGATTTCACTACCTGACCGCGATTTCGCTCTCTCGACACCTGTGTTCATGAAGTCAGCATCGACCAAAGCGTTCACAACCGTCGTCAAGGACATCACCAAGGAGCTCACCTCGATGGAGCGCCTGGGTGGAATAAGAGATCTCATGGCCAAGTCATTCAGGATCGAGGGCGAGGATCTCGGTGGCCCCAAGGTTCAGGAACCAAGGTTCCGTTACGTGAAGTCGGGATGGCAAAAACCCATGTGAGAGGTCTCCCCTGAATGCGAAGCCGCCCAGAGTGCTCCTGACCAGAAACGCTCGAAGCGCCATCGCTGCGGTTCGCTATCCGCTGCTGATGGCGTGAACGGTCAGCCGGTGCTGGAAATGCTCAGTCAGCGTGCGGAGCTTCCAGCATTACACCAGGATTAAGCCAGCGATTATCCGGAATGTAGAAACGGGTATCGGCTTTGACAACCGGGTCAAGCTCCAACCCCAGCGCCCAATGCGGGATCGACAAACTGATAGCAATGTCGTCCACGATGTCTTTTGCCCGATAAGACATTCGATACCGAACAAACCAGTCATCAGCTCCTGGCTCCGCAGCCACCAAAATCTCCTGACCATCCAAGGTAATCGAGGTCAGCATCCGCTTTTCATCATCTTCAGCGTCTTGCCCATTTACGGGTTCTGAGCGCACTTCGACAAGACAACGCCGTTGATCCCCAGGCGAGAAAAAGAGGTTTGCGTGGGCAGCATCAAGCTTGGTGCGAATAAAGGCTCTCACATCCGCGTAGTCATCCTTGGCAACGAGGGCTAACGGCCTAGCGAGCTCCCCCGCCTTGGGCGTTTCACGCAACTCCCCCTGGCCATTGAAGTAGATCTCATAAACGATGCCTGCCAAGATATATTTCGAAACTGGATCGGGGAATTTCTTAAGCCGCAAGTCAAGGTTTAGCATGAAGTCCATGGCTTTCTGAGCGTTGCCGCATGCAGCCTGATAGATATTTCTCCCTAAAACAAACCACGACGTTGCCGGATACTCCTCGTGAAGAATGGTACCGATCTTAAGAATTGCGGGATTCTGTTCGTACCAGTTGTGCGACTGTAGCTTGCTAATTATGCCGTTGAGTGCATCGGGGCCGTCTGAATGGTAGTCAGCGTCACGATACCCCTGGACTTCGATCGCAAGCGCGATTGCGTCACCAGGGTTGACCTCCTCCAGTGGCAAGGGCTGATTTTGAGCAGGATCTGGCTGGCCCGGCTGTTCTGGGACTACCTCGTGTTCGACAGGGTCGTCAGCAGCTTCTGCCCCCCCCTCTACCTCTGCCTCAGGTTCGACATTAGAAGCGTTGACGGCTTCAGCAATTGATTTGGAAGCAGAATTGTCACTCGCGACTAGCTCGATCTGGATCGCTGCGGCCAACTGCCCCACAGTCAATGGATCGGTCTTCGACAGACCCTCGACCAAGCTGAATAAGGTACAAATTGAAACATGCTCATGCCCAACTGCTTGTTTGAATTCAGAAACCAAGCGCGGGTCGATGATTTTTAGAACAGGGGCTTTATTCGGTAACGGCTTTACAGTCCCCCGCACAGAATCAAGCCGCTTAGACGGCGCATATACCCAGTCCGACTTCTCATCGTTTGTCAAAAACAGCACGTGGGTGAAGTCGTTCTTACGCGCCTCGCTGTAACCAAGAATCTCAAGCCAAATGATTAAATCACCGAACCGATTTTCAGGCTTTCCATCGTCCTTGAAGCCAGGCGGCAAACGGTGTTCTATCCGCGAAGGGCCTTCTTTGTTAGCACGTTCGCATAGCGTGGCTACTGGCGATTCCAGCACGACTGGGCCGAAGATGTCCTCGATCTCAGCATGGATCTTGTCGAAGTCGAACTGGTGCTTGAAGGCCCGCGTGTACTGTTTCAGGCCGTCGATTGCTTGACGAAACCCAGCCAAGAAGTCAGTCCGCGTACCTGGGAAACCTGAAGCAGCCAGAACATCTGTGTCGACAAAAAGCGAAGCAGTTTCCAGCATCGCCTCAAGCTGATTTCTCGGCTGATCGTCCTTGCTTTTCGGCGTGTAGGTATGAAGCTGATTCTCTTTTAATCGGGACAGATACTCCGTAGCGCACCAGGCTGGGAGAAAAAGCCGCCCCTCGCCGATCGCCTTCGCCGCCCAATCAAAAAACTCCTGCCGTGCAGCAGCATGCAGCTTGAACAGGTAGGCGATGATGTTGGTGTCGATGAAGATCAGCGTGCTTCGGGCCTTCGCCAGGGTCGCAAGATCAGTGAGGAAGTCGTCTTTGGTCTGCTTCAGAAGGTTTTGCCCGAGCAACATCGCATAATCCTTGGCGTTGGGTCAGCAAAGGATAGCCGGACTGCACTCAAGTGGCTACCGAGGTTGGGCTCAGTCCTTTGTAGGGAGGAAGAAGTCCTAGATTCGATGATGCTTAGGCCAGAGCATCACGATCTACATCGCCAGCCTCCACTGGCGGTGTCCATTTCTGGCTGAAATTTATGGACGCGGTGCAGAAAGGCGGAAGGAGCGGTTTTACTGGGGTTGAGGTGTCCATTTGTCCAGATTGGTCACTACTACCTTCCTTCGACAAGACCATCGTTTCCATCCCTACCTGGCGCTTGATGAGCGAGTCGTTCCGCAACTACCGCGGCATGCAGCAATCGGGTGGGCGACGGATCAAGCGCAGTTTGTTCATCGACGCGGCCGGTGTGCGTTTCCTGACCCGCGAAGAAGAGCAGCGTCTTAGTGGTGTGCGCCTGTTGGAGGACTACCTGGCCGGCAAGCGCCAGGAGCTGCAGACCTGGAACGAAGCTTTAGGCCCGGTGGCAGAGCTGTCGGCCAACCGCCGCAAGCTGACCAATATCGGCACCTTCCGCGCGTTTGCCCTGGCGTATCTGCAGAACCACCCTAACGTGCACCAGCACATGACTTGCATGGTCCGGCAGATGCAGACCGGCGCCGAGGGGATACCGCTGGAGATCTACTGCTTTACCACCACCACGGTGTGGGCCGAGTACGAGCGTATTCAGGGGGATATCTTTGACTACCTGCTGGCGGTGTTGCCGGAGTTTGGGCTGAGCCTTTATCAGCAGCCGAGTGGCAATGACATGCGAGTTGGGTTGGCTGGGCGAGTGCCGCATCGGCAGGAAGAATTCAGCGAGGCTTGAGCGTGTTGGGGCCGCTTCGCGGCCCATCGCGGATGAATCCGCTCCTACGGATTGACGTACCCCTGTAGGAGCGGATTCATCCGCGATGAGGCCCTCATCTACCCCGCATATCCCAACAGGTATAACAACCCGGTCAAGGTGACCAAGGACGCCACCGTCGACAACAAAATCGTCCGCGATATCAACCCCGCCTCCCGGTTGTAATACTCCGCCAGCATGAACGGCCCGGTCCCAGTCGGCAGCGCCGCCAACAGCACAGCCGAAGCCGCCCACATGGTCGGCAGGCTGAACACCTTGAACGCCAGCACCCAGGTCAGCGCCGGCTGGCCAACCAGCTTCAACGCCACCAGCGGCCAAGGGCTGGCCTGGGTACCCGTGCGCTTCTCAGCCAAAAATGCCCCCAGCGAGATCAATGCACAGGGCGTGGTGGCCAACGCCAGCATGTCGATAAAGTGCATGACCGGCTCTGCCAGCCCCAGGCCGGACATGGCCCATGCGGCCCCGACCACAGGCGAAACCACCAGCGGATTCTTCGCCAGCGCCTTGCTCACCACCCACATCGCACGGCCGATCCGCCGTTCCTCCTGCAAGCCGATCTCGATCAGCGTCAGCGAGATCGCGAACACCAGGCAGACCACGATCAATGACGAAATCAGCGCTGGCTGCAGCCCCGGCTGGCCGAACAACAACAGGCACAGTGGAATGCCGATATAACCGGTATTGGCATACCCCGCACTCAGCCCATCGATGCTCGCCGCGACCAGCCCATGGCCGCTGTACAGCCGCCACCCCAGGGTGATCACGAACATCGCCAACGCCCCTGCACCAAACGCCACGATAAACCCTGGGTGCCAGATTTCACTCCAGGTCGCGGTGGCGGTCACCTTGAACAGCAAGGCTGGCAGACAAAGCCACACCACCATCTTGTTGATTTCGGCGGCGGCCTTGTCGCCGAGCTTGTCGGTGCGGCGGCACAGGTAGCCGACCAGGATCAGGGCAAAGATCGGCGCGAGGATGACCAGAAGATTATGCATATCAGGCTTTGCCGGTCAGCGCAGCTTCAGCACGGCTGCCCAGTCGGCTCAGCCACACCGACGCGAGGATGATCGCACCACCGATGAACAGCCGCCCCAGTGGCTCGTGCTGGTTCCAGATCAGCAGGTTGAGCAACAGGCCCACCGGCACATGCAGGTTGTTCATCACCGCCAACGTGCCACCGGAAACCAGGCACGCGCCCTTGTTCCACCAGTACAGCCCCAATGCCGTCGGGCACAGGCCGAGGAACAGCAGCACCAGCCATTGCACGTCGGTGCTCGGCAGGTGCTGGGTGTTGCCAAACAGCAGGAAGGCCGGCAGCACCACCATCAACGCGCCCAGGTAGAAATAGCCGAAGCGCTTGTAGTGCGGCAGGTCGCTGGGGTGGCGGGCGACCAGATGACGGTATAGCACCTGGCCCGCGGCATAGGTGAAGTTGGCCAGCTGCAGCAGCAGGAAGCCGATGAAGAAGTCGCCGCTGATGCTGTCGAAGCGGATCACTCCCGCGCCCGCGACCGCTACCAGGGCGGCAAGCAGCGCCCAAGGGTTGAAGCGGCGGTTCAGGGCGTCTTCGATCAGGGTCACGTGCAACGGCGTGAGGATGGTGAACAGCAGCACTTCCGGCACCGTCAGCACACGGAAGCTCAGGTACAGGCAGACATAGGTGATGCCGTACTGCAGCGCGCCGATCAGCAGCATCGAGCGCATGAAGCGCGGCTCGACCTGGCGCCAGCGCGTCAGCGGCAGGAACACCAACCCAGCCAGCACTACCCGCGCGAGCACGGCAAAGTAGCTGTCGACGTGCCCGGCCAGGTACTCGCCGATCAAGCTGAAGGAAAACGCCTGGATCAGCGCGACGATTATCAGGTAGCCCATGGTTGCCTCTCGTAAATCAAGGCGGCGACCTTAGCGGGTTGCGGCAGATGAGTTCAACCATGAGGAATGTGGGGAGTACATTCCGGCGCACAAACAAAAAGCCCCCGAACTTTTCAGCTCGGGGGCTCTTCGTAGAATGTGGCGGTGAAGAAGGGATTTGAACCCTTGATACGATTTCTCGTATACACACTTTCCAGGCGTGCTCCTTCGACCACTCGGACACTTCACCGTTTTCTCTTCAAGCTGTTCAGCCTGTCGAGGCGGCGTAATTTAGTAGAAGAGCTTTTCTTTGGCAAGCATTTTTTTCAGTTTTTTCATGCATTTAAGCCAACCCGCTGAAAAACCGAGATAACCAAGGCAATGCTGCCAATCTCGCCTGCGCTTTTTCCGGCAGCCTACGCCCTGCCCCGGCAGCGCAAGGCACGGCGCCCTGACGCTGACTGGCCAGTCAGCCTTGCTGCTTTACCTGGCCCGCGGCGCTGGGTAACGTCATCGCCACGCCCCCTAAAGGACTCTGCCATGAGCGAGCTGATTACCTACCACGCCGAAGACGGCATCGCCACCCTGACCCTCAACAACGGCAAGGTCAACGCCATCTCGCCGGATGTCATCACCGCCTTCAATGCCGCCCTCGACCGCGCCAAGGAAGAGCGTGCCGTGGTGATCATCACCGGTCAGCCGGGCATCCTCTCCGGCGGCTACGACCTTAAAGTGATGACCGCCGGGCCCAAGGAAGCTGTAAGCCTGGTCACCGCCGGTTCCACCCTGGCCCGACGCCTGCTGTCGCACCCGTTCCCGGTGATCGTCGCCTGCCCTGGCAATGCCGTCGCCAAAGGCGCCTTCCTGTTGCTTTCGGCCGATTACCGCATTGGTGTCGAAGGCCCGTACAAGATCTGCCTGAACGAAGTGCAGATCGGCATGACCATGCACCACGCCGGCATCGAACTGGCCCGCGACCGCCTGAGCCGCGCCGCCTTCCAGCGCTCGGTGAACAATGCCGAGATCTTTGACCCGCAAGGCGCGGTGGAAGCTGGCTTCCTTGACAAGGTGGTGCCTGCAGAACAGCTGCACGATACCGCCCTGGCCGCTGCACGCGAGCTGAAGAAGCTGAACATGCTGGCGCACAAGAACACCAAGTTGAAGGTGCGCAAGGAGCTGCTGGACGCCCTGGATGAAGCCATTGAGCTGGATCAGGGGCATATGGGCTGAATCTTGCGCCCCAGGGACGGTAAGTTGGCACCCGCCAGGTTGCCGTCCTGCTCCAGACAGCCCAAGCTGTCACCCGTGTGCAACCGAACAAGTGGATAACCATGGGTCGAGTCGTGGCATCGGCGGTATACAGCGCCGGCAGAAAGGTCACCAATATCAGCATCGACGAGGGCAGCGAGTGGGCGCGCAAGCCTGGGCATTTCGTCTGGATCGGCCTGGAAGAACCCAACGCCGAGGAGCTGGCCAACCTGCAATGCCAGTTCAACCTGCACGAACTGGCCATCGAAGACGCCCTGGAGAAACACAGCCGGCCCAAGCTTGAAACCTTCGGCGACGCGCTGTTCATCGTCACCTATTCGCCGGTGCGCCATGAAGGCAAGCTGGAGTTCATCGAAACCCACATCTTCGCCGGCAACGGCTACATCATCACCTGCCGCAACGGCCACTCCAAATCCTACGCCCTGGTGCGGCAACGCTGCGAAGCGCGCCCGCTGCTGCTGGAGCATGGCGAGGACTTCGTGCTCTATGCCCTGCTCGACTTCGTCACCGAAAACTACCAGCCGGTCAGCGAAGCCATCCATGGCGAAATCGAAGAGCTGGAGCAGAGTGTGCTCAGTGGCTCATTGCTCGAAGACGACATCCGCCGCCTGCACAGCCTGCGCCGCGATATCCTGCGCCTGCGCCGCTATGTGGCGCCGATGGTGGAAGTCAGCGAGGAACTGCAGCGCCTGAGCTTCCCGTTCATTGACAAGAACATGCGCCCGTACTTTCGCGACGTGCAGATCCATGTGACGCGACAGATGGAAGACCTGGCCGGGATCCGTGACATCGCCAGCCAGACCATCGAGATCGGCATGCTGCTGGAGTCGTCCAGGCAAAGCATCGTGCAGCGCAAGTTCGCGGCGTGGGCGGCGATTTTGGCCTTCCCCACGGCGATTGCCGGGATCTACGGGATGAACTTCCAGAACATGCCGGAGCTGAGTTGGCAGTATGGGTACTTTGGGGTGCTGGGAGTGATAGGGTTGGGCTGTGCGGGACTGTTTGCCAGTTTCAAGAAGTCGGGCTGGCTGTAAATTGTGGGGCTGCTTTGCAGCCCCACATACTCACGCTTTGGTCGGCTGCTGAATGAAGCGCATCATCCACTCGCCGACCAGATCGCCCTGGTGCTCACTGGCCAGGCTGGCGATCGCCTTGTGGTAGACCTCATCGCCCAGGTACTCCTGGCGCGCATCGAGCAGCGCCCGCGAGTAGTCGTGGACGAACTCCGGATGGCCCTGGAAGCACAGTACCTGATCGCGGATGTGATACGCCGCATTCGGGCAGAAATCGCTCGACGCGATCACCGTGGCGCCTTCGGGCAGCGCAGTCACCTGGTCCTGGTGGCTGATCAGCAAGGTCAGCTCGGAAACCTCCGGGTCCATCCACGGCGCATGCGCCGCCAGCGAATAGCGGTGAATGCCCACGCCCCAGCCCTTGTCGGCACGCTCGGCCTTGCCGCCCAGCGTCAACGCCAGCAGCTGGTGACCAAAACACACGCCAAGCAGTTTCTCGCCGCGCTCGTAGAGTTTGAGCAGGTAGGCCTTGAGTTTCTGGATCCAGGCATCTGAACCGAACGAATCGGCCTTGCTGCCGGTCACCAGATAGGCATCGAAACGTTCGTCCTCGGCGGGATAGTCGCCGTTCATCACGTTGTACACAAAAAACTCGGCTGCAATCGGCTGCCGCGAGAAGAGCTGCTCGAACATCCTTCCGTAGCCCTGGTACTGCGCGGTCAACTCCGGTCGCAGGACATCGGTTTCAAGGATGCAGATGCGTAACGACATAGGGATAGTCCTGAACGACATGGGTGGGAATCTGCTGTAGAGACTGCCGCGAAAGGCACGTACAAGCAAGTAGGCTGCACTGACGAACGGTCACATTCTGTCGGGTTGTGACCACGGGATGCGCAACTGTCTAACCAGAGCATGTCAGCCGGATGGCCAATGGCCTCATAGCCAATCGCGATCACAAAGGTATTTCAATAGAAAAAAGGGTTCTGAAACATGCGCAACGTTCGCCCTACTGTTGGTTTATATCGGATCAAAGAGGTAAAGGTGCCAGCGTGGATCCACGCTGCGGTGATCGACCCGAAATGCGACAAGGAAGCCAACGGGTATTCAGGAATAACAACAAGAAGGCGGTCCGCCATGTTCAGACAATCGAAGCTTCGCCAAGCTGGGCTCATTTTATTTGCCACGACTTTACTGCTGATCCTGCCGAACCTCACACGTTTGTTCGGATGATGGTGGCTGTGGCCTTTGCAGGCAATGCACAGGTAACCTGCCGGCCATGACGGTCGGAGATTGCCCATGCGCCATTGCGTTGCCCTGTTAGCCCTATTCTTCAGCCTGCCGCTGTCGGCGGCGCAACTGCAGCTGGAACTTGGCGGCGCCCCGCGTCATTGGGACAGCGCCGAGCTGCTGAGCCTGCCCCAGGCCCGCGAAATCAGTGTTGACCAAGACGTTTCCTACAAGCGCCCCATGCGCTATCGCGCTGTGCCGCTCGCCTCGCTGTTGCAGGGCATCGAAACGGATGACCACCTGCAAGCCGTGGCCCTGGATGGATTCGCCGCCGAAATGCCTGCCGCCCCCCTGTTGCAGGACGGCCCGGCGCGCGCCTGGCTGGCGGTTGAGGACCCTGCCAAACCGTGGCCGGCACTGGGCAAGGGCAAGCCGAGTGCGGGGCCGTTCTACCTGGTGTGGACGAATCCCCAGGCGAGCGGCATCCGCCCCGAGCAATGGCCGTTCCAGATCGCCGCGATCCGTCGCCTGGCAGGGGTAGAACAGCGCTTTCCGGCGCTGCTGCCCGACCCGAAACTGCCGGCCAATGATCCTGTGCGCCAGGGCTTTGCGCTGTTCCAGCAGAACTGCCTGGCCTGTCACCGGCTCAATGGCGCAGGCGATGCGCAATTCGGCCCGGACCTGAATGTGCCGCATAATCCGACCGAGTATTTTCAGCCAACCTTCCTGCGCCAGTACATCCGCGATCCGCAAAGCCTGAGGCAATGGCCGCAGGCGCGGATGCCCGGTTTTGGCGAAAGCGTATTGAATGAGCAGGAGCTGGATGCATTGCTGGCTTATCTGGGCCATATGGCCAAGCGCAAGCCTTAGGGGCGCACTGCGCCCCGAGGATAGTTCAGGCCATCGGCCGTTCTTGCTTGACACCCCACCCCTCGACCTCACCGCCATAGGGGGAGACGACCTGCTCGAACGCTTCTTCGAAGTCTCCGATGCCGCCATGGGTGGCATACATGACCTTGCTCAGCTCCAGGTGCCATGCGCCATCGTCGCGTTCATGCACTTGGGCATTGAGCGACTCGCCGCGAAACTGCCCGGCCGCTCGCCGCGCGCCGGCTTCATCTGGAAATACCGCGTAGAACTCAATGGGGTGGATACGGCTGAAGTCGAAACCGCCAGCTTTCATCTGGCGCAGGACAGTGCTGCTGATATCGTCGTGACTGCTCATGAATCGTCCTCCTGAATAACGCTATGGATAGACTTTCCGTGCACTACGCACCCGCCGGCAGGGCCGGGCGGATCGAGCTGATGCAAGACGCGAATGGAACAGGTGCAGCCCCGCAGAACAGGCCAACACCTCCCACCAGCGTAGTGCCTGCAAGGGCACCACGCCAACCTGCGGGTCAGGAAGCTGCTTCTTGGATACGAGTGATGATCACGCCGTTCTGCTCTTTGAGCCAGCGTGCAGTGGGGGATGAAGCGCGGTCCTGGAAGTCGTTCAGATCAAGCTCATCCATTACCGGGAAAAGATGCGAGCGTATGGCGCGGGCGGCCTCCTCCTCGCTGGGGCATTGCTCACCGTGCAGCAGTAGCGTGGTCGGCTCGCCTTTCTGGTTGGCAAAGATGACTTCCCACTCTTTCATCGAATAGCCCTCTCAAGCAGAGAACATCGGGTGTGATGCCTGTTATTGCTTGACCGTGGGCCGGTGGATTTGTTCAGTCCGATCCGGCCCAGGGCGGGCTGCCGCTTCAGTCCTTCGGTGTGCCGTGGACGACGCCGGCGGTGTTGTCCAGCAGGCTCTTGGTCGCCGTCTGGATGTAGGCCTCGAGCTTTTTGAGCATCTCAGGCTGATCCGGGCTTTCGATCAGCTCGGCCTTGAACTCGCTGCCCAACTGGTAGCGGTACAGGCGCGGGGTCATATCCTTGGACTCGATGAGGATCCGATCACCCTCCACCAGGCCAACGATCTGCTCGCTGCCCGACGGTTTGATCATGCCCACGCCCTGGTCACCCTCAGGCAGGTTGAGCAGGTCGCGGCCCCAGCACTGATGACGCGCCTGGCCACCGAGACGGCCCATGATGGTCGGCACGATGTCGACCTGGGTACCAACGGTGTGGTCGACGGCGCCGAACTTCTCCTGAATGCCCGGTGCGATCAGCAGCAGCGGCACGTTGAAGCGGCCCAGGTCGAGTTCGGTGACTTGCTGGTGGTTGCCGAAGCCGTGGTCGCCGACGATGACGAACAGGGTGTCCTTGAAGTACGGCTCCTTGCGGGCCTTCTCGAAGAACTGGCCCAGCGCCCAGTCGGAGTAGCGCATGGCGGTCAGGTGCTCGTCCAGGCGGCCCTGGCCGGTGACCTTCTCGACCGGCAGATCCTTGGGCAGCGCGTACGGCGTATGGTTGGACAGCGTCTGCAGCAGCGCGTAGATCGGCTTCTTGCCATCGTGCTTGGCCAGCTCTTCGTTACCGCGATCGAACATGTCCTGGTCGGACACGCCCCAGGTGGGGTCGGAGAACACCGGATCGACGAAATCGTTACGGCCAATGAAGGTGGTCATGCCCTGGTTGCCGAAGAAACCCGATTGATTGTCCCAGGCAAAATCGCCGTTGTAGACGTAGACATCGTCGTAGTCGCGGGCGCTGAGCAGCGCAGGCAAGCCGGACAGTTTGTGACCGCCTTCCGGCGTCTGCATCAGGTATTCGAAGCCCGGCAGGTTGGGGAAGCAGGCCATGGTGGCGAACATGCCCTGGTGGGTATGGGTGCCGTTGGAGAAGAAGCGGTCGAACAGCAGCCCTTCTTTTGCCAGCTTGTCGAAGTACGGGGTGATGTTGTTCGGGCTGCCCAGGGCGCCTACCGAGTGGCCGGCGAAGCTCTCCATGAGGATCACCACGACGTTCTTGACCGGCAGGGTACGCTCGGCCGGGGGCACGAAGTCTCGGCGCACGGCAGCCTCGTCGGTGTCCACCAGGGTGTCGTGCGGGGTCAGCAACTGTTCGCGCACGGTCTGGGTAGCCAGGTTCTGCTCAAGTACCGGCTTCCAGATGTTGGCACGGTCTTCGCCGAAACGGCTCTTGGCCGCGTCGATCAGGGTCAGGGTACCGTTCAGGCCCAGCTGGTTGACGAAGTTGGAATCGGTGGTGAAGGCATCACCCCAACGCATCGGCGGGCCCTGGCGCAGGGTGCCACGGGCGGCGACCACGGCCACCAGCAGGATCACCATGAACACCGCCAGGCGGTGGTACCAGGGCGCCACGCGTTGCTGGCCATTGCCGCGGGTCAGGCGGTCGATGCCCTTGAACAGCAGGCTCAGCAGCCAGGTGCCGAACAGCCAGGCCAGCAGGTAGCGAACCACCGGGAAGCCGTACCAGAGCATGCTCATGACGGTCTTCGGGTCTTCCTTGATGTACTGGAAGACCAGGCCATTGAGGCGCTGGTGGAACTCGCGGTAGAAGTCCAGCTCCATCAGGCCGAGGAACATCACGATGCTCGAACTGATGGTCAGCCAGAAGCGGAACAGGCCACGCTGGGCCATGGCCCACGGGCTGAAGATCGCCAGCAGCAGCGGAATGTTCAGGTACACCACCACCCGCAGGTCGAAGCGCAAACCGTTGAGGAAGCCTTCGGCGACCGTCGAATAAGGGGTGTCGCCGATCATGTCGCTGTTGTAGACCAGCAGCGCCAGGCGTACCAGGCTGAGCATCAACATGATCACCAGGCCGCTGAGCAGCGTGTAGGCCAGGTGCGATTTCAAGGTCGGCGTAAAAGCTCGCGCGCCCTGTTGCTTCAAGGCATCCGTGTTAGCCATGAATGGAGAGGTCCTAGGATTGCGTGATTGCGGGGATGGCGCCGGTGCTAGACCAACGCAGCATTGTGCGGGTGCGGATTCTGTTTAAACCAATGTGAAAATTTTGTCACGAGGGTGTTGCTGATTTTGTTTTTGCCAGCAAATTGCCCTTATCCAATGCGCACATTGCCTCTGGGCCCGGCGATCGCCCAGATCACCAGCCCCACCACAGGCAACAAGGCGATCAGCAGAATCCACAGTACTTTGACCCCGACCTCGCTGCCGCTCTTGAGCACATTGAGGATCGCCCAGATATCCAGTGCCAGAATGATCAGGCCAACCAGCCCATTGAATGTGGAACCCATGCCAAAACTCCCGTCGAAGGTGCATGCTGCACAGCATAGCCAGCTATCACGTCGATAGAAGGGAATCCTTGGCCTGCCCTGCAGGTCACTGGATAGACTGCCGGTATTCATCGATTTCGAGGTTCGCATGCCCCCAGCCAACACCCAAAGTGCCGCCCCACCCTCGTTGTTGAGCGCCTGGCGGCAACAGGCAGTGAGCACCCCTTGGCTCAGCGCGGGCTTGGGAGTGAGCCTGCTGGCGGTCATCGTGCTGCTGGCGGCGAGTTTCTGGAACGCCATCAATGGCGACCATGCCGATAACCTGCACCTGGCGCTGCTCGGCGGCCTGTCCGGCTTCGCAGCCACGGCGCTCGGCGCGGTGCTGGCCGTGGTGCTGCGCGATGTCAGCGCGCGCAGCCAGGATGTGATGCTGGGCTTTGCCGCCGGCATGATGCTCGCCGCCAGCTCATTCTCGTTGATTCTGCCGGGGCTGGAGGCGGCCCGCGAGATTACCGGCAATGGCCCGGCCGCCGCTTTCACCGTGGTGCTGGGCATGGGCCTGGGCGTGTTGCTGATGCTAGGCCTCGACCGCTTTACCCCGCACGAACATGAAAGCACCGGGCGCTGCGGGCCCGAAGCCGAGCGCATCAGCCGGGTGTGGCTGTTCGTGCTGGCGATCACTTTGCACAACCTGCCTGAGGGTATGGCCATTGGTGTGAGCTTTGCCAACGGCGACATGAACGTCGGCCTGCCGCTGACCAGCGCGATTGCCATTCAGGATATTCCCGAAGGCCTTGCCGTGGCCCTGGCCTTGCGGGCGACGGGGTTGTCGAACTTCAAGGCGGCGCTGGTGGCGATCGGCTCAGGCCTGATGGAGCCGCTGGGCGCGGTGATCGGCCTGGGGATTTCCACCGGTTTTGCCCTGGCCTATCCGATCAGCATGGGGTTGGCGGCGGGGGCGATGATCTTCGTGGTGTCCCACGAGGTGATTCCCGAGACCCATCGCAATGGCCACCAGACAGCGGCGACATTGGGGTTGATGGGCGGGTTTGCGGTGATGATGTTTCTGGATACCGCGCTGGGTTGAGGTCTTGGTTGCCGGGCTGGCCTCATCGCGGATGAATCCGCTCCTACACACGCCTGTAGGAGCGGATTCATCCGCGATGAGGCCGGCCCTAACAACCCATCAACTCAATTGTGAATCGCGACCTTCAATGCTTCCAAAGCCGGCTCAACCCTGATCCCTACCTCACCCCCCAACTCCAGCACCCGCGCCAGGTCGTTCTGGCCAACCATCACCACCTGTAACTCATCATCGAGCAACTGGCTGAAGTTGAGCAGCACATAGCCACCGCCCTCTTTGTTCAAGGCGCCCATCTGCACCTGAATACGATTCAACGCCGTCAGCGGCTCAGTCCGCGCCAACTGCTTGGGCTTGAGAGTAAACGGCACGCTTTTATCGAACGAGTCGCTGATCTGCTGGAACAGCTCCTGATAGCTGTCTGCCTGGAACACCACCGTATCTGGCAGGCTGCCAAGCACCACCCACTCGCCCAACGGGATGGGGAAGCTGTCGTCGTAGTTGATGTCCGGGTTGGCGGCGAGGAAGGCAGCGGGGTCGGCGTAGGCCTGGGCGGCCTCGTCGGCGATGCGCTCGATGTCTTCATCGCGCATGCAGCCGGCGGCAATGAGGCTGATGAATTCGAGCAACTGGTTTTTCATGTAAGGGGGCCTGCGGCGGGTGAAAAGTCGCCAAGGATAGCCGCAAACGCCCCGCGTGGGTTAGCCGGCCAGCGCCTGCAGGCGTGCTGCGGTATCTGACGCACCCATGGTCTGGGCAGCCATCAGCGCAGTGGCGCCGCGGGCATCCTGGCGGGCCGGATCGGCGCCCTGGGCCAGCAGGTAGTCGAGGATCTCGCTGCGGTTGAACATGGCCGCCAGCATCAGTGCGGTACGCCCGTCCTGGGCTGCGGCATCCACCGGCACACCGTTTTCCAGCAGCAGGCGGATCATCGCAAGGTCCCCCTTGAACGCAGCGCCCGCGATCGGCAGCTGACCGTTGTCGTTGGCTATCAGCGGGTCGGCACCATGGGCCAACAGCACCTGCACGGCTTTGAAGTGGCCGTGATAGCTAGCCAGCATCAACAGCGTGTCACCCTTGTGATTACGCAAGTCAGGAGGAAGGCCGCTGACCAGCAACCGTTCGAGCATCTGCGCATCGCCCTGGCGGGCACGCTCGAAGACCTGCTCGGCGAATGCGGCGGTTTCTTCATCGGTCATGGCGGCGGGTGCTGGTTGATCGGACATCTGGAACCTCCTGGCAGAAAAGATTGCCCAAGTGTTAGTCAGGCATGCTCAGCAGGTCAAAGGTTCAGAATCTATCAGGCCAATAGAACTGCCTGACCCGTGCAAATTGCACTGTGCAAAATGCACGACCATGCAAGCTGCACGAACAAAGCCTCCCAATAACAACTTAAATCACTGAATTTAAAGGGTTTTTTTGAAGGACCAGGATTGGCACGGTCACTGCAATATTCAACTCAAGTCTGCCCAACCAACAGTCAGGAGTTGATATGGACCTCATTCAGGAAAAGTTCGTCTCGGTGTTCTCGGCCTACCAAGTCGCCACCCAGCCTCGCCCCGATGGCGGCATCCTGCTCACCCTGCGCGCAGCTGATGGCAAGGTTACTCGCCGTGTACTGACCTACGGGCAACTGCACAGTGCCGAACAGCTCTCCTGGGCGATCAGCGCCATCCGCCGTGACCTGGCCGAACAGGCCAGTGAACTGCCGGTGATCTCGATGCTGCAGAGCCAGCAGCGCTTCGCGCTGCCGACCTATCGCTGAGTTTTTGTCTGCACCGGTTGCTGCAGGTTTGGTACTGCATTGCCCTTAGGGATGGCGGGGTACCGATACCTGCGGCAGCCGGAGCGGACACTAAAGTTCGTCGAGCCCCGCGTACAGCCGGGCACTGTCATCACCGGTAAATTTCGCCTCCACGCCCTGTTCACTGGCAAATGCGCGCAATGCCAGGCAGAAAGGATTGTCCCCAAGTTCCACCCAGCGTCGGCTGCCTGCCGGTATTACCAGCTGGTCGCCCTTTTCGCATAACACCGTATAGACATGATCCCCCAGGCGCAGTCCAATCTGGGCGCGACCAGCCATTACTGCGAACACTTCTTCAGCATCGTGCACATGCTCGTCGCGCAGATCGATGTGCGCCGGGTCGGCACCGTCGCGATTGAGCAAGGCGAAGGCAGCGCTGCCATGTGCAGTCATCAGTTGATCGAGGTGCTCACGGCATACCTCGAGCACTTGCTCCCAGTTGCTACCAGGACGAATGCGCAGATCGAGCGGCGTGTGCACGAACATGACGCCCTGCTCGGCCAAAGTCGTGGCGATATCGTCGTGGTGGGTCAACACCTTGTTCGGCAAGGCAGGGCTCGACGGGTGGAAAACACAGAGGATGCTCATCAGCGGCGGGTCCTGATCGATTTCGTACGAGTGGTAATGATAACGGCTGCCGCCAGTGCTGCGGCGCTGGCCATACCAAAGGTGAAGGTCGGCCCCAGCAAATTCCAGCTGTAGCCCGAATACAATGCTCCCAGCGCGCCGCCGGTGCCCGACAGTGCCGCATACAGGGCCTGGCCCTGCCCTTGTTGACGCGCGCCGAAGCTGGCCTGGACGAAGGCGATGGACGCGGCGTGGAAGCAGCCGAACGTGGCTGCATGCAGCACTTGGGCGAGGATGAGCACACTCAGCTGATCCGCCAGGTTGCCCAGTAGCAGCCAGCGCAGCGCGGCCAGCAGGAAGCTGGCCAGCAGCACCTGCTGTACGCTGAACCGCGCGAAGATGCGGCTCATGGCCATGAACATCAGCACTTCGGCCACCACCCCCAACGCCCACAGCAGGCCGATGGCACCGCGGCTGTAGCCCAGATGCTCCAGGTGCAAGGTCAGGAAGGTGTAGTACGGCCCGTGGCTGAGCTGCATCAAGGCAACGCAGATATAGAAAGCGACCACACCAGGGGCCATCAATTGATGCAGAAAGCCGCCTGCCTCACGACGTTCGCCCTGCTCCACCGGCTGGGCATTGGGCACCCACAGGCTGGCGGCGACGATGCCGGCCATGATGGTCACCAGCGCTACCGGGTAAATATCCAGGCTCAGCCACTCGAACAATCGCCCCAGGCCCACCACGGTGAGGATGAAACCAATCGAGCCCCATAGCCGCACCTGGCTGTAGCGCGACGTCTGGCCATGCAGATGGGCCAGAGTGATGACCTCGAACTGCGGCAGGACCGCGTGCCAGAAGAAGGCGTGCAATGCCATCACCAGTGCCAGCCAGGCGTAGCTCTTGCCGAAGAAGATCAGCGAAAAGGTGGCCAGGGTCGACAGTGCCCCCAGGCGAACGATCAACAGCCGCTGGCCGCTGCGGTCACCCAGCCAGCCCCACAGGTTGGGGGCGATGCAACGCATCAGCATGGGGATGGCGACCAGCTCGCCGATGCGTGCGGGTGAAAAACCCAGGTGATCGAAATAGAGAGCGAGGAATGGGGCGGTCGAGCCTAGCAGGGCGAAGTAGAAGAGGTAGAAGCTGGACAGGCGCCAGTAGGGGATTGCGGGCATGGGCGGGCCTTTTTGGGTGCCGGAACTGGCCTCTTCGCGGGCGGTCCGACGCCTCGGCAAGCCCGCGAATGGGCCGACACTGTCGGATCAGAGCTGGCCCAGCACCGGGGTCCGGACCTTCACCTCGGCATTCTGCGCCCGATGACGCAGCAGGTGGTCCATCAGCACGATAGCCATCATCGCCTCGGCGATCGGCGTGGCGCGGATGCCCACGCACGGGTCGTGACGGCCCTTGGTGATGACTTCGACCGGGTTGCCATCGACATCGATCGAGCGGCCCGGCACGGTGATGCTGGAGGTCGGTTTCAGCGCCAGGTGGGCGACGATCGGCTGGCCCGAGCTGATGCCGCCCAGAATGCCGCCGGCGTTGTTGCTGAGGAAGCCTTCGGGGGTCAGCTCGTCACGGTGCTCGCTGCCGCGCTGGGCGATGCTGGCGAAACCTGCGCCGATTTCCACACCCTTGACCGCGTTGATGCTCATCAGCGCATGCGCAAGTTCGGCATCCAGACGATCGAAGATCGGCTCACCCAGCCCCGGCATCACGCCTTCAGCGACCACGGTGATCTTCGCCCCGACCGAATCCTGATCACGGCGCAGCTGGTCCATATAGGCCTCCAGCTCCGGAACCTTGGCAGGATCCGGGCTGAAGAATGCGTTGTCTTCTACCGAGTCCCAGGTCTTGAACGGGATCTCGATCGGGCCCAGCTGGCTCATGTAGCCACGCACCTGAATGCCCTGGGTGGCCAGGTACTTCTTGGCGATGGCACCGGCCGCCACGCGCATGGCGGTTTCGCGGGCCGAGCTGCGGCCACCGCCACGGTAGTCACGGATGCCGTATTTGTGGTGGTAGGTGTAGTCGGCATGTGCCGGGCGGAACAGGTCCTTGATCGCCGAGTAGTCCTTGGACTTCTGGTCCGTGTTGCGGATCAGCAGGCCGATCGAGCAACCGGTGGTGCGCCCTTCGAACACGCCGGAGAGGATCTCCACTTCGTCCGGTTCCTGGCGCTGGGTGGTGTGCCGGCTGGTACCGGGCTTGCGCCGGTCGAGGTCATGCTGCAGGTCGGCGAGCGAGATTTCCAGGCCCGGTGGGCAGCCATCGACAATGGCGACCAACGCCGGGCCATGGCTTTCGCCAGCGGTGGTGACAGTGAACAGCTTGCCGTAGGTATTGCCGGACATGGACGCTCCGCGAGTCTGCCTGAGGTGAACGAGGCGGCCAGTATACGGAAAATTTCACGCGGGTTGCTCGCCCGAGCGGGCGTCTTTGCCGAACCTTCCCGTAAACGCTGGGTCAAACCGACATCTTCCCCAAGTAGTACCCCCTGATGTCGCGCCTAGTGGCCCTGTTTTTTCTGCTTTGCACCGGCCTGGCCCAGGCCGCTGCGCCAACCGTGTTGCAACGTCCTATCGACCTGGATACCGGCCAAGGCGTGCTGCACGGCAGCCTGCTGCTCCCGCAACAGGCCACCCCGCCCCCGGTGGTATTGATCATTGCCGGCTCCGGCCCTACCGACCGCGATGGCAACAACCCGGCCTCGGGGCGCGTCGACAACCTCAAGCGCCTGGCCCTGCTGCTGGCCAACGAGCACATCGCCAGCGTGCGCTATGACAAGCGCGGCGTGGCCGCCAGCCTGCCGGCCACACCCGATGAGCGCAACCTCAGCGTCGAGCGCTACGTCGCCGACGTGGTGGCCTGGGGCCGCAAGCTCAAGGCGGACCCGCGCTTCGGCCCGCTGATCCTGGTCGGCCACAGCGAAGGCGCACTGATCGCCAGCTTGGCCGCCGAGCAGGCGGGCGCCAGTGCGGTAATCACCCTGGCTGGCAGCGGCCGGCCCATCGCCGATGTGGTGCGCGAGCAACTGGCGCAACGCCTGTCATCGGCGCAACTGGCACGTGGCAGCGCCCTGCTCGACCGCCTGCAAGCCGGGCAGACCACCCTGGATGTACCCGCCCCGCTGCGCCAGGTATTCCGCCCCAGCGTGCAGCCGTACCTGATCTCGCTGTTCCGCCAGGACCCGGCCCAGGCCTTCGCTCGCCTGCCGATGCCTGCGCTGATCGTCCAGGGTCGCAACGACATTCAGGTGGACGTGGCCGATGCCGAGCGCCTCAAGGCAGCCAAGCCGGACGCTCAACTGGTGCTGATCGATGGCATGAACCATATGTTGCGCATCAGCCCCAAGGCCATGAGCCAACAACGCGAAAGCTACCTCAACCCTGAACTGCCATTGGCACGCGAGCTCGGTCAACGCCTGGTGACGTTCATCCACCAGCTCCCCTCAGCCTGAGGAGATCGCCGCAGATTGACCTCAGGTCCTGGCCAAAACTGCCGATAAGCTCGGTATTGGCCAGTATTTGAGAACGCCTTGATGACCGATGCCCCCGTCGCCGTAGAGCCGGCCGAAGAGCCGCAAGCCCCGGACAGCGTCGCGCTGCCATGGGCCGACCTCGCTGTAGAACATTTCGAGTTGCTGCGCCTGGCGCCGCTGCCCACCGACCGCAACAGCGGAGCTCGACCGCAGCGCTTCGTCGAGTTCGGCCATGCCGAGCGCCACGACAAGGCCCACAGCCTGCTGCGCATGGAAATCCGCCTGCCCGGGCAGAAAGTGCGCAAGGAACAGAACCTGCTGGATGTACGCGTTGATCATGCCGAGCGCCTGGTCAAGCTCGGCAGCGACAGCGGCCTGCAACTGGAGCCCCTGAACCGCGGCCTCGGCCGCTTCATGATGGCCCAGGCCGTGCAATGGCTGCAGCGCAAGTGGTCGCACTACCGGGTCGAAGGCATGGCGCTGCCGAACAAGGATGCGCTGAACGAAGACACGCGTCTGCGCCGTGACCGATTCATCAACGCCATGGGGCTGGAAGTCGAGTATGCCGACCCGCAGCACCTCAAAGGCCGTACGGTCGAGGCCACGGTCGGCCAGCTCAAGGGCGGCTGGAACAGCGAGAAGGTGCAACGCGTGGGCATCCTCGACGCCGCCGGGATGTTGCAGCAGGCCGAGCAGAATCTCCTGGAAAAGGAAGCGCAGCTGCGCGAACGCGATGAGCGGGTGGCCAAGTACCGGCGTGAAGACAGCGGCTTGCGTTTCACCATCACCTGCCTGGTGGCGTTTGCCGTGTTCCAGGCCGGCCTGCTGATCTGGATTGCGACCCGCTAGCAACCCGGGGCTGCTTTGCAGCCCCTAAGCCAGTCAGACCCGCGCCTTGAACAGTTCCTGATGCTGTCGGCACTGCTCCGCCGTCAGCATGAACACGCCGTGCCCGCCGCGCTCGAACTCCAGCCAGGCAAAATCGACCTCGGGGTACAGCGCCTCGACATGCACCTGGCTGTTGCCCACCTCGACGATCAACAGGCCCTTGTCGGTCAGGTGTTCGGCCGCCTCGGCAAGCATGCGCCGAACCAGGTCGAGGCCATCGTTGCCGCAGGCCAGGCCCATCTCCGGCTCGTGGTGATACTCGGCCGGCATGTCGCCGAAGTCTTCGGCATCGACATAGGGCGGGTTGGACAGGATCAGGTCGAAACGCTGCCCCGGCAGGCCGGCGAAACCATCGCCCTGCACGGTGAACACGCGCTCGTCGAGGCCGTGACGCTCGATGTTCTGGTTGGCCACCTCTAACGCGTCGAAGGACAAGTCAGCCAACACCACCTCGGCCTCAGGGAACACTTCGGCGGCGACGATGCCAATGCAGCCGGAACCGGTGCACAAGTCGAGGATGCGCGCCGGCTCATTGGCCAACCAAGGCTCGAAGCGCTTCTCGATCAACTCGCCGATCGGCGAGCGAGGCACCAGCACGCGCTCGTCGACGATGAACGACATGCCACAGAACCACGCCTCGCCCAGCAGATAGGCGGTTGGCACACGGTCTTCGATGCGGCGCTTGAGCAAGTGCTGCAGGCGTACGCGCTCGTCGTCTTCGAGCTGGCAGTCCAGGTAGCTGTCGGCCACCTCCCACGGCAGGTGCACGGCGCCCAGCACCAGCAGGCGGGCTTCGTCCCAGGCATTGTCGGCGCCGTGGCCAAAGAACAGCTCGTGCTCATGGAAGCGGCTGACCGCCCAGCGGATGTGGTCGCGCAACGTGCGCAGACGAGATGTGATCACGGGGTACTCCTAATTCAGACCATCCAAAAGTCTAACAGCCCGAACCGCACATTTGTTGCTGCGAATCGTCCGCCGGGTAGCCACAGGCCAGTAACTACGCTGGATGCGATGTCAACCATTCCCATTGGCGTCAAGGCAAGGGAGAATAGGTATACAAAAGCCCTTCCAAGGAGCCATTGATGTCCGTTCCAACCACGATGTTCCGCCTCACTGGCCGCGACTACCCGCCGGCCAAGCTGAGCCAAGCCAGCCTGATCATCATCGATGCGCAAAAGGAGTACCTCAGTGGTCCGCTCGCGCTGTCGGGCATGGACGAGGCCGTGGCCAACATCGCCAGGTTGCTCGACGCCGCCCGCAAGGCCGGCCGTCCGATCATCCACGTTCGCCACCTCGGCACCGTCGGCGGCCGCTTCGACCCGCAGGGCGCGGCCGGCCAGTTCATTCCGGGCCTTGAGCCGCACGAGGGTGAAATCATCATCGAAAAGCGCATGCCCAATGCTTTCAAGAACACCAAGCTGCATGAAACCCTTCAGGAGCTTGGGCACCTGGACCTGATCGTCTGCGGCTTCATGAGCCATTCCAGCGTCAGCACCACCGTGCGCCGGGCCAAGGACTATGGTTATCGTTGCACCCTGGTGGAAGACGCTTCGGCAACGCGCGACCTGGCGCTCAAGGACCGGGTAATTCCCGCCGCGCAGATCCACGAATGCGAAATGGCCGTGATGGCCGACAACTTCGCCTGCGTTGCCCCGACCGCCAGCCTGATCTGAGCCTGGCGCAGTGACGACCGCCCGGCAGCCGGTCGGAACCCAATGGGGCGCTGCAGGTCGGATTCCGGATATCCACAGAGGAAATCGGAATGAAGCTCAAAGGCAGTTTCGACGCCAATCGCCTGCGCCAGCGCGAACCGCGCAATTGGGGCGCCCGCCTGGCCGCCGGCCTGTCGGCCTTGCTGGCCACCCTTGGCGTGCTACTGGCCATGGCCGGCTTTGCCGGGTTGCTCGGTAATTATTCGGCGTTTGCCGAGCTCAATGCCAACCGTCCCCTGGCCAGCATCCTTGCTGGGGTCGGGTTGCTGATGCTGTATCTGGGCGTGCGTTTCTGGCGGCGCAGCCGTATTCGTTTGCGTCGCGGGCGGGAGCTGAACCTGTCGCCGCACCTGATGAAGAAGCATGACTGAAATTTTGCAGTGCCTGTTCTGGCCTCTTCGCGGGGCAAGCCCGCTCCCACAGGCACACTACAACCATTGAGTCCAGTGGTGTGCCTGTGGGAGCGGGCTTGCCCCGCGGAGAGGCCAGTACTGACGATACAGGATTGATCGCGTAAACTACGCCGCCCACGTGGAGGCACCATGCAAGACGACGATTTTTCCCTCTTCAGCGCCGAAGTGCGCGGCGTAAAGCCGATCAAGCATGACCGTGCCGAAGTCGGCAAACCCAAGGCCGACCGCAAGCAACTGGCCGGCCTGCGCCAGGCAGCGACCATACGCAGTGATCAGACGCTGGTGATAGACGGCCTGTCCGACCAGTTCGTGATCGACGTGGGTGCCGAAGATGATCTGATGTGGCGCCGCGATGGCGTGCAGGAAAGCCAGATCCGCAAGCTCAAGCTCGGCCAGATCGCCTTCGAGGGCAGCCTCGACCTGCACGGCATGAGCGTGGAGAAGGCGCGTGAGACCCTCTGGGCCTTTATCGCCGAAGCCACCAAGCTGGAAGTGCGCTGTGTACGCGTGACCCACGGCAAGGCCGCACGCCTGGACGGCAAGCGCCCAATGATCAAGAGCCACGTCAACACCTGGCTGCGCCAGCACCCGCAGGTGCTCGGTTTCACCTCTTGCCAGGCCCGCCACGGCGGCACCGGCGCGGTGTACGTGATGCTCAAACGGACCATGATGGAAGGCCGCGACGAGTAACGCCGCGCTTGCAGCGCAGGCTTTGCCGCCGTAACCTTCGTTTTTGCGATTTTTTCCCACAGGTAGATACATGTCCCTGGAACAGAACTACACCGAGATCCTCAGCCAGATCGGCGAGGACGTCTCCCGTGAGGGCCTGCTCGACACGCCCAAGCGGGCTGCAAAGGCCATGAAGTACCTTTGCCGCGGTTATGAGCAGACGCTGGAAGAAGTGACCAACGGCGCGCTGTTCACCTCCGACAACAGCGAAATGGTGCTGGTCCGGGACATCGAGCTGTACTCGATGTGTGAACACCACATGCTGCCGTTCATCGGCAAGGCCCACGTCGCCTATCTGCCCAAGGGCAAGGTATTGGGCCTGTCGAAGGTCGCGCGGATCGTCGACATGTACGCCCGCCGCCTGCAGATCCAGGAAAATCTCAGCCGTCAGATCGCCGACGCCGTGCAGCAGGTCACCGGCGCCGCGGGCGTTGCAGTGGTCATTGAAGCCAAGCACATGTGCATGATGATGCGCGGCGTAGAGAAACAGAACTCGACCATGCTTACCTCGGTGATGCTCGGTGAATTCCGTGACAACGCCGCGACCCGCATGGAGTTCCTCAGCCTGATCAAGTGATCGGCGCGTGATCCCGAGCCGGCCCTGAGGGTCGGCTTTTTCTTTTCAGGAGTTGCCCATGATCGTCAAAGCCTTGCGGGTCGGCCTCGGCCAGCTCATCGTGTTCGGCGACTGGATCAGCCGCCCGGCCAAGCGCAAGCGCGATGCCACCGCCCAGGCGCGTGTCGAGCAGGAAGCCAAAGGCCTTGCGCTGTACCAGTTCCATGCTTGCCCGTTCTGCGTGAAAACCCGCCGCACCCTGCACCGCCTGAACGTGCCGGTGGCGCTGCGTGATGCCAAGAACGATGCGATGCATCGCCAGGCGCTGCTTGAAGGGGGTGGCCGGGTGAAGGTGCCGTGCCTGCGCATCGAGGAGGCCGGCGAGGTGATCTGGATGTATGAGTCCAAGGCCATCATTGCTTACCTGGACAAGCGGTTCTCATAAGTCTGATCCGACCTCTTCGCGGGGCAAGCCCGCTCCCACAGAGTCTCCACCAAACTAACTGTGGGAGCGGGCTTGTCCCGCGAAGAGGCCGGTGCAGGCTCAATCCACCATCGGCACATGCCGAGGATGCGCGGCCACTCGATCCAGCCAGGCTCTTACCCCCGGATAGTCGGCCAGATCAAAACCACCCTGATGCGCCACATGGGTGTACGCATACAACGCCACATCGGCAATCGAGTATTGCTCCCCCACCAGATACGGCTTCATCTGCAACTGCCGCTCCATCACCTTCAGCGCCTTGTAGCCGCCCTTGTGCAACTTGCGGTATTCCTCCACACGCTCGTCCGGCAAGCCCAGGTAGAACTGTATGAACCGCGCCACGGCAATGTACGGCTCATGGCTGTACTGCTCGAAAAACTGCCACTGCAGCACTTGAGTTCGCAGGCGTGGCTCACTGGGCAGATACTCGCTGCCGTCGGCGAGGAAATTGAGGATAGCGTTGGATTCCCACAGGCAGGTACCGTCTTCCAGCTTGAGCACCGGCACCTTGCCGTTGGGGTTCATGGCCAGGAACTCGGGCGTTTCGGTCTCGCCCTTGAGGATGTATACCGGGTGCCATTCATACGGCCGGCCCAGCAAGCTCAACATCAGCTTGACCTTGTAGCAGTTGCCCGACTGGTAATCGCCGTAGACCTTGTACATCGCCCCTCCCTCCCATGCAGTTGCGCAATCGTGCCCAATAGTTGGCGACTGTACGGTTAAAAGCAATGCCTGCTGTATGGCAAGGATCAACCTTGCCCGCGTTAGTCTGAAAAAAATGCTTACACATGGACAAGGACCTACCCCATGACCGATGCCACCTCCGCGCGCCTGCGGCCCCTGGCAGACACCTCTGCGTCGGCGATAGTCGCCGGCTTCATCGCCATGCTCACCGGCTACACCAGCTCGCTGGTGCTGATGTTTCAGGCGGGCCAGGCTGCAGGCTTGACCACCGCGCAGATCTCATCGTGGATCTGGGCCCTGTCGATCGGCATGGCAGTCTGCAGCATCGGCTTGTCGCTGCGCTATCGCACCCCGGTCACCGTAGCCTGGTCCACGCCAGGTGCGGCGCTGCTGATCACCAGCCTGGGCGGGGTCAGCTACGGTGAGGCCATCGGTGCCTATGTCACCTGCGCGGTGCTGGTGCTTGTCTGTGGCCTTACCGGCAGCTTCGAGCGCCTGGTCAAACGCATCCCGGCATCCCTGGCCTCGGCCTTGCTGGCCGGCATTCTGTTCAAGATCGGCAGCGAAATCTTCGTCGCCGCCCAGCACCGCACCCTGCTGGTGCTGGGCATGTTCTTCAGCTACCTGCTGGTCAAGCGCCTGTCGCCGCGCTATTGCGTGCTGGCTGCACTGCTGGTGGGCACGGCGCTGTCCGGCGCCCTTGGCCTGTTGGACTTCAGCGGCTTCACTCTGCAGGTAGCCACGCCGGTATGGACCACGCCAAGCTTCTCGCTGGCCGCGACCATCAGTATCGGCATCCCGCTGTTTGTGGTGGCGATGACCTCGCAGAACATGCCGGGCGTTGCCGTGTTGCGCGCCGACGGCTACCAGGTGCCGGCCTCACCGCTGATCTCGGCGACCGGCTTTGCCTCGCTGTTGCTGGCACCGTTCGGCTCCCATGGGGTGAACCTGGCAGCCATCAGCGCGGCGATCTGCACGGGACCTCATGCCCATGAGGACCCGAGCAAGCGTTACACCGCTGCCGTGTGGTGCGGAATCTTCTACGGCATTGCCGGCGTGTTCGGTGCCACCTTGGCGGCGCTGTTCGCCGCGCTGCCGAAGGAGTTGGTGCTGTCGATTGCGGCACTGGCGCTGTTCGGCTCGATCATGAACGGCCTGACCGTGGCCATGGGCGAGGCGCGTGAGCGTGAAGCGGCGTTGATCACCTTCATGGTCACGGCCTCAGGGTTCACGCTGTTTTCAATCGGTTCGGCCTTCTGGGGGATTGTCGCGGGAGTGCTGACCTTACTGATCCTCAACCCGCGCAAAGCCTGAACCCGCCGTCACTCACGACGGTAGGGCAGCATCTCCCGCGCCTGCTCGGCATAACCTTGCACCCCGGCCCGCTCCTGGCGTAGAAAATCCTCTACCGCCCGCCGCAGGCCGGGGTGCAACAGGTAATGCCATGACCGCGTCAGCACCGGTTCGAAACCACGAATCAGTTTGTGCTCACCTTGCGCACCGGCATCGAAACGCTGCAAGCCTTCGGCAATGGCAAAGTCCATGCCCTGGTAGAAGCAGGTCTCGAAGTGCAGCCGGTCGAATTCGTCCAGGCAACCCCAGTAACGGCCGAACAGGCTGTCGCCGCCCACCAGGCTCAGGGCCATGGCGACATCTCGCCCACCCTGACGGGCCATCACCACCCGCAGCGCTTCGGGCATGCGCTCAGCCAGCAGGCTGAAAAATTCGCGGGTGAGGTACGGCGAGCGCCTGCGCACGGCGTAGGTATTGGCGTAACACAGGTAGACGAAATCCCACTGCGTCTCATCCAGCTCATCGCCCCGGTACCAACGGAAGTCGATGCCCTGCCCCGCCACTTGCTCGCGCTCCTTGCGCATCTGCTTGCGCTTGCGCGAGCTCAGGCTGTCGAGAAAGTCCTGGAAGTCCCGATAGCCACGATTGTGCCAGTGGTACTGGCAACCCAGACGCTCCATCCAGCCCGGCAGCCCGGCCAGCTGGCTGTCCAGTTGCGGGTCGGTGAAGTTGATGTGCGCCCCGGAAAGCCCGGCTTTGCTCAGGTATTCGGGCAAGGCCTGGAGCACCAGTAGTCCATCGGCCGGGTCGGCCGTAAGCAGGCGTGGACCGCTGACCGGGCTGAACGGCACGGCGCCCAGCAGCTTGGGGTAATAGGCGATGCCGGCGCGCTCGCAGGCGTCGGCCCAGCCGTGGTCGAACACGTACTCGCCGTAGGAATGCCACTTGCGGTACGCCGGCAACAACGCCCGCACCTGCCCATCGCGCTCCAGCACCAGGTGCTCGGCCGCCCAGCCGGTGGCCGGGGCGACGCTGCCGCTGTCCTCCATGGCGCTGAGAAAGGCATGGCGCAGGAACGGCTGGCCGGCAGGCACCAGGGCGTCCCAGGTCGCCGCAGGCAGATCACGCAGGTGGGCAAGGCTGTAGAGGCTGGTCACGTTTTCGACTCGCTTTTCGAAGGCATCAGTATCAGGCAACAACCGTCGCCCACTCAAATGACGAATGCCTGCCTGATCCTTTTATTCTCAATTACTTAACCGCAGTGCCACTAATTAGACATTATTCTGTCATTCGCCCCCGCAATACTGGCGCCTGTTTTTCGGAACCCCAGAACCTGTCTATTCAGGCCCTTTCCGAAGACATGCCAACATGGGGGCGGGCGCTGAGCCTCCCCAATATTTTTCAGTAGGGAGAACCTTATGCGTCTTGTTTCTACACTTACCGGAGTGAGCCTTACCGGCATGATGCTGGCTCTGAGTACTCCGGCCAGTGCTGCTGTCGACGCCAAGCTGCTCGAAATGCTCCGCGCCAACGGCTCGATCAACCAGGCGCAGTACAACGAACTGCAAGGCGACCTGGCAAAAGAAACCAAGGAAAAGGCCGACCAGAAAGCTCAGTCCGAACGTATGAGCTCCTTCGAACAGAAAGTGGCATGGGCCGCCAAGACCCAGATCAAGGGTGATGTGCGCCTGCGTTACGAAGACGTCAACGTCGACGATCCAAACAGCAGCAGCGGCAACCAGGACCGTCAGCGCGTGCGTGCCCGCGTCGGCTTCTACAGCGAGATCAACCCGCAAGTCGACGCAGGCGTGCGTATCGCCACCGGCAGCAGCGCCGACCGCCGTTCGACCAACCAGAGCTTCGACAACTACTTCGACAAGAAGTCGCTGTGGGTCGACCTGGCCTACCTGGACTGGCACCCGACCGCCATCCCCAACCTGCACCTGATCGGCGGCAAGATGCAGCAGCCTTGGGTGAGCATGGGCGACATCATCTGGGACAGCGACATCAACCCGGAAGGCGTAGCCGCCACCTACAAGGCTGACCTTGGCGGTGCCGAGGTGTTCGCCAGCGCAGGCCAGTACACCCTCAAGGACAACGTGGACGGCGACGGCGTGCAGTACAAGCATGACGCCCAGGTCTACCACGCGCAGTTGGGCACCAAGTTCGCGCCGGTCGACGCGCTCAAGGTCACCGTGGGTGCGAGCATCTACGGCTACGACAACGACAAGGAAGCCGCCATTCTGCAGTCGTTCGGCAACACCACCAACGAGTTCAACCTGGTGGAAGGCTTCGGTCAGCTGGACTTCACCGGCTTTGCCATCCCACTGTCGGCCTACGGCCAATACGTGAAGAACACCGAGAGCACCGACGGCGAAGACCAGGCCTGGCTGGCCGGTCTGAAGACCAAGGTCGGCGCCTGGAGCCTGGACTACAACTACCGCGATGTGCAGCGTAACGCCGTGGTCAGCCTGTTCACCGACTCTGACTTCGGTAACGGCTTCACCGGTTCGCGTGGCCACAAGTTCAAGGTCGGTTACGAAATCGACAAGAACTTCTCGCTGGGTGCTGCCTACCTGATGGCCAAGACCGACCTGTCGCAATTGCCGAACAGCAATGCTGATGTAGACACGCTGCAGGTTGATCTGGAAGCCAAGTTCTAAGCTGTAGCTCCCTTGCGTTATTGAGGCGGGAAGCACCGACCCCATCCGGTGCTTTCCGTTTTTTTTTGCCTGCTGAAAATGCGCTGGCCTCTTCGCGGGGCAAGCCCGCTCCCACAGGTACACCAAAAGTTTCTAGAACTGTGGTGTACCTGTGGGAGCGGGCTTGCCCCGCGAAGAGGCCGGTACAGCCCCTACCAAATTCAGCGCTTACGCAGAATCACGCTACCAATCGAATACCCCGCGCCAAACGAACTCAGCACGCCCAGCGAACCTTTGGCCAGATCATCCTGGTACAGGTGGAACGCGATCACCGACCCTGCCGAACTGGTGTTGGCATAACGGTCGAGAATCACCGGTGCATCTTCCTCGGCCACTTCACGCCCCAGCAACTTCTTGACGATCAGTTGGTTCATGCTCAGGTTGGCCTGGTGCAGCCAGAAGCGCTTGACGTCGGACGGCTGCAGGTCGTTCTCGGCCAAGTGTTTGCCGATCAGCTCGGCGACCATCGGGCAGACTTCCTTGAACACCTTGCGCCCTTCCTGCACGAACAGTTTGTCGCGCGCCCCTTCACCCTCTTCAGCCGTGCGGTTGAGGAAGCCGAAGTTGTTGCGGATGTTGTTGGAGAACGCGGTCTGCAGCTTGGTGCCGAGGATGTCGAACTGGTGCGCCGAAGTAGCCAGGTCGGCACGCTCGACCAGCACGGCAGTGGCCGCGTCACCGAAGATGAAGTGGCTGTCGCGATCGCGGAAGTTCAGGTGCCCGGTGCAGATTTCCGGGCTGACCACCAGCAGTGCGCGGGCCTGGCCCAGTTGCACGCTGTTGGCGGCGGTCTGGATGCCGAAGGTGGCCGACGAGCAGGCCACGTTCATGTCGAAGGCAAAACCCTGGATGCCCAGCGCGTTCTGTACTTCGATGGCAATCGCCGGGTAGGGGCGCTGCAGGTTCGAGCAGGCGACGATCACCCCATCGACATCGGCTGGCGTGCGGCCCGCGCGTTCCAGCGCTTGGCGCGCCGCGGCAACGCCCATTTCGCAGAGGATCGATTGTTCGTCGTTGGAGCGCTCCGGCAAGCGCGGTTTCATGCGCTGCGGGTCGAGAATGCCGGCCTTGTCCATGACGAAGCGGCTCTTGATGCCCGAGGCCTTTTCGATGAACGCCACGGAGGACTCGGGCGCCGCCTCGACTTCACCGCGCTCGATGGCGTCGGCGTTGTCGAGGTTGAACTGCTTCGACCAGGTATTGAAGGATGCCACCAGTTCTTCGTTGGAAATGCTCTGGGCCGGGGTGTACAGGCCGGTGCCGCTGATTACGACGTTATGCACGGTCGTTCCTCTGGTCAAAGGCCATCGCCACGGGGCGCTGGCTGGAAACATGACAGGATAATTGCACTTTAGTGCCAGTTTACGGGCGAGGGCTGCGCCCTCGATCGCGGATGAATCCGCTCCTACAGGACAGTAGGAGCGGATTCATCCGCGATGGGCCGCGAGGCGGCCCCAAATTCCATCAATATTGCCACATCTTCTGGGGCTTAGGCTTCCACCTGCGACCACTGTTTGTTGAGACGTTTGTCAGAAATCGGCACTTTGGTGCCCAACTGCTGGGCAAACAACGACACTCGGTATTCTTCCAGCAACCAGCGGTACAGTGTCAGCTGCTCGTCACGCTTGCCCTCCTGGGCATGCTTGTCGGCTCGGGCCTTGTACTGCGCCCAGAGATTGCTCAGTTCACCGCTCCATACCCGGTCCTTCTGCACCTGGCTGCCGAGCTTCTCGAGGCGTAACTCGATGGCCTTGAGGTAGCGCGGCAATTCCTTGAACCAGGCCGCTGGCGTCTCGCGCACGAAGCCGGGATAAACCAGGTTGGCCAGCTGTTGCTTGATGTCGTTCAGTGCGACCGCCTGGCTCAGGTCGATCTTGCCCTTGAAGCGCTTCTGCAGGCCGTGCCAAAGCTTCAGCACTTCCAAGGTTTGGCGGGCTAAGCGCTCGGCATGCTCGGCCCAGCTGCCACGCTTGCGCTCGGCCAGCCCGGCCAAAGCGGCACCATCACGCGGCAGCGTGGCCTCGCCTTCAAGAATGCAACTGTCCAGGCTGGCCAGCAGGATGTCCTCGACCAGCGCCTCGACCCGGCCCAGTTCGCGGTACAGCAAGCCCAGTTCGGTCAGCCCCGGCAGCTTGCCACGGAGGAACTTGGCCGGTTCCGCCAACTGCTGCAGCAACAAGCGCTGCAAGGCGCGGCGATGCTGGAATTCGGCTTCAGCTTGAGTCGAAAAACGCCCTTCGCGCACGCTGCCGCTCTCTTCCACAAGCGCCGGGTACACCGTCATCGAAAGTCCAGCGATCTTCTGCTGAGCGGTCTGCTTCACTTCGCTGAAGGCCTTGGCCTGTACCGGCTGCTCGCTTTTGTCGCTGCGCGGCACCGCCAGCGCCGCCTGGCTGGCGGCGGCGAAACGTGCGGTCAACTCGGCCAGGTCACGGCCCTCGCCAAGGAACTTGCCCTGCCCATCGACCACTTCGATGTTCATGCGCAGATGGCCTTCGACCTGGCTGATCGACTCGGCCCAGGCTTCGTCGGACACCCGCGCCCCAGTCATGCGCAGCAGCTCCTGGCCCAAGGCCTGGGGCAATGCGCCTTGGCCGAAGGTCATGCGTGAAAGCGAAGCTTTGACGAAATCCGGCACCGGCACGAAGTTCTTGCGCAGCGCCTTGGGCAAGTTGCGCACCAGGGCTACGCACTTGGCTTCGATCAGGCCCGGCACCAGCCACTCCAGGCGCTCGCCCGGCAGGCTCGGCAACAGCGGCGCAGGCACCCGCACGGTGACGCCGTCACGCGGGTGGCCCGGCTCGAAGTGATAGCTCAGCGGCAGGCGCAGCTCGCCCACCTGCAGGCTGTCCGGGTATTGTGCGGCGGTGACTTCACTGGCCTCACGGGCCAGCACGTCTTCCTCGCGCATGATCAGCAGGCTGGCGTCCTTCTGGCTGCCCATGCGGTACCAGCTGTCGAAGGTTGCGGTCTGATGGATCTCCGCCGGCAGGCGGGCTTCATAGAAGGCGTACAGGGTTTCCTCATCGGCGAGGATGTCGCGCCGGCGGGCCTTGGCTTCCAGTTCGTCGAGCTCTTCGAGCAGACGCTTGTTGGCCGCCAGGCACTTGGCCCGCGACTGGATTTCGCCACCGACCAGCCCCTCGCGGATGAACAATTCACGCGAGGTGACCGGGTCTATCGGGCCGTAATGCACCGGGCGGCGGCCGACCAGGATCAGGCCGTACAGGGTGATCTGCTCGTAGGCAACCACCTGCCCGCGCTTCTTCTCCCAGTGCGGTTCAAAGTGGTTCTTCTTGATCAGGTGGGTCGCCAGCGGCTCGATCCAGTCAGGCTCGATCTTGGCGACCATGCGCGCATACAGCTTGGTGGTCTCGACCAGTTCGGCGGCCATCACCCACTGCGGGCGCTTGCGGCCAAGGCCCGAAGACGGATGGACCCAGAATCGCCGCTGGCGGGCACCTTGGTAATCGCCCTCCTCGGTCTTGTGGCCGATCTGGCTGAGCAGGCCGCTGAGGATGGCCTTGTGCATCTTCTGGTAGTCGGACGGTTCCTTGTTCACCGTCAGCTGCAGGTCACGGCAGATCAGCGCCAGCTGGCGATGGGCATCGCGCCATTCGCGCAGGCGCAAGTAATTCAGGAAGTTCTTGCGGCACCAGTTGCGCAGCGGGTTGGCGGTCAGCGCCTGGCGCTGCTCCTCGAAGCCGCGCCAGAGGTTGACCAGGGCAGCGAAGTCGGAATCGACGTCCTTCCACTGGGCATGCGCCTGGTCCGCAGCCTGCTGACGCTCCGGCGGGCGCTCGCGCGGGTCCTGCACCGACAGCGCACTGGTGACGATCAGCACCTCTTGCAAGCTGCCCTGACGGGCGCCTTCGAGCAGCATGCGGCCCAGCCGCGGGTCGATCGGCAAGCGCGCCAGTTGGCGGCCCAACGGCGTCAGCTGGTTCTCGCGGTTGACCGCCGACAGCTCCTGCAACAGGTTGAAGCCATCGCTGATGGCCTTGCCATCCGGCGGCTCGATGAACGGGAAGGCATCGATGGCACCCAGGCGCAGGTGCAGCATCTGCAGGATCACCGCCGCCAGGTTGGTGCGCAGAATCTCGGGGTCGGTGAATGCCGGCCGACCATTGAAATCCTCTTCGCTGTACAAGCGAATGCAGATGCCCGGTTCGACCCGCCCGCAACGGCCTTTACGCTGGTTGGCGCTGGCCTGGGAGACGGCTTCGATCGGCAGGCGCTGGACCTTGGCGCGGTAGCTGTAGCGGCTGATGCGCGCAGTGCCGGTATCGATCACATAACGGATGCCGGGCACAGTCAGCGAGGTTTCCGCGACGTTGGTCGCCAGCACCACGCGGCGCCCGCTGTGCGACTGGAAGATGCGCTGCTGCTCGGCCGGTGACAGCCGCGCGTACAACGGCAAGATCTCGGTATGGCGCAATTGCGCCTTGCGCAGGATCTCGGCGGCATCGCGAATCTCCCGCTCCCCAGGCAGGAACACCAGCACGTCGCCGGGGCCCTTGCCCTCGCTGCGCTCGTGGTGGGCGATCTCGTCGAGGGTGGCAAGAATGGCCTGGTCGACGGTGAGGTCTTCCTCGACCTGATTCCCCTCTTCGTCCTGCTCGCTGGTCAGCGGGCGGTACCAGGTGTCCACCGGGTAGGTGCGCCCGGACACCTCGATGATCGGCGCGCCATCGAAGTGCTGGGAGAAGCGCTCGAGGTCGATGGTCGCCGAGGTGATGATCAGCTTCAGGTCCGGGCGACGGTGCAGCAGGGTCTTGAGGTAGCCGAGCAGGAAATCGATGTTCAGGCTGCGCTCGTGGGCTTCGTCGACGATGATCGTGTCGTAGCGCTCGAGAAACCGGTCATGCTGGGTTTCGGCCAGCAGGATGCCGTCGGTCATCAGCTTGACCAAGGTATTGCTGTCGCTCTGGTCCTCGAAGCGCACCTGATATCCGACCAGAGCGCCCAGCGGCGTGCCCAGCTCTTCGGCGACCCGCGCCGCAACGCTGCGGGCGGCGATACGACGCGGTTGGGTGTGGGCGATCAGGCCGTGGCTGCCGCGCCCCAGTTCCAGGCAGATCTTCGGCAGCTGGGTGGTCTTGCCCGAGCCGGTTTCGCCGGCGATGACCAGGACCTGGTTTTCTGCCAGGGCCTTCTTGATCTCGTCGCGCTTGGCGGCAATCGGCAGGCTGTCGTCGTAGCGAACAAGCGGCACGCTCTGCTGGCGTGCGGTGACCTGGGCGCAGGACGCCTGGACCTTCTCCACCCACTGCGCCAGCTTGGCCTCGTCGGGGCGTTTGCGCAGCTCATGCAGTTGCCGCCGCAGGCGATGGCGGTCGGCGATCATGGCGTGGTCGAGGTTTTGCAGCAGTTTGTCGATGGCGTGGTCAGTCATGGGGCTTTTTAGTGATGCAGGTGAGCCTGCTTTTTCATGATCGGCATTCGAAGGATGCGCGATTGTCGCAGATTCGAGGGTTCTTTGCTGTCTGAACTGGCCTCTGTGGGAGCGGGCTTGCCCCGCGAAGAGGCCGAAGGAGACCCCGAGAATGTTTAGTCACACCCGATGTAAAGGTTGCCATTCACTGCTTTAATCAACCTTAATCGGCATGTGAGTATCAAAGGCATGACCCCCGCCCAGCCCATCGCCCCGCCGCTGCCCCGCCCTTCGCTAGCGAAGGCCAGGACCTGCGCTGGCGAAAATCCGCTGGTGCATGTGATCCTCGCCTTCTGGGCGTTGTGGCACTGCCGCCATGCGCGCCCACCGGATACGTCGCTCACGCATCTCTGACCAGACCCGGCCGCCTCCGGCCGATTGACTCAGCTGGACCGCCCTTGCGCGGTGGTCCTGTGCGCCCACGAGCGAATCCATCATGCACTTTGCACCTGTAGAGCACGCCAGCCGTTTTCTCGCTGAAAATCCCGATATCGAGCTGTTTGAACTGTTCATCCTCGACGCCAACGGCGTGCCGCGCGGCAAGCTGCTGCACCGCGACGAACTGCTGGCGGTGTACCAGAGCGGCCGCCCGCTGCCGAGCACCATTCTTGGCCTGACCCTCAATGGCGATGACGTGGAAAACTCCGGCCTGGTGTGGGACGTCGGCGACATCGACTGCCGTGCCTACCCCCTGGAAGGCAGCCTGGTGCGCCTGCCCTGGCGGCGAGTGCCGACCGCCGCCGTGCAGGTCAGCATGCACCCCAGCGAAGGCCTGCCGGCCAGCGTCGCCGACCCACGCCATGTCCTGCTGCGCACCATCGAGGCGCTCAAGGCCGACGGCTATCACCCGGTGATGGCCTGTGAGCTGGAGTTCTACCTGTTGGATCAGCAGCGAGACGCCCAGGGCCGACCGCAACCGGCACTGGACAACGACGGCGGCCGCCCGCGCAGCACTCAGGTGTACGGCCTGCGCGAACTGGAGCAGATCGAACCGTTCCTCGCCGACCTGTATGCCGCCTGCAAAGCGCAGGGTATCCCGGCGCGCACGGCGATCTCCGAGTACGCCCCCGGCCAGGTAGAGATCACCCTGGAACATGGCGATGCTCTGCAAGCCATGGACCAGGCCGTGCGCTACAAGCGCCTGGTCAAAGGCGTGGCGCATGCCCACGGCATGCAGGCGTGCTTCATGGCCAAGCCCTTCGCGCAACTGGCCGGCACCGGCATGCACATGCACCTGAGCCTGGCCGACAGCGCCGGTAACAACCTGTTCGCCAGTGAAGACAAGGCCGGCACCCCACTGCTGCGCCAGGCGGTGGCAGGCATGCTGCGCCACCTGCGCGACTCGCTGCTGCTGTTCTGCCCCAACGCCAACTCGTTCCGCCGCTTCCAGGCCAACAGCTATGCACCGCTGGCCCCGACCTGGGGCGTCGACAACCGCACTGTCAGCCTGCGCGTACCGGGTGGGCCGGCCAATAGCCGGCATGTCGAGCACCGTATCTGCGGCGCCGACGCCAACCCTTATCTGGCCGCAGCCGCCATTCTCGCCGCAAGCCACCGCGGTATCCGCGAGCAGCTCGACCCCGGTGCACCGGTCGAAGGCAATGGCTACGCCCAGGCCACCGAACACCTGCCGACCGACTGGCTGACCGCCCTCGACGCCCTGGAGCGTTCGCAGTGGGCGCGCGAAGCGCTCGGCGCTGACTTCCTCGGGGTGTACCTGAAGGTCAAGCGCGCCGAGTACCGCCAGTTCATGGCCGAAGTCAGCGAACAGGACTGGCGCTGGTACCTGCACCAGGCCTGAGCCTCACCCATTCAGAACAAGGAACACCCATGAACGCAGCAGTGAACAACGGCCCGGCCCAGCGTGCGCCGTCCTACTACAGCGCCACCCTCAACGACCCCACGCAGTACCCGCAGCTCAAGGGCACCGTGCAGGTCGACGTGGCGATCATCGGCGGCGGCTTCACCGGCGTGGCTACGGCCGTGGAGTTGGCCGAGCGTGGGCTCAAGGTGGCAATCGTCGAAACCAACCGCATCGGCTGGGGCGCCAGTGGCCGCAATGGCGGCCAGGTCACCGGCAGCCTGTCGGGCGACGAAGCCATGCGCACGCAGATGCGCGACCGCCTGGGCAGCGAGGTCGACGACTTCATCTGGCACCTGCGCTGGCGCGGGCACCAGATCATCGAGCAGCGGGTCGCGCGTTACGGCATCGACTGCGACCTCAAGCGCGGCCATTTGCATGCGGCGATGAAACCGTCGCACCTGGATGAGTTGCGCGGCTTCGAGGCTGAAGCGCAACGTCGCGGCATGGGCGAGCAGGTGCAAATGCTCGATCGCACTGCCGTTGCCGAGCACCTGCAGAGCCCGCTGTATCTCGGCGCGCTGAAGAACCTGCGCAACCTGCACCTGCACCCGCTGAACCTGTGCCTGGGCGAGGCGCGTGCCGCCCAAGCGCTAGGGGCTTTGATCTTCGAGAACTCAGAGGTACTGGATATCGTCCACGGCCCGCGCCCAGCCGTGGTGACGGCCCATGGCCGTGTCGAGGCACGCCAGGTCATGCTGGCCGGCGACGTCTACCACAAGCTGGAAAAGCGTCAGCTCAAGGGCAAGATCTTCCCCGCCATGGGCGGCATCGTTACCACCGCGCCGCTGGGGGAACTGGCTGATCAGATCAACCCTCAAGACCTGGCGGTTTACGACTGCCGCTTCGTCCTCGACTATTACCGCCTCACCGCCGACAAGCGTTTGCTGTTCGGTGGCGGCGCCAACTATTCAGGCAAGGATTCGCGAGATATCGCTGGCGAATTGCGCCCCTGCATCGAGCGCACCTTCCCGGCGCTCAAGGGCGTGCCGATCGAGTTCCAGTGGAGCTGTGCCATGGGCATCGTGGTCAACCGCATTCCGCAGCTGGGCAAACTGTCGGATAACGTCTGGTACTGCCAGGGCTATTCGGGGCATGGCATCGCCACCAGCCATATCATGGGCGAGATCATGGCCGAGGCGCTGACCGGGACGCTGGAGAAGTTCGATACCTTTGCGGGGTGCAAGCACATCAAGGTGCCGATGGGGGACTTGCTGGGGAATCCGCTGTTGGCGGCGGGGATGTGGTACTACCAGATGCTGGAAAAACTTCGCTGAATTCACTGGCCCTTTCGCGGGGCAAGCCCGCTCCCACAAGTGGTTCACCCCATACTTGTGGGAGCGGGCTTGCCCCGCGAAGAGGCCAGCAAAGCCAATAAGATCAAGCGATCTTCTTCAGCCCCTGCTTCTTCAGCTCTTCATCACGCAACTCACGACGCAGGATCTTGCCCACATTGGTCGTCGGCAACGCATCGCGGAACTCGATGTAGCGCGGCACCTTGTAGCCGGTGACGTTGGCACGCATGTGCTCCATCACCTGCTCCTTGGTCAGGGTCATGCCCGGCTTGACCACGATGAACACCTTGATCAGCTCACCCGACTTCTCGTCCGGCACGCCAATCGCCGCGCATTGCAGCACGCCTGGCAGAGCCGCCAGCACATCTTCCAGCTCGTTGGGGTACACGTTGAAGCCCGAGACCAGGATCATGTCCTTCTTGCGGTCGACGATGCGCATGTAGCCGTCCGGCTGAATCAGGGCGATGTCACCGGTCTTCAGCCAGCCTTCGCTGTCGAGGATCTCATGGGTGGCGTCTTCGCGCTGCCAGTAGCCCTTCATCACCTGCGGGCCCTTGACGCACAACTCGCCCACTTCGCCCAGCGGCAGCTCGTTGCCGCTGTCGTCGATGATTTTGCACAGGGTCGATGGCACCGGAATGCCGATGGTGCCGACCTGGTTGGCTTCGGCCGGGTTGACCGCCGCCACCGGGCTGGTCTCGGTCATGCCGTAGCCTTCGCAGATGGCGCAACCGGTCACGGTCTTCCAGCGCTCGGCCACGCTCAGTTGCAGGGCCATGCCACCGGACAGGGTTATTTTCAGCGCCGAGAAGTCCAGGGCACGGAACGCCTCGTTGTTGCACAGGGCAACGAACAGGGTGTTGAGGCCGACGAAGCCGCTGAACTTCCACTTGCCCAGTTCCTTGACCATCGCCGGCAAGTCGCGCGGGTTGCTGATCAGCACGTTGTGGTTGCCGATAAGCATCATCGCCATGCAATGGAAGGTAAAGGCATAGATGTGGTACAGCGGCAGCGGGGTGATGAGGATCTCGCAGCCTTCCTGCAGGTTGGCGCCCATCAGTGCGCGGCACTGCAGCATGTTGGCCACCAGGTTGCGGTGGGTCAGCATCGCGCCCTTGGCCACGCCGGTGGTGCCGCCGGTGTATTGCAGCACGGCCACATCATTGGCTTGCGGGTTGGCTTCGGTGACCGGCTGGCCCTTGCCCTGTGCCAGCGCATCGTTGAAGCGCACGGCGTTCGGCAGGCTGTAGGCCGGCACCATCTTCTTCACGTACTTGATCACACTGTTGATCAACAGGCGCTTGAGCGGTGGCAGCAGGTCGGCCACTTCGGTGACGATGACATGCTTGACCTGGGTCTTGGGCACCACCTTCTCGGCCAGGTGCGCCATGTTGGCCAGGCACACCAGGGCTTTGGCGCCGGAGTCGTTGAACTGGTGCTCCATCTCCCGTGCGGTGTACAGCGGGTTGGTGTTGACCACGATCAGGCCGGCGCGCATGGCGCCGAACACGGCTACCGGGTACTGCAGGACATTCGGCAGCTGGACGGCAATGCGATCACCCGGCTTGAGGTCGGTATGCTGCTGCAGCCAGGCCGCGAAGGCGCCCGACAGGGCATACAACTCGCCATAGGTGATGGTCTTACCCAGGTTGCTAAAGGCCGGTTTATCGGCAAAGCGTTGGCAGGATTGCTTGAGTACCGCCTGGATATTTGGGAATTCGTCAGGATTGATTTCCGCCGTAATCCCGGCTGGGTATTTATCCTTCCAAAAATGGTCGATCATGGAAGCCCACTCCTTCAGCAACAGCGAAGTTCGATTCACGCGTCTATGCGTTTATTATTGATATGAGATGGCGGTTCGTTGCAAACCGTATCATCTGAAAGCGGGCCGAGCGTAACAGCTTTGTAGAGGGTCGCCTAGAGGCCAAATTAGGCCTCATGGTCATAAAAATGACTCAATGAAATATACAAGTCATTTTTAGAGTATTTATCCAAAATGTCGCAAGTTGGGACAGAAACATTGCCCCAGAGCGACCGGATATACATGTGGGAGCGGGCTTGCCCCGCGAAGAGGCCATATCAGGCGATAGGGATATCCTGCCTGGCCTCTTCGCGGGGCAAGCCCGCTCCCACAAGTTAGTACGATGCAATCAAGCGATATCGCGCAGTTCACGCCGCAAAATCTTGCCCACGGGGGTCATCGGCAACGACTCACGCACCACGATGTGCTTGGGCACCTTGTAGCCAGTGAAATTGGCCTTGCAGTAGGCCTTCAGCTCATCGACATCAAGCCCGCCTTCACGCGCCACCACGAACAACTTCACCGCCTCGCCCGAACGCTCGTCCGGCACGCCGATGGCGGCGCAGTTGGCCACCTGCGGGTGGCCCATGATCACGTCCTCGATTTCGTTGGGGTACACGTTGAAACCCGAAACGATGATCATGTCCTTCTTGCGATCGACAATGCGGGTGAAGCCGTCCGGGTCGATCACCGCGATGTCGCCCGTCTTGAACCAGCCCTCGGCATCCAGCGCCTGCGCGGTGGCCTCGGGTTGCTGCCAGTAGCCCTTCATCACCTGCGGGCCCTTGATGCACAGCTCGCCCCGCTCGCCCAGCGGCTGTTCATTGCCCTCATCGTCGATTACCTTGAAGGCGGTGTCCGCCACCGGTATGCCCACCGTTCCGAGGCGGGCCAGCTGACCGTAGGGATTGGTGCTGGCGACCGGCGAAGTTTCGGTCAGCCCGTAGCCTTCGACGATGCGACAGCCCGTGAGGCTTTCCCAGCGTTCGGCGGTAGCCTTGACCAGCGCCGTGCCGCCCGAGTTGGTGACCTTGAGCGCGGAGAAGTCCAGCTGGCGGAAACCGGGGTGATCCATCAGCGCCACGAACAGCGTGTTCAGTCCCAGCAATGCCGAGAACCGCCACTTGCCCAGCTCCTTGATGAAGCCTGGGATGTCGCGTGGGTTGGTGATCAGCACGTTGTGATTGCCGGTGACCATCATGCACATGCAGTTCGCGGTGAATGCATAGATGTGGTAGAGCGGCAGCGGCGCGATCATCACCTCCTGGCCTTCCTTGATCAGCTTCTGCCCGTCCGGGCCATGCTGCGAGAAGCACGCCAGCACCTGCAGCATGTTGGCGACCAGGTTGCCGTGGGTGAGCATCGCGCCCTTGGCCAGCCCGGTGGTGCCGCCGGTGTATTGCAGCACGGCGATGTCGTCGAGGCTGAGTGGCACCGGTTTGTGGCTCAGTGACCTGCCCTCGCGCAGCACCTGCTTGAACGATATGGCCTGCGGCAACTGGTAGGCCGGGACCATCTTCTTCACCTTGTCGACCACGGTGTTGATCAGCCAGCCCTTGGCCGCGGGCAGCAGGTCGCCCATCCTGGCCTCGATCAGGTACTCGATGCCGGTATCCGGCAGCACCTCCTGCACCCGTTTGCCGAACATGTTCAAGTACACCAGGGCCCGGGCGCCGGCGTCCTTGAACTGGTGGCGCATTTCGCGCTCGGTGTACAACGGGTTGGTGTTGACCACGATCAGCCCGGCGCGCAGGGCGCCGAACACCGCGATGGGGTACTGCAGCACGTTGGGCATCTGCACGGCGATGCGGTCGCCCGGCACCAGGTCGGTGTGCTGCTGCAGCCAGGCGGCAAAGGCCGCCGAAAAGCGATCGAGTTCGGCGTAGGTCAGGGTCTTGCCAAGGTTGCTGAACGCCGGGCGGTCGGCGAAGCGCTTGCAGGAGCGCTCGAACACCTCGACGACCGAGCTGTACGCATGAATATCGATGGAGGAAGGGACGCCCGCCGGGCGCTTGTCATTCCAGAAGTCGGCTTGCATTTATTATTGTTCCTCTGCCTGAACCCGCTCTGAGCCTGTAATCCCTTTGCCTGACGGCAAAAAGGCGTTCAACCGACGTTAGCAGGTAAGCCCGAGGTGGCATATACGCCAAGTGCCGCCATTAACATTGTGAATCTTATTTGTGCCCTTCCTGCAATTCAGCCGCTTGTGCATACACTGTGCTCGTACCCTAGCGCAAAGGACCCGCCATGCCCCACGACGCCTTCTGGCTGCCCGCCAGCGAGCATTGCAGCCTGTACGTGCACCAATGGCTGCCAGCCACGCCGGTCAAGGCCGTGGTGCTGCTGGCGCATGGCATGGCCGAACATGCCGGGCGCTACCAGCACCTGGGCCATGCCCTGAACGCTGCCGGCTTCGCGCTGCTGGCCCCCGACCTGCGCGGCCACGGGCGCACCGCCGAACTTGGCAGCCTCGGCCTGTTCGCCCGACAACATGGCTGGAATGCCGTGGTCAACGACCTCGGCCTGCTGGCCCAGCACATCGGCCAGCAATTCCCAGGCACGCCGTTGTTCCTGTTTGGCCACAGCATGGGCAGCTACATCGCCCAGGCCTACCTGATGCACCACAGTGGCAGCGTGCAAGGCGCCATCCTCAGCGGCTCCAACTTCCAGCCCGCTGCGCTGTACCGCACAGCGCGCCTGATCGCGCGCCTGGAAGCCTGGCGCCAGGGCCCGCAAGGCAAGAGCGCACTGATCGAATGGCTGTCGTTCGGCTCGTTCAACAAGTCCTTCAAGCCCAATCGAACGGCCTTCGACTGGCTCAGCCGCAGCCCCGAGGAAGTCGACAAGTACGTCAACGACCCGCTGTGCGGCTTTCGTTGCAGCAATCAATTGTGGCTCGATTTGCTGCAGGGTCTTGCGCAGATCAGCCAGAAACGCAACCTCGCGCAGATCGACCCGAACTTGCCGTTGCTGATAATTGGCGGAGAATGTGATCCGGTGAGTGCTGGCAAGCGTCTCACCCATCTGGCCGACGCCCTGCGCGCGACCGGCAATCGACATGTACAGCTGCGCGTCTATCCTGAGGCGCGGCACGAAGTGCTCAACGAACTCAATCGGGACGAGGTCAGCGCCGATATCCTCGCGTGGCTGGAGCAGGCGCTGGCCCTTGGCCGCCCTGTCCGCAGTGAATGATAGCGGCCTCGTCCGTCCATCAAGGAAGCGCCAATGACCCAGGTCACCAACACGCCTTACGAAGCTCTAGAAGTCGGCCAGAAGGCCGAGTACAAGAAGTCTGTGGAAGAACGCGACATCCAGCTGTTCGCCGCGATGTCCGGTGACCACAACCCGGTGCACCTGGATGCCGAATTCGCGGCCAAGAGCATGTTCCGCGAACGCATTGCCCACGGCATGTTCAGCGGTGCGCTGATCAGCGCTGCGGTCGCCTGCACCCTGCCTGGCCCCGGCACCATCTATCTGGGCCAGCAGATGAGCTTTCAGAAGCCGGTGAAGATCGGCGACACCTTGACCGTGCGCCTGGAAATTCTCGAGAAGCTGCCCAAGTTCAAGGTGCGCATCGCCACCAATGTTTACAACCAGAACGATGAGCTGGTGGTCGAGGGTGAGGCCGAGATTCTGGCGCCGCGCAAGCAGCAGACCGTCGAGCTGGTATCGCCGCCGAATTTTGTCGCCAGTTAAGCATCGTGCTGGATTCTTCGCGGGCAAGCCCGCTCCCACAGGGTCAGTGGTGAAACTCTGTGGGAGCGGGCTTGCCCCGCGAAGAGGCCAGCTGGACCACTACATCAGCTCAAGCAAGCGCCGTTCGATATGCCTACGCTCCGGCTCCTGCCGAGTCAGCTCCAGCGCCTGCAGCCAGGACGCACGCGCCTCTTCTATATTCCCTAGCTGAAAATGCAGCTCCGCGCGCGCCGCATGCGCCAGGTGATAATCGCGCAAGTCGCCGGCCGCCAGAATCGCCTCCACCTCCAGCAACCCTGCCTGCGGCCCATCCCGCTTGGCCAGCGCCACCGCCCGATTGAGCGCCACTACCGCTGAAGGCCAATGCCTCAGCAGCACATCATATAGCCCGACAATCTCCGCCCAGTCCGTCTCCTCGGCACTTGCCGCCTCGGCATGCAGCGCCGCAATCGCTGCCTGCACGGTATAAACACCAATCGCCCGACTGCTCAGCGCCAATCGCACCAGCTCGCAACCTTCATCGATCTGCGCGCGGTCCCACAGGCTGCGATCCTGCTGGTCGAGCAACACCAGATTGCCCTCGGCATCACTGCGCGCGCGTTGGCGTGACGCCTGCAACAGCATCAGCGCCAGCAGGCCCACCGCCTCCGCATCCGGCAGCAGCTGCACCAGCAAGCGGCCAAGGCGAATGGCTTCGTCGCTCAGATCCTGCTGCAACAGAGCCTCGCCCGAGGACGCCGAATACCCTTCGTTGAACACCAGGTAGATCACCCGCAACACGCTTTCCAGGCGTTCGGGCAATTCATGCAGTTCCGGCACCTGGTAGGGGATGCGCGCATCGCGGATCTTGGCCTTGGCGCGGACGATGCGCTGGGCGATGGTCGCCGGGCTCTGGAGAAAAGCGCGGGCAATCTGCTCGGTGGTCAGGTCGCAGACTTCGCGCAGGGTCAGCGGCACCTGCGCATCTGCCGCCAACGCCGGGTGGCAGCAGGTGAAGATCAGCCGAAGACGATCGTCCACCAGCAGTTCCTCCTCGCTCGGGTCTTGCCCCTGGCCCTCGATGAGCATGATCAGGTCCGACTGCGAACGGTCGAATCGTGCACGCCGGCGCAGCGCGTCGATGGCCTTGAAGCGGCCGGTTGAAACCAGCCACGCCCGCGGGTTGTGCGGAATGCCGTCACGTTGCCAGCGCTCGACGGCGATGAAGAAAGCATCGTGCATGGCCTCTTCAGCCAGATCGAAGTCCCCCAGCAGCCGGATGAGCGTCGCCAGAATGCGCCGAGAGTCACGCCGGTAGACCGCCTCGACCTCAGCGCGCACCTGCGCCAACGCTGTCATCAGTCCGGCATCCGCTGGGTGACGACCTCCACCAGACGGTCCAGGCTTTCTCCCCAGCCCTGGTGAAAGCCCATTTCTTCATGGGCCCGGCTGTCCTCGGCGTTCCAGTGCCAGGCGCGCGCTGTGTAGCGAGTCTTGCCCTGCTCCTCGTCAAAGGTCACCACGGCGGTCATGAAGGCCTTGGCCGAAGGCACCCAGCCGGGCCCAAAGGCGTCGGTGAACACCAAGCGGCGTGGCGCGGCGATCTCCAGGAACACACCCTGGGTCGGGTACTCGGTGCCATCGGGCGCGCGCATCAGGGTACGAAACAGGCCGCCGACCCATAGCTGCATTTCGCACTCCGGGGTGGTCATGCCGTGCGGCCCCCACCATTGCATCAGCCACTCGGGCTCGGTCCAGGCGCGAAATACCTTGGCGGGTGGGGCGTCGATCAGGCGGCTGATGGACAACTCGTGCTGCGCTTGCGCAGGTTGGGCAAGGCTCATTCTTGTTGTTCTCCGTTGCTGTCAGGGTTGCAGTTCGCGCACTGGCCTTACTTCAACGCTGCCGACTCGCGCGGCGGGGATGCCTTTGGCGATGTTCAAGGCCTCGTTGAGGTCACGGGCATCGACCAGGTAAAAGCCCGCCAGCTGTTCCTTGGTTTCGGCGAACGGGCCATCGGTCAGGCTCATCTGCCCACCCCGCATGCGCACCGTGGTGGCGGTTTGCACCGGTTTCAACGCCTCGGCCGCGAGCATGCGCCCGGAGCCTTGCAGCGACTCGGCGTAGGCCATGCACTCGGCGTCTTCCGGGCTGTCAGGCAAGCTGTGCAGCAGCCCCTCGTCACAATAGACCAGGCACAGGTATTTCATGGTCGTCTCCACGGCATTGGCAAGGTGCGTTTGGCGATAGCGGCTCAGGGTTTGAGATCGAACAGTGCTTTCTGGGTTTCCATGTCGAACGGCGCCGACCAGTGTTCGTGGATAACCTGCCACTTGCCGCCGACCTTGCGATAGCCGACGGTGGCGCGCATGAAGCCGCACTGGCTTTCGTCATCTCCCGGGCCGCAACGGTTGAGCCAGTGGGCCAGTGCCAGGTCGCCGTCGGCTTGCACGGTGAGTTGGGCGAGCTCAAACACCATGGGCCCAGTACACATATTCATGCACATTTCCCAATGCGCCTGGTAAGCGGCCTTGCCCTTGAATTGCAGCTCCTTAATGGCATCGAAGGCAACGATGTCGTCGGCATAAGGGGCGGTGATTTTTGGGATGTCGCGGTCGCGCACGGCCTGCATCCAGCCGTCGATCAGCTGGCGAATTTCGTTTTCGGCGGCGGTGTTCATCGGCTGTTCCTCCGATCGTTCATGAGCATTCGAGTACAGAACGGCCTGTACCCTTCAGCTCTTTGTCGAACGGTAGCTGCAGGAATCGACAGCACGTTGAAAAAATGTTGCCTCAGCCAAGCCCAGGGCTGGCAAGAATGAATTCACGGTAACCCGAAACGATCACATACACCGCGAAATAACAGAAAATCGCCGCCGACAGCAGGTAGGACCAGGTCAGCAGACGATCGCCAAGCAAGCGCCCGCCATGGCTGGCAATGCCACACAGGCTCAGGCACCAGACCAGCCCGGCGGCGAAAAAACCGCCCAGGAATAAGCCCGCATCAAGCAAGCTGCCACCGCCCGAGCGGGAAATCAGCACGCCGCCCACGGCGGCGAACCACAAAATGGCGGTAGGTGACGACATGGCCAGGAAGATGCCGCGCAAGAACTCGCGCCAGGCCGACTCCACGACCACCTCGCTGCGCGCTTCCATATGCCCGCCGCGCCAGGCCGCCAGCAGCATCTTCAGCGCGAACCACACGAGCAAGGCCGAGCCGCCAAGCCATAGCGCCCAGCGCACGCTTTCAAACTGCAACAACACGGTCATGCCGGCCAGCGCCGCGATGGCATAGACCAGGTCACCTACGCACGTCCCCAGGCCAAGCCAGAAGCCCTGCAGAAAACCACGCTGCATGGCCAGGGTGATCATGGCGATATTGGCAATACCGATATCGAGGCACAGGGACAGGCTGAGGAGAAAACCGTTGGAAAAAGGCATTGTGTACTCGATGACCGGCCAATTAAGCGCGGTAGAGCCTGCCACGAGTGATCAGAAGATTGAAAGAAGAAGTGTTCGATCAAGCGAAAGCCGCCTGCTCGAACACTTCATCCGCCCACTGATTCAAGCTTTTGCCTGCCGCGCGGGCAGCAATACTGGCAGCGGCGTGAACTTCCGGCCGGATACGCAACATGACCTTGCCCGATGCCGGCTTTTCCGGCGTGATGCCCTGCTCCGCGCAGTCGGCGAGGTAGTCTTCGAGCGCTTCACTGAAGGCCTCATGCAGCTCGGGGACCGAACTCGCATGAAAACTGATGATGTCGCGCATGCCAAGCACGCGACCGACGAAAATATCATCGCGATCATCGTATTCGATTCGGGCAGCATAGCCTTTGTAACGCATGCAACTCATAAGCTGACTCCTGCCCGCAGCAAGAATTCGCGGGCCTCTTCAATCTGATACCGCCTGGCTTCCTTGCCTGGGTGGGGGCGATGGCATCTCCAGCACTGGTCACCAAGCACCAGCTTGACTCTGGAGCCTTGCCGCTCCAGAACCTGCCCGCCAAGATGAAGCACCAGCGCTTCGATCTCGGAAAAGGCCAAAGCCGAGGTGGTGGGCGTCCTTGAGATAGCGTCGAGTATTTTTCGGTATCGAGTGTTCATCGAAAAATGCTATCAAAATAAGATAGCACTTATTCCCCGATATTCATTCAGGATTTTTCATCGCCCGCCAGAATCTGAGCGTAACGCGCTCGATCCACGTTCGCCCCACTCAGCACCACGGCCACCCGCTTGCCCGCTTGCCGCCCACGCTCCTGCATCAACGCCGCCAACGCAGCCGCGCCCGCACCTTCGGCGGTATTGTGCGTGGCCTCGTGGTAAACCCGCATGGCCTCGGCGACTTCGCTGTCGGTCACCCGCACGATCCGCGCCGCGTGTTCGCGCACCAGTGCAAACGCCTGCGGGTGCGGCACCCGGCAGGCCATGCCATCGGCGAAGGTCTCGGCGGTGGCAGTGGTGATAATGCGGCCCTGCTCAAAGCTTTGCGCATAGGCATCGGCGGCGCTGGACACCACACCGACAATCTCGGTATTCAGCCCCAGCAGGTTGCGAGCCTGAATCAGCCCGCAGATGCCCGAGCCCATGCCGATCGGCACATACACGCATTCCAGATCACGCACGGCCTCGAACAGTTCCAGCGCGTAAGTGGCCACCCCACGCACAAGCTCCGGGTGGAACGATGGCACCATCTCATAGCCCAACTCGCCCGCCAGGCGAGCGGCCTCTTCGCGGGCGACGTCAAAATCGACACCGTGCTCCACCAGTTCGGCACCGAGTGCGCGCATGGCGGCGTTCTTTTCCTTCGAGTTGCCTTCAGGCACGACGATCACCAAGGGAATACCAGCCTGACGAGCCGCCAATGCCATGCTCTGCCCATGATTGCCGCGCGTGGCGGTCACCAACCCTCGGGGCGGTTCGCCGCTCGCCAGCAGCGAACGCACGTAGACCAACCCGCCACGCACCTTGAAGGCACCCGTGGGCGCGTGGTTTTCGTGCTTCACCCATACCTGGCAACCCAACCGTTCGGCCAGCAGGGGCCAGACGTGCTGCGGAGTCGGGGGCACATGCTGGTGCACGAAATCGGCAGCTTCACGCAGGGCGGCAAGGTTGAACATGGCGAACATCCTTCTTCGATAGTGGGTTGATCCGATCCTACGCGCGGGGCATTGTATGGGTACATTCCTATATTGCATGGGTAGCAATTTCGTGTGGATCCCGCAGCTCAGCGACGATGATCAACCCCGCTACCTGGCACTGGTCGATGCCATTGCCAGTGCCATCGAAGGCGGCGAGCTCAAGGTCGGTGACCGTCTGCCACCCCAACGGCGCCTGGCGTGGAAGCTCGGCCTGAACCCTAGCACCACCCAGCAGGCCTACCGCGAAGCGGCCGCTCGCCATCTGGTGGCCGGTGAGGTGGGCCGCGGCACCTACGTGCTTGCGGGCAGCAAGGAAGCGACCCTGTTTCGCCTCAAGCAGTCTGACGCACAGGCACCGCTGATCGACCTTTCGACCAACGTGCCGGTGGCCGATCCGTACAATCAGGATCTGCGCGACAGCCTGCAGCGCTTGCTGGAACGCGATAACGGGCTGCTCGACCATTACCTGGGGCCAGACCAGCTATTGATGGGCAGGATCCACGGCGCACATTGGCTGGCCAATCGCGGCCTGGCGCTCGCACCGGACGAGCTGCTGCTGTGCGGCGGAGCACAGCAGGCACTGACGCTGGCATTACAGTCGTTCTGCCAGGACGGTGCTGCGGTGATGCTCGAAGCCGTGACCGCACCGGGCATCAAGGCGGCTTGCCGCCAGTTGCGCCTGCCTGTACATGGCGTGGCGCTGGACAGCCAAGGCTTGCGGCCAGATGACCTCGACCGCGTCGCCCGCGCCAGCGGTGCCCGCGTACTGGTGACCACACCGACCCTGCACAACCCTACTGGCGCGTGCACGGATGAGGCGCGCCGCGAGGCGCTGGCGGGGGTAGTCAAACGCATGGGGTTGCTGGTGATCGAAGACGACGTGTATGGCGCGCTCAGCGATTGCCCGCCGCTCTATCCGCTTTTGGGCGATCAAGGCATTCTCATCAGCAGCTTGTCCAAGACGGTGGCGGCGGGGTTGCGATTGGGGTGGATCGTGGCCCACCCGACGCTACTGGCGCAGGTCGATCCACACGCCCAGGCCAGTCATTGGTCGGTATCGCCGCTAAACCTGCAGGTCGCCTGCCAGTGGATCGAGGAAGGTACTGCGGCACGACGGCTGGCCTGGCAGCGCAATGAGATCCAAGAGCGCTGGCGCCTGGCCCGAACACTGTTGGGGGATGGCTTGCAAAACAGCGTCCACCCCTCCCCCCACGCATGGTTGGCCACGCCTCAAGGCGCAGATAGGGTGGTTAGTGCGTGTCGTGCTCAAGGGGTGGAAATCGTCCCCGCCAGTGTCTTCGCCATCGGCGCGAGCGAGGTCCAGGCCGTGCGCATCAGCCTGTCGGCGGCGGGCAGTCGGGCTGAGCTGAAACGCGGGCTTGAGGTGGTGCGAGGGATACTTTCAAATCATTAGCAAATGACAGCAGCCCCTTCATCGCCGCTCGGTTTGAAGAGGCCACTGACATGACGCGATCACCCCTGCTGGCAACCTTCGCCCATGGCGCGGTACTGAATGGTGTGCACCTGGCCCTGATGGTCTTCATAGGTCATGGTCGCAGGCACCACTTCGCAGACATTGGGGATGGTCGAGAGGCTGATCACCCGCTTGATGTCCAGGTTCATGGAGTAGTCGTACTGCTGGGCCACAGGCTCGCTGGAGACGGGTCTGGCTTCATCGGCAAGGGCGAACGAGGACATACCGACCAATGCAAGAATCAGTAATGGTTTCATGAATGTTTGGCCTTCAAAGCAATCAAGCTGATCGATTGACTTCATATGCCGTCAATGGCGCGGAGAAGTTGTCATCGACTGCAAAGATGACACGAAGTACCGGTCCCGCTTCGTCGTACTGCCAGGGGGGATAGGTGAAATTCTACTCCCGGTCTGTAATAGTTGAACCCCGAAGTCGGACAATCACCCTTGCAGCTTTTGCAACAATCTGCGACAAAGCGAAGCGGCTTTCAGGCCTGTAACGGCTGAGCCAGAGCCGTTGCTGATGGAAACCCATGGCCGCCCTACTCTGTACCCCATTGAACCCCGTTGAACGCAAACTGCTCGATCATTTCTACAAGCAGCACGGCTCACGCATGCGTGCGGCCAGCGAGGGTGAGCTCTGGGTGGCGCGCAGCGGCGCGATCATTGCTGGCTTGAGCCTGAGTGCGGTTGCCGACGGGCACTGGCTGACCGGCCTGCTGGTTGCGCCGCATTGGCGCAAGCAGGGAATCGCGACGCGGCTGGTGGAAGCGGCATTGGCGGGGCGCGACGGCCCCACCTGGTTGTTCTGTCACCCCGACCTGGAACCCTATTACCAGCGCCTGGGCTTCAGCTCGGCAATTAACCTGCCAGAGGCCCTGGCCTCACGCCTGGCACGTTACCAGCGCAGCAAGCGCCTGATAGCCATGGCGCGCGGTCAATCGTCGGCAGCATCCAAGCCCGGGAACAGCACATCGGTGTAACCGAACTTGGCAAAATCCTGGATGCGCGATGGATACAGCCGCCCGATCAAGTGATCGCATTCGTGCTGCACCACACGCGCATGGAAGCCCTCCGCAAAGCGGTTCACCGGATTGCCTTGGGGGTCGATCCCTTCATAACTGATGTGCTTGAAGCGCGGCACCACCCCACGCAGGCCTGGTACAGACAGGCAGCCTTCCCAGCCATCCTCGACCTCGGTGGTCAACGCCGTGATCACCGGGTTGAGCAAGATGGTCTGCGGCACCGCCTCGGCATCCGGGTAGCGCTCACTGCGCTCGAAACCGAAGATGACCAGCTGCAGGTCGATGCCGATCTGCGGGGCAGCCAAGCCGACACCACCAACATGACGCATGGTTTCGAACATATCGTCGATCAACTGCTGCAGTTCGGCGCTGCCAATCAGGTGCTCGGGCACTGGCGGGGCGATGCGTAGCAAGCGCTCATCGCCCATCTTGAGAATGTCACGGATCATCGCGGGTTCGGCTCGGAGGCGTGCGGCTCGACCGGATGTTCATGGCCGAGCACGGTGAGGGTTTCCTTGGGTTTATCGCCCTCGAAGTCCTTTTCGCCTGGGTTCTTGCCCTCGCTCGACATGTGCTCGATCACCGCATTCATTTCCGCGCCGAGCAACAACACGGCGGCGGAGATGTAGAAGTACAGCAATAGCACGATGATCGCACCGATGCTGCCATACATGGCGTTGTAGTCGGCAAAGGTCTTCACGTAGTAAGCAAAGCCCAGGGAGGCGATGATCCATACTACAACCGCCAGCACCGACCCTGGGGTGATGAAGCGAAATTTCTGTTTCACATCCGGCATCACGTAGTAAATCAGTGCCACCGCCACCATCAACAGGATGATGATTGCCGGCCAGCGCAGGATGGTCCACACGGTGACGATGAATTCCTGCATGCCGAATTGCGCGGCAATCCATTCCATCACCTGCGGCCCCAGCACCATCAGCGCTGCGGCGGCCAGCAGCATGCCGGCGATACCCACTGTGTAGAAGATCGACAGCGGAATACGCTTCCACACCGGGCGGCCTTCCGGGACGTCATAGGCGGCGTTCATGGCACTCATCATCAAGCGCACGCCGGCCGATGCGGTCCACAGCGCAATGACGATACCCACCGACAACAGCCCACCCTTGGACTGTTGCAGTTGGTCAATTACCGGGTTGACCTGCTCCAGAGCCTGGGGCGGCAGCACCAGTTCGGACTGCAGGCGCAGCCAGGAGAAAAAGTCGGGAAGGTGCAGGAAACCGATCAAGGCGATCAGAAACAGCAGGAACGGGAACAGCGAGAACAGCATCTGGTACGCCATCGCGGACGCGTAGGTCGACATCTCATCGTCAAGGAATTCCTTGACGGTGCGCACCAGTACGCGGTGCAGGGGCAGGCCGCCGAGGTCGGGAAAAATCATAGCGTCTCCTTTCGCCGCTTGATCAGTAAAACAGGAAGTCTAATAGACCACGCGACTGATGTGCTTCTCCCTGCCGTATATTCAGAATTCGGCTACACAGAAGTCGCAGGCCAGCCGCCGCTGGCCTGCGAAACGCATCAAGGCTTCTTCACCGCATCCTTGACGTCACCCTTCACCTGCTGTGCCTCACCCTTGAGCTCCTGGGCCTTGCCTTCGGCACGCAACTTGTCGTTGTCAGTGACTTTACCGACGCCCTGTTTGACGTTACCAATCGCTTCGTTGGCCAAGCCTTTCGCTTTGTCTTTAGTGCCGCTCATGGCAATTCTCCTGCAAGTGGAGACACGTGAACCGTGTCGACAAAAGGTGGACCGGCCACCTGCGTCAGGAGTTTCAAAGAATTTTCCCCTCTCAAGCCGAACGGTAAATCTGCGGGCGAATACCGCACCGATTCGGCCAAGCACCGCTGCGCAACGGCTGCTGGCTGCCCTAGAATCATCGGCAAACAGCAACCCGATGCAGGTTGCAAACCTATAAAAACAAAAGCTTACGGAAAACCCGCACCATGCGTCTGATGCCTCTGCTCGCAGCCTTGCTGCCGCTGCTGCCGCTGCCTGCCCTGGCCAGCGAAACCCTTACGGTCGACCGCTACAGCGACGACGGCCAGCCCGGCACCCTGCGCTGGGCAATCGAAACCAGCAACCACAACCCCGGCCACTATCGCATCGACATCGCCGCCGTCGGCCAAGCCCCGTACGTCATACGCCCGAGCCGCGCTCTGCCGGAAATCAAGGGCCCGGTGCGCATCACCGGCCTGCCCTGGGCGCGCGATGGGCAGTACATCGCCATCGACGGTTCCGGCTATATCAAGGATCAGGGCGTGCGCACCTGCCCCGGCGCCCTCCCCGGCCAGTACGGCACCAACGTGCGCACCACCACCAACCCAGGGTTGGTACTGCGCGACACTCAGGGCGTGCACCTGAGCGGCTTGGAAGTGCGCAACTTCTGCATCGGCATCCTGGTCAATCGCGCTGGCAACAACGTCATCGAAGACAACCGCATCGTTGCCAACAAAGGCGGTGCCGGCATCATGCTCACTGGCGATGATGGCGCCGGCAACCCGACCGCCACCACTACCAATAACAACAAGGTGCTGCGCAACCAGCTGATCGACAACGGCGATGGCCTGGAGCTGACCCGTGGCGCCGCGTTCAACCTGGTGGCCGACAACCTGTTCCGCTCCACGGCCGCCAACCCTGAGCCGTCCCAGGGCATCGAGATTCTCCTGGGCAACGACAACAGCGTGGTGCGCAACCGCTTCGAAAACTACTCCGACGGCCTGCAGATCAACTGGGGCAAGCGCAATTACCTGGGCGCCAACACCTTCAGCGGCAATTCGATCGGCGTCAGCGTCACCGGCGAGGGCAACATCCTCGACGGCAACCTGATCCACGGCAACCGCATCGGTGTGGCCCTGCGCCCGGAGCCGGAGGTCACCAGCACGCGCCTGACCGGCAACCGCATTTGGGGCAATAGCCAGGATATCCGCCGCTGTGAAGCTGGGGGCTCGTGTGTGGCGGACCAACGCACCGGGGCCATCGTATTTGGCGTGCCGGCCCAGGCTCATGCGTTGTATGTCGGCTCGCGCGGGGTCGGCGCGGATCTGCCGAAGCAGGACCAGGCGATCATCTGTGATGCCAAGGGCGAGCCCAAGCCGTGCCAGCCGCTACCCAACCACAACCAGCAGGCGCCACGGCTGCTTGAGTTCAGTGGCAATGTTCTGCGGGGTGAGGTGCAAGGGCCGGCGTCGAGCCTGTTGCGGATCGAGGTGTTCGGCAATGCTGAGGCTGAGGGCACTGAGGCTGAGCAGTATCTGGGAGAAGTGCTGGTGAACAGCGATGCCAAGGGGCAGGCGCGGTTTGCGCAGGTGCTGGAAAATGCGGGTGGGATACGCAGCTTCACGGCCACGGTGACCACCGCAGATGGCGCCACTTCGGAGTTGAGTCAGCCCATTCGCCGCTGAGTCAACCGGCCTCTTCGCGGGGCAAGCCCGCTCCCACAACTGGGGGTGCACTTTACCTGTGGGAGCGGGCTTGCCCCGCGAAGAGGCCAGTCGGGTCGATGCAGATGGGAAACCTTGCCCCGCATCGTGCCACCCCTCACAATGCAGGCCTTTATAGCGTCAAACCGCAGGAACCTGCATGAAACTCGACAAACCCGCCGCCATCGCCCGGCGTAATCAGGCACTGGCCAAGCCAGTGCTCACCAGCGCCAACACCCTGTTCGCCATCCTCGACCGCAAACGCAACCTGTGGTGGTTCGAGGTGCCGGTGGCGCTGCTGCGCAAAGGGCAGCCCGACTGGGTCAACCTGCTGCTGCACACCCCTGAAAGCGATGAGCTGCAACACCTCAAGGTGCCGACCAACTTCATCAAGGCTCATCAGGAGCAGATGGAAGTGCGCAACCCCGGCAAGCGCCGCTCGACCATCAGCCTGGCGCTGAGTGCCGACCGCGACTCGCTGCTGCGCGACACCCGCCCGGGTGGCGAGCAGCTGGACTTCAGCACTTTCGTACAGGCCTGACCTCAGGCCCGCTCGATGCGGTCGTCATGGATGACGATGCGGCCCTGTTTGAATAACGCGCCAATCGCCTTCTTGAAGTTGCCTTTGCTGACGTTGAACATGCGGCTGATCACTTCCGGATCGCTCTTGTCGCACACCGGCAACACGCCGCCTTCGGCTTCCAGGCGTTGCATGATCTGCTCGTGCAGCCCCTCGGCCAGCGCCTGGCCTACCGGCTGCAGGCTCAGCGCGATCTTGCCGTCATGGCGCACTTCCTTGATGTAGCCTTTCTCGTGCATGCCCGAGCGCATGAACTTGAAGATTTCGTTCTTGTGGATCAGGCCCCAGTGGCGGTTGTTGATGATCGCCTTGAAACCCATCGGTGTTTCGCCCGCCACCAGCAGTTCGACCGGTTGGCCAACCTGGTAATCGGCCGGCGTGCGGTCCAGGTAGCGGTCCAGACGCGACGTGGCGGTGATGCGCCGGGTGCGCTTGTCGAGGTAGACGTGCACCACGCAGTAATCACCGATCTTCAGCGGCCGCGCCTCTTCCGAGTACGGCATCAGCAAATCTTTCGACAGCCCCCAGTCGAGGAAGATGCCCGCACCGTTGATGTCTTTGACCTTGAGGCTGGCGAATTCGCCCACCTGCACCTTGGGTTTCTCGGTGGTGGCGATCAGCTGGTCTTCGCTGTCCAGGTAGATGAACACGTTCAGCCAGTCGTCGACTTCGGTTTCGGCGTTTTTCGGGATGTAACGCCCGGGCAGCAGGATCTCGCCGTCGGGGCCGCCGTCCAGGTAAAGGCCGAACTCCACGTGTTTCACGATTTGCAAACTGTTGTAACGCCCAAGCAGAGCCATTTCCGATGTTCCTCAAGACAAGGCGGCTATTCTACACCTGAAGCCAGCGCGCCGCCCGACCGCTGATTCGGCGGAACCGTCGCGATCCCCTTGCGTCTACCGTGTGGCCAGCCAACTTGCAAGGAACAGCACATGCCTACACGCCTGTTCAAAGCCCTGCTCATCGCCACGGCGTGCGCCTTGGCACTGGTGGCCTGCAACCGCATGGACCTGGCCTACCGCAACCTCGACCGGCTGGTGCCCTGGTCACTCAGCGACTATCTGGACATGAACCGGGAGCAGAAAGCCCTGCTCGACGAACGGCTCAAGCAGCAGTTGGCCTGGCATTGCAAGACGCAACTGCCCGGCTACCTCGACTGGCTCGACCGCGTGCGCGACATGGTCGCTGCCGACCAGGTTACCGACCAGGCCCTGCAACAGCGCACGGTCGAGGCTCGTCAGGCGATTGGCCGCGTGGCCGCAGCGATCACTCCCTCGGCGAGCGAACTGCTGCGCGGCATGAGCGATGCCCAGGTCGCAGAGATGCGCGATGCATTTCGTGACGACATCGACAAACGGCAGAAGAAATATGTCGATACCCCGCTGGCCAAGCAGATCGAGCGGCGCGCCGAGCGCATGGAGAAACGGCTTGAACCGTGGTTTGGCGAGTTGACCGAGAGCCAACGCCTGCGTGTGCAAGCCTGGTCACAGGCACTGGGCGACCAGAACCGCCAGGCGATCGCCAACCGCGCACACTGGCAGCAACAGCTGGTGCTGGCGATGAACCAGCGTGGCGATGCCAACTTCGAGCCGCGCCTGGCGCAACTGCTGCAGCGCAAGGAAAGCCTGTGGACGCCGGAGTACCGCGCCGCTTTTCAGAACAGCGAGCAGCAGACCCGCAGCCTGTTGATCGACCTGTTGCAGCAGAGCAGCCCGGCGCAGCGGCAATTCTTGCAGGGGCGGCTGGCCAAGGTGCGGACCGATTTCAGTGAGCTGAAGTGCATGAAGGGGTGAATCAGTACCGGCCTCATCGCGGCTGAAGCCGCTCCTACAGGTATCGCCGCAGCCCCTGGAGCGGCTTCAGCCGCGAAGAGGCCGGTACTGGCAACAAGATCACCGCCCCTTGCGCCGATAGGGAAACACATCAATCACCTTGCCCTCGCGAATCGATGCCTGCAGCCCTTTCCAATAATCCGCGTCATACAACTCCCCATGCAGCCGGCTGAACAACCGGCGCTGGCCAATATCGGCAAACAGAAACGGCGGAAATTCCTCGGGGAACACATCATGTGGGCCAATCGAATACCACGGCTCGCCCGACATCTCATCCTCCGGATAACGCGGCGGCGGAATATGGCGGAAGTTCACCTCGGTCAGGTAGCTGATCTCGTCATAGTCGTAGAACACCACCCGGCCATGGCGGGTCACCCCGAAGTTCTTCAGCAGCATGTCGCCTGGGAAGATATTCGCCGCGGCCAATTGTTTGATGGCCAGACCATAGTCCTCCAACGCTTCGAGCACCTGGGCTTCGCTGGCCTGCTCCAGGTAAAGATTGAGCGGGATCATCCGGCGTTCCGTCCAGCAATGTCGGATCAACACCGTATCGCCCTCCAGAGCCACGGTGGATGGCGCCACCTCCAGTAACTCGTCCAAGCACTCAGGCTCGAACTTGTCCACAGGGAAGCGAAAATCGGCGAACTCCTGGGTATCGGCCATGCGCCCGACCCGGTCGACGCTCTTCACCAGGCGGTACTTGTCGATCACCGTGGCGCGGTCCACCGTTTTCGACGGCGCAAAACGGTCCTTGATGATCTTGAACACGGTATTGAACCCCGGCAGGGTAAACACGCTCATGACCATCCCGCGTACACCAGGGGCCATGACGAAGCGGTCATCGCTGTTGGCCAAGTGGTTGATCAGGGCGCGGTAGAACTCCGACTTGCCGTGCTTGTAGAAACCGATCGAGGTGTACAGTTCGGCGATGTGCTTGCCCGGCAGAATCCGTTTGAGGAAGTTGACGAACTCCGCCGGCACCGGCACATCGACCATGAAATACGAGCGTGTGAAGGAGAAGATGATCGACACCTCGGCTTCGTCGGTGATCAGCGCATCGGCCTCGATGCCATGGCCTTCGCGGTGCAGCAGCGGGATCACCAGCGGCCATTGCTCGTCTGTGTTGTACAACCGGCCGACCAGGTAAGCGCCCTTGTTGCGGTACAGCACGGGTACGAACAGCTCCACGGCCAGGGCCGGGTCCCTGCATACCCAGTCCGGCAGGCATTCCTTCAGTTGCTGCTCCAGGCGCGAGACGTCGCCGTCGAGGTCGCCATAGGCGAAACCATAGTCATCGAAAATCGCCCGTAGCAGGCTCTTTAGGCTGCCCTCGGGGGAATAAGTGCGGGTCTGCGTGGCACGCTGATGGCTGCGTATCGACGGCCGGGTGGTGTGGATGAACATGCAACCGTCGCTGATCTGGTCGTGGCTGAACAGGCTGCAGAACAGTGAGTTGTACCAGGTTTCCGACAGCTCATCGTCCAGGCGCGGGTCGATCAGGCGGATATAGGCACTTTTGACCAGCGGCCACTGCTCGACCTCCAGCAGCACCTCGTCATCGAACGCATCACGCAGCCAGCCGTTGACCTCGCCGACCTTCTGTTCATACAGGTTGATCCGCGCCGCCGCCGAGCGCTGGATAGCTTGCCAGCGCGCTTGCTCGAAGCGCTCGCGGGCGCCGAGGGTGATGCGGCGAAAATGCTCGCGGTAGTCGTCGAAGCCATCGAGGATCATCCGGGCGATCTCGCCGGCCGGCCAGTGCTGGGTCATGCGCGATACCTCGGGGTGGGCTGAGATAGACAGCTTAGTCGGACTCTTACCGATGTGGAGCCTGTGCCGGCCCTTTCGCGGGGCAAGCCCGCTCCCACAGAAATCTTGAGTTGTGTGGTGAATCTGTGGGAGCGGGCTTGCCCCGCGAAGAGGCCGGCACTGATTCACACCGCAAGAATGAACAAGAACCGCCCGTCCACCATCAAGTACACTCGCGCCCTGCCCTGTACCCGGAGACCGCCGTGAGCCCCATCGCCCTAGCCCGCCTGCTGACCCTTGCCGCCGTCTGGGGGGCGAGCTTTCTGTTCATGCGCATCATCGCCCCGGAACTCGGCACCGTGCCCACCGCCTTCTTCCGCGTCTCGATCGCCTGCCTGGGCCTGATCGCCATCCTCGCCGCAGCGCGGGTGCCCTGGAACTTCGAGGGCAAGCTCGGCGCCTGCCTGGTGCTGGGCATGATCAACTCGGGCATCCCGGCCACCTTCTATTCGGTGGCGGCGCAAGTGTTGCCAGCCGGCTACTCGGCGATCTTCAACGCCACCACCCCGCTGATGGGCGTGCTGATCGGCGCGCTGTTCTTCCACGAGGCGATGACCCTGCCCAAACTGTGCGGCATCTTCCTTGGCCTGTTCGGTGTCGGCATCCTCAGCGGTGCCGGCCCTGTGGCGCTGGACCTTAACCTATTGCAAGGCGCGCTGGCCTGCCTGGCGGCGACCACCTGTTACGGTTTTGCCGGCTTTCTCGCGCGGCGCTGGATCAGCGGCCTGGACAGTCGCCTTTCAGCACTCGGCAGCATGCTCGGTGCCACGCTGCTGCTGACCCCGCTGTTCGCCTGGAGTGCGCTCACCCAGCCACCCGCCAGCTGGGGTGGCTGGCAAGTGTGGCTGTCGCTGCTGGGCCTGGGGCTTGTGTGCACGGCATTCGCCTACATTCTGTACTTCCGCCTGCTGTCCGAGATCGGGCCGGTCAAGGCCAGCACCGTGACCTTCCTGATCCCGGTGTTCGGTGTGCTGTGGGGTGCCTGGCTGCTGGATGAGTCGCTGTCGATGGGGCACCTATATGGTGGACTGCTGATTGCCGCTGCACTGTGGCTTGTTCTGAAGCCGCAGAGAAGACCAGTGGGAGCGGCTTGAGCCGCGAAGCAGGCGACGCGGTGGATGGCACCGGCTTCGCCGGTGTTCGCGGCTGAAGCCGCTCCCACTGTGGTGTTGCCGTTTCACCTGTAAAACCAAACTTTGCCGCGTTACCCAAAATGCCCAACTCCCTCGCACGATCACAAATTCATGCGCGGTTGCTGGGCATTTTCGTGCCATATAGAAAACCTTGTTTTATATATAAAACATCAACTAAACCACCTTCATTCTGCAACTCTCTAATAAATAAGCAATTTCTTAATATTTAAACGAAATTTCTCAGCTGGCATTGTTCATGCACTAAACCGCGTATCACCTATAAAACAGACCAGAGAACATTCCCATGGCTGTGAAAGAGATGTACGCAATCGCCCCGCAATGGCATGAACAACCGCGCCACGCAGCAGCAACGGAAATCGAATTTCGCAACGTCGGCAAAGCGTTCCCGGCCAAAGGCCAAGCGGAGGCCCCGTTCGCCATCCGTGGGGTGAACTTCCAGATCCGTCGCGGCGAGGTGGTGTCCATCATCGGCCCGTCCGGCTGTGGCAAGAGCACCATTCTCAACATGGGTTCCGGCCTCTACCGCCCCACCGAAGGCGAGGTGCTGGTCAGCGGCGAAGCGGTCAACGGCCCAGTGCCCAAAGTCGCCTTCATGTTGCAGAAAGACCTGCTGATGCCGTGGCGCAGCATCCGCCGCAACGTCGAGCTGGGCCTGGAGATCCAGGGCATGCCCGCCGCCCAGCGCAAGGTCATCGCCGAAGATCTGCTCAAGCGCTGCAACCTGCAAGGCTTCGCCGACCACTACCCGTTCCAGCTGTCCGGCGGCATGCGCCAGCGCGCCGCCCTCGCCCGCACCCTGGCGATCGACCCGCAGGTGCTGTTTCTCGACGAACCGTTCTCGGCCCTCGATGCGCAAACCAAGATGATCCTGCAACAGGACCTGGCGCAGATGCTGTTCGAGGAAAAGAAGACCGCCCTGTTCATCACTCACGACCTGGTCGAAGCCATCGCTTTGTCCGACCGCCTGCTGGTGATGAGCGCCCGCCCCGGCACGATCATCGAGGAAATCGAGATCGACCTGCCCCACCGCAACAACCCGCTGGAGCGCCGCAAGCTGCCGGAAATCGGCCCGCTCGCCGGCCGCTTGATGGATCTGCTGAAGGTCGGCGAAGACCTCGACCTGCACTGACCGACGCCCCACTCATCATTCGGGAGTTAGCATGCTCACCACACACCTCAAGCGCGTGGCGCTCACCGCCGTGGCTACCCTGGCCATGAGCCTCACGGCCCAGGCCGAACCGACCAAGGTCACCTACCTGCTGCCGGCACCGCCCAGCCTGCCGGCGTTCGCGCCGTGGATCATCGCCAAGGAAAAGGGCTACTACCAGGCCCAGGACCTGGACCTGACCTTCATCGCCGCCAAAGGCGGGGTCGACGTGGCCAAGCAGATCGGCGCCGGCAATGCCCTGGTCGGCGGCGCCATCGGCGACACGCCGATCATCGTCCGCCCCAACGGCATCCCGGTGCGCGCGGTGGCCGTGCTTGGTGGCGGCGGGGTGACCATGATCGCCACCAATGCCGGCGAGAACATCCAGTCGATCCAGCAGCTCAAGGGCAAGACGTTGACCGTGATGTCGTACTCCGACACCACCTACTACGCCCTGCTCGCCTCGCTGCGCAAGGCCGGCCTGAGCAAGGACGACGTGGACATCCAGGCCGCCGGCCCGTCGGGCGTCTGGCAACTGTTCTCGGCCAGCAAGGCCCAGGCCATGGCCGGTGTGCCGGATTGGGTCATCAATGCCGAGGACGCCGGGCTCAAGTACACGCTGATCCCGCGCGAGCAAGTGTTCGAGAGCATGGCCCAGGCGATCCTCGCCTCCGACGACGCCATCGAGCACCACCCCGAGATCGTCCGTGGCGTGGTCCAGGCCACCCTGCGCGGCCTGCAGGACATCATCGACGACCCCAAGGCCGCCGCCGCCAGCTTCGCCCGCGCCGTCCCGGCCTACGCCGGCAAGGAAGCGTCGCTGGAGAAAACCCTGCGCCTGTACGTGGAGTACGTCTACGCCGGCCAGCCGGTGCTCGGCCGCATCGACCCGGCGCGCCTGGAAAGCGTGCGCAAGTTCTACGTCAGCGAGGGCATCGTCACCCGCGAACCCAAGCTCGACGAGCTGTACAGCAACCAGTTCATCGAAACCCGCACCGCGGCCAAATGACAAGGTAACCGCCTGATGAGAAACCTCAACCCATCCGTGGCCGGCAGCGTCGCCCTGCTGGTCCTGTTCCTGGCGCTCTGGCAATGGGGCCCGGGGCTGGTCGGCATGCCCGAGTTCGTCATGCCGCAGCTAAGCCGCGTGGCCCAGGAAAGCCTGCTGATGTGGCACTCCGGCGGCCTGCTGGAGCACACCCTGATCACCGCCTTCGAGATCATCGTCGGCTTCGTGCTCGGCGCCCTGCTGGGCGTGGCCATCGGTGTATCGCTGGGCCTGTCGCCGTCGGCTGAGGCGATGTTGTCGCCGTACATCCTGGCCCTGCAGATCGCGCCCAAGGTGGCCTTCGCCCCGCTGTTCGTGATGTGGCTGGGCTACACCATCTACCCGAAGATCCTCATCGCCATCCTGATCGTGTTCTTCCCGGTGATGATCAACGTGCTCTCGGCCATCCGCACCGTCGACCCGGACATGATCAACCTGGTGCGCACCATGAACGCCAGCCGCTGGCAGATCTTCCGCCTGGTGGAATTCCCTTCGGCCATGGCCGCGCTGTTTTCCGGCCTGCGCATCGCTTCGACCCTGGCCGTCATCGGGGTCACCGTCGGCGAGCTGGTCGGTGGCAACCAGGGCCTGGGTTTCCTGCTGGTGGACGCCGAAGGCCAGGGCAACACCGCCGGGGTGTTCGTGGCCATCGTCATGCTCACGCTGATCGGTGTGCTGGCCTACGGCGCTGTGGTCTGGGCCGAGAAGCGCGTGCTGCATTACCTCCCCAAAGCCATGCTGAGTAGCCAATGATGAGCAGCTTCCACAACCTTCTCCAAGGCCGCCGCGTGCTGGTCACCGGTGGTGCTCGCGGTCTGGGCTATGCCTTCGCCCAGGCCATCGCCCAGGCCGGTGCCCGGGTGGTGATCGCCGATGTGCTGGCCGGCCGCGTGCAACAGGCCGCCTGCGAACTGAGCGGCATGGGCCTGGACGTCAGCGGCGTCAGCCTGGACCTGGCCAGCCCCGAGTCGATCGACGCCTGCATCGAACGCACAGTCAAGCGCCTGGGTGGCCTCGACGGCCTGGTCAACAACGCTTCGATCACCAACTCCGGCGGCAAGAGCTGCGAAGAGCTGGACATCGAAACCTGGGACCAGGTCATGCAGGTCAATGTGCGCGGCACCTGGCTGATGACCCGCGCCGCCCTGCCGGCACTGCGAGAAAGCGGCCGTGGCGCGGTGATCAACCTGGCCTCCGACACCCCGCTGTGGGGCGCGCCGAACCTGCTGGCCTATGTCGCCAGCAAGGGCGCGGTGATCGCCATGACCCGCAGCCTGGCGCGCGAGCTGGGCTCTGCCAACATCACCGTCAACGCCATCGCCCCCGGCCTGGTGCTGGTCGAGGCTACCGCCTACGTGCCCGAGGCCCGCCACCGGCTGTACACCGAACAACGGGCCATCCAGCGCCCGCAACTGCCTGACGACGTCAGTGGCGCGGTGCTGTTCGCCCTGTCCGACCTGTCGCGCTTCATCACTGGACAAACCCTGCCGGTCAACGGCGGGTTCGTCATGCCCTGAGCAAAGGAGACCGCCATGACCGACCTTTCACTGCAGCAAGCCACCCCGAAAACCTGGGATCAACCCGAAGGTTCCGACCTGGCCGGCTGGATGCAGACCCGCATCGCCCGCTACGAGACCCGCCGCTACGACTGGGACGCGTTGAAGTTCCAGGCCGACTACGACCCCAAGTTCCGCCGCGCGCAAATGCGTTACGTGGGCACTGGCGGCACGGGTGTCGGCAGTGACATGAACACCATCCCGTCCGAGCATTTCACCTTCTCCACCATGGTCATCCCGGCCGGCCACGAAGGCCCGCCGCACCTGCACACCGACGTCGAAGAAGTGTTCTTCGTGCTGCGCGGCAAGCTCAAGGTGATCATCGAAAAAGACGGCGAGCGTTTCGAGACCATTCTCACCGACCGTGACCTGATCTCGGTGCCGCCAGGGGTGTACCGCGAAGAGATCAACGTGGGCGATGAAGACGCGCTGATGTGCGTGATGCTCGGCGCCAAGAAGCCGGTGACCCCGACCTACCCGCCAGCGCACCCGCTGGCCTCGATCAAGCGCGGGTAAGCCGATGCTCATGCCCTCTCCCGCCCTGCTCGATCAGCGCTTCACCGAGTGCCTGCTGCACCTGGACGGCGGCCAAGTGGCCGTGCGCCAGGCCGGCAGTGGCGAGGCGGTGGTGCTGCTGCATGGCATCGGTTCGGGTGCGGCCAGCTGGCTGCAGGTGGCCATGGGCTTGAGCGAGCGCGCCCGGGTGATTGCCTGGGATGCGCCGGGGTACGGCCGGTCCACTCCCTTGGCGATGGCCACCCCCAATGCGCAGGACTATGCCGGGCGCCTGCTGCAGACGCTCGATACCCTGGGCATCGAACGCTGCGTGCTGGTCGGCCACTCCCTCGGGGCATTGACCGCCAGCGCCTTTGCCCAGGCACACCCGCCGCGCGTCAGCCGCCTGGTACTGATCAGCCCGGCACGCGGTTACGGGGCGCACGCCGAACAAGGCCAGGCCGTGCGTAGCAAGCGCCTGCACAGCCTGGAACACCTGGGCATCGAGCAGATGGCCCGCGAACGCAGCGCGCACCTGCTGTCGGCCAGCGCCAGCCGCGAGTCCCTGGACTGGGTGCAGTGGAACATGGCGCGGCTGCAGCCCCACGGCTACCGCCAGGCCATTGAACTGCTGTGCGGTGACTACCTGCTGCGTTACGCGAGCCAAACGGTGCCCTGCGAAGTGCATTGCGGCAGCGCCGACAGCATCACCCTCGCCGAGGATTGCGCGGCCCTCGCCGCGGCCCTGGGCGCGCCTTTCACGCTGATACACGGCGCCGGCCATGCCTGCGCCATCGAACAACCCGACACGGTGACGGGCCTGCTGGCCCGCGCCCTGGACGCCTCTCTCACAGGTAGCGTGCTATGAACGATATGGATCCGTTGAAGGAAAACCAGGACAAGTACATTGTCCCGGGCCTGGAACGCGGCCTGCTGCTGCTGTGTGAATTCAGCCGGCAGAACCGCACCCTGACCGCCCCTGAACTGGCCCGGCGCCTGTCGCTGCCGCGCTCGACCATCTTCCGCCTGCTGACCACCCTGGAAACCATGGGCTTCGTCACCCGCAGCGGCAACGAGTACCGCCTGGGAATGTCGGTGCTGCGCCTGGGCTTCGAATACCTGGCCTCGCTGGAGCTGACCGAGCTGGGCCAGCCGCTGCTGGCACGGCTGTGCGACCACCTCAACTACCCGAGCAACCTGGTGGTGCGCGACGGCCGCTCGATCGTCTACGTAGCCAAGGTTTCGCCACCGTCGGTGTTCTCCAGCGCAGTCACCGTCGGCACCCGCCTGCCGGCCCACGCCACCGTGCTCGGGCGCATCCTGCTGGCCGACCTGAGCCTGACCGAGCTGCGCGAGCTGTACCCCGAAGAGCATCTGGAACAGTACTCGCCGTGCACGCCAAAAACCGTGCTGGAACTGTTCGACCTGGTCCAGGCCGACCGCCTGCGTGGTTATGTCAGTGGCGAAGGCTTCTTCGAGTCGACCATCTCCACCGTGGCAGCGCCCGTGCGCGATGCCAGCGGCCAAGTGGTCGCCGCCCTCGGCCTGACCATCCCCACCGTGCAAATCGCCCACGTCAATTTCGACAACCTGCTCGGCCAGGTGCGCGGCAGCGCCGATGAACTGTCGCGCCTGCTCAACTACCGGCCCGGCAGCGGCCACGTCACTGCACTGATGAGGGACTGAAATGAACCCCTATCAACTACACGACAGCACCGTGATCGTCACCGGCGGCTCGTCTGGCATCGGCTACGCCTGCGTCGAACTGCTGCTCGAAGCCGGCGCCCGCGTGGCTTTTTGCGGGCGCAACGAAGACCGCCTGCGCAGCGCCGAAGCGCGACTGCGCGAACGCTTCCCCGAAGCGCAATTGCTGGCGCACGTGTGTGATGTGCTCGACGCCAGTTCCGTGCAGGCCTTCGCCGCCGCCAGCCTGGCAGTACTCGGCCCGGCCCAGGTGCTGGTCAACAATGCCGGCCAGGGCCGCGTGTCGACCTTCGCCAGCACCACCGACGAAGCCTGGCACGACGAACTGCAGCTCAAGTTCTTCTCGGTCATCCACCCGGTGCGGGCGTTCAAGGCGCAACTGCAGGGCCAGGCCAACGCCTCGATCGTCTGCGTCAACTCGCTGCTGGCCAGCCAGCCCGAGCCGCACATGGTCGCCACTTCGGCCGCCCGTGCCGGGATCAAGAACCTGGTGCGCTCGATGGCGTTCGAATTCGCCGAACACGGTATCCGGGTCAACGGCATCCTCATCGGCCTGGTCGAGTCCGGGCAATGGCGACGCCGCTTCGAGGCCCGCGAAGAGCGCGAGCTGGACTGGTCGCAATGGACCGCACAGCTGGCGCAACGCAAACAAATCCCCCTGGGCCGCCTTGGCCTGCCGAAGGAAGCGGCGCAGGCGATCCTGTTCCTCGCCTCGCCCCTGTCGGCCTACACCACTGGCAGTCATATCGATGTATCCGGAGGCCTGTCCCGCCATGCGTAACGAAAACACTGTCACCGTCGGTGCCGTCATCACCGCGTTCCTCGAACAATGCGACGTCAAGGCGGCGTTCGGCGTGATCTCGATCCACAACATGCCGATCCTCGATGCCTTCGCCGTGCGCGGCAACATCCGTTTCGTCATGGCCCGCGGTGAAGCCGGGGCGACCAACATGGCCGATGCCTATGCCCGCAGCAGCGGCGGCCTGGGCGTGTGCCTGACCTCCACCGGCACCGCCGCCGGCAACGCGGCCGGGGCGATGGTCGAAGCGCTGACCGCCGGCACCCCGCTGCTGCACATCACCGGGCAGATCGAAACGCCGTACCTGGACCAGGAGCTGGCCTACATCCACGAAGCGCGCGACCAGCTGACCATGCTCAAGGCCGTGTCCAAGGCGGCCTTCCGCGTGCGCAGCGTGGAAACCGCGCTGAGCACCCTGAAGCTGGCCGTGCAGACCGCCCTGACCGCGCCCACCGGCCCGGTCAGCGTGGAAATCCCGATCGATATCCAGTCGGCCTTCATCCCCATGCCGAGCGACCTGTCGCCGCTGCCGATCCCGGTCGCCGCACCTGCCGCCGAAGCCCTCGACCTGGTCGCCGAGCGCCTGGCCAGCGCCACCCGCCCGCTGCTATGGCTGGGCGGCGGCGCCCGGCATGCCGGCGCGCAGGTCAAGCGCCTGCTGGACATGGGCGTCGGCGTGATCACCTCGACCCAGGGCCGTGGCGTGGTCAACGAAGACGACCCTCGCTGCCTGGGCGCGTTCTCGCAGAACAAGCGGGTCGAAAGCTTCATGCAGACCTGCGACGCGCTGGTCGTAGCCGGCTCGCGGCTGCGCAGCAACGAGACCTTCAAGTACGCCCTGAAGCTGCCGCGCACCACCCTGCGCATCGACGTCAACCCGGCCATCGAAGGGCGCAGCTACCCCAGCGACCTGTTCGTCTGCGGCGATGCCGCGCTGGCCCTGGATGGCTTGGCCGACCGCCTGCAGGGCCGCCTGAACATCGACCCGAACTTCCTCGGCGAACTCAACGCCGTGCGCGAGCAATCACGCCAGCAACTGGTCGCCGACCTCGGCCCCTATGCGGCGTTGGTCGAGCAGCTGCAGGCGCAGACCGGGCGCAACTTCACCTGGGTGCGCGACGTGACCCTGTCCAACAGCATCTGGGGCAACCGCCTGCTCAACCTCTACCACCCGCTCGCCGGCGTTCACGCCCTCGGTGGCGGCATCGGCCAGGGCCTGGCGATGGGCATTGGCGCGGCGGTGGCGGCAGCGGAAACGGCACCCGGGCGCAAGGTGTTCGCCCTGGCCGGCGACGGCGGTTTCATTCTCAACCTGGGCGAGCTGGCGACCCTGGTGCAGGAGAAAGCCAACGTGGTCATCCTGCTGATGAACGACCAGCGCTACGGCGTGATCCGCAACATCCAGGACGCCATCTACGGCGCCCGCCACGCCTACGTCGAGCTGCACACGCCGAACTACAGCAAGCTCGCCGAATCGCTCGGCCTGCGCCACGGCCTGGTCAGTGACCTGAAGCATTTCGGCGACGTGCTCAAAGGCGCCCTGGGCGAGCAAGGCCCGTTCCTGCTGGAAGTGGACATGCTCAGCGTCGGCGGCTTCGCCACCCAGTTCGCCGGCCCGCCAAACAGCGAAACCAAGGCGCAGAAGGCCACGGCCTGAGGACCCCGCCATGTTGCATATCACCATGATCGGCTGCGGCGCCATTGGTGTCAGCGTGCTGGAACTGCTGGAGCAAGACCCGCAGCTGTGCGTCGATGCGGTGATCGCCTCTGCCGGCTCCGAAGACCTGGTGCGCCAGCGCCTGGCCAGCTTCCGCCAGCCGCCACAGGTACTCACCGCCCTGCCCGCCGCTGCACGCCCCGACCTGCTGGTCGAGTGCGCCGGCCACAAGGCCATCGAAGAGCACGTGCTGCCGGCGCTGGAGCGCGGCATCGCCTGCCTGATCGTCTCGGTCGGTGCGTTGTCCGAGCCCGGCCTGGTCGAGCGCCTGGAAGCGGCAGCGGCGCGCGGCAATACGCGCATCGAGCTGCTGCCGGGCGCCATCGGCGGCATCGATGCGCTGTCGGCGGCCAAGGTCGGCGGCCTGGATGCGGTCACCTACATCGGCCGCAAACCGGCGCAGGCCTGGAAACACACCCCGGCCGAGCAGGTCTGCACGCTGGACAGCCTCAGCGAAGCGACGGTGATCTTCGACGGCAGCGCCCGTGAAGCGGCGCGGTTGTACCCGAAGAACGCCAACGTCGCAGCCACGCTGTCGCTGGCCGGGCTGGGCCTGGACCGCACCCGTGTGACCCTGATCGCCGACCCGCACAGCGACGAAAACGTGCACCAGGTCGAAGCCCGCGGCGCCTTTGGCCGCTTCGAGATGAGCCTGCGCGGCAAACCGCTGGCAGCCAACCCGAAGACCTCGGCGCTGACCGTCTACAGCGTGGTGCGCGCCCTCGGCAACCACGCCCATGCCATTTCCATCTAGGGGACTGCCAATGACACTGGAACAGACCTTACCCATCTGCATCGCCGGCACTTGGCGCCTGGGTGGTGGCGAACGCTACGCCACCTGCTACCCCGCCACCGGCGAGCCGGTCGCCTGGCTCAATGCCGCCAGCCTGGACGATGTCGAAGCCGCCGTGCAGGGCGCGCACCGGGCCTTCCTGCACAGCGGCTGGGCCGAGCGCAAACCGCATGAGCGCGCCGCCGTGCTGTACCGCATCGCCGAGCTGATCCGCGAGCGCGGCGAAGAACTGGCGCAACTGCAGCGCCAGGACAACGGCAAGCCGATCAACGAGACCCGCGCCTTGGTCGCCAGCGCGGCGGGCACCTTCCAGTTCTTCGCTGCCGCTTGCGAAACGCTGGAAGAAACCATCACTCCGTCGCGCGGCGATTTCGTCAGCATGAGCGTGTACGAGCCGATGGGCGTGGTTGCGGCGATCACCCCCTGGAATTCGCCGATTGCCAGCGAGGCGCAGAAGGTCGCCCCGGCCCTGGCCGGCGGCAATGCGGTGGTGATAAAACCAGCGGAAATCACACCGCTGATGGCCTTGCAACTGGCCCAAATCTGCGAAGACGCCGGGCTACCCAAGGGGCTGATCAGCGTGTTGCCGGGCAAAGGTTCTCTGCTCGGTGATGCCTTGACCCGTCACCCATTGGTCAAGCGTGTGTCGTTTACCGGCGGCACTCGGACCGGCAAGCACATCGCCCATATCGCCGCCGACAAGATGATGCCGGTGTCACTGGAGCTGGGCGGCAAGTCGCCGACCATCGTTCTGGACGATGCCGACCTCGACCACGCTGTCGCCGGTGTGCTGTACGGGATCTTCAGCTCCTCGGGCGAGGCCTGCATCGCCGGCTCGCGGCTGTTTGTCGCGCGCGCTTTGTACGAGCCGTTCATGGCCCGTCTGACCGCCGCCGCCGCGCAACTGCGCCTGGGCGACCCTGCCGATGAACGCACGCAGATGGGCCCGCTGATCAGCGCCGCCCACCGCGAATCGGTGGAGCGCTACGTGGCCCTGGGCCTGGCCGAAGGCGGCCGCCTGCGCCTGGGCGGCGAACGCCCGAGCGGCGCGGGCTACTTCTACCCGCCGACCATCCTCGAAGGCCTGGGCAATCACCAGCAGGTGTGCCAGGAAGAAATCTTCGGCCCGGTGCTGGTGGCCATGCCCTTCGACAGCGAAGAAGAACTGTTGAACCAGGCCAACGACAGCCTCTATGCGCTGGCCGCCGGCATCTGGAGCCGCGACTACAAACGCGCCTGGGCACTGGGCCGCAAGCTGCAGGCCGGCACGGTGTGGATCAACACCTACAAGCAGTTCTCCATCTCGACGCCCTTCGGCGGCTGGCGTGACAGCGGCCTGGGCCGCGAAAAAGGTCGCCAGGGCATCCTGCAGTACATGGAACAGAAGAGCCTCTACTGGGGCATGAACACACAGCCGCTGGCCTGGGCCGGCGTGGAGGCAGGGCAATGAGCGTACTGGGCATCGACGAAGTCACCTATGGCGTGGAAGACCTCGCCACCTGCGCGCGCTTCTTTGCCGATTGGGGCTTGAACAAAGTCAGCGAGCAACCTGACGAGGTGATCTTCGAAACCCTCAACGGCTGCCGCGTGGTACTGGCCGCCCTCGACAAACCCGGGCTGCCGCCCGCCATCGAGCCCGGCTCGACCGTGCGCGAAGTGGTCTGGGGCGTCGAAAGCCAGGCCGACTTGGCGCTGTACAGCCAGCGCATCGCCAACGACCCGGGCTTTGTCGAAGGTAACGGCCGCATTGGCTGCACCGACCCCAATGGCCTGGCGATCCGCCTGCAGGTCACCCGCAAACGCGCGCTGGATATCGAGTGCAGCGGCCACAACACCTGGCAGACCAAGGGCCGGATCAACAAGCCGGCGCCGGTCTACGAGCGTGCCACGCCAATCGAAGTGGGCCACGTGGTGTTCTTCGTCAAGGATGTGAACGCCTGCGAAGCCTTCTACCACGAGCGCTTCGGTTTCCAGGCCTCGGACCGCTATCCCAACCGTGGCGCCTTCCTGCGTACCGCCGAGGAAGGCGGCCACCACGATCTGTTCATGCTGCAGCTACCGGCCCCGCGCGCCGGGCTCAATCACGTGGCCTTCACCGTGCGTGACCTGCACGAAGTGTTCGGCGGCGGCATGCATATTTCGCGCTGCGGCTGGGCCACCGAGATCGGCCCGGGTCGTCATCCGGTGTCGTCGGCATTCTTCTGGTATTTCAAGAATCCGGCTGGCGCGCTGGTCGAGTACTACGCCGACGAAGACCAGCTGACCGGCGACTGGCAACCACGCGAATTCGAACCAGGCCCGACGGTCTTCGCCGAATGGGCGATCGCCGGCGGCATCGATGGCAACACCCGGCGCCAGCAACACGCCGAAGCGCCGCAAGGCAAATTCCTCACCGACAAGCCCAAGGACAATTGAGGTCTATCCCATGAGTACAACCGAGGTTTACCTGCAACCGCATCAGGCCCGAAAACGCCCCAGCACGCCGTTCGAAGACCTGCTCGGCGATTCCATCGAGCGCGCCTACGGCAATGGCGTGAGCGCGCTTGGCGAATTGCTCGCGCACCTGAACCTGGCCGGCCCGCCCTGCCCGCTGACCAGCGGCGAGTGGACCGAAGACGCATTCAAAACCCTGATGGCACGGCTGGGCGAATGACCCGCTGGAGGTAAAACAAGATGAATATGCAGATCACCGTCGACCCTGTTGAGCAGCACCTGGCCAATGGCCTGAAAGACCTCTGGTTCCCGGTTTTGCCGTCGGAGCTTTTGAGCGAAAAACCCGTCTCGATTCGCCGCCTGGGCTACAAGATCGCCCTGTGGCGCGACAACGACGGCAGCGTTCACGCCCTTGAAGACCACTGCCCGCATCGCGGTGCGCCGCTATCCCAGGGGCCGGTGCTGGGCGACCGCCTGCAGTGCCCCTACCACGGCGTCGAAGTGCGCTGCGACGGCACCGTCACCAAAGTGCCCGGCAGCCCGGGTTGCAAGCTTGAAGGCAGCCGCCCGACGCGGATGTTCCATACCCGCGAGGCCGCAGGGGCGATCTTCCTGTTCAATGCCACCGACCCGCACCTGGACACCCCGCCAGAACTGGTGCTACCCGAGCAGCTGACCTCGCCCGAGTGGAGCAGCTTCCTCTGCTACACCGAGTGGAAAGGCGACTACCGCTACGTGCTCGACAACGTCATGGACCCGATGCACGGCAACTACCTGCACAAGATGTCGCACTCCATGAGCGAGGGTGAAGCCACCGCCAGGTTCGTCACCCGCGACACCGAGCAGGGCTTCGTCTTCGAGAAGGAAGGCCAACGCGGGGTCAACTTCGACTGGACCGAGTTCCTCGACAACGGCTGCCACTGGATGCGCCTGGAAATCCCCTACCCGAAAACCGGCGGCCCAGGCGGCAACTTCACCATCATCGGCAGCTACACCCCAAGCAGCCGTGCCCTGTCCGCCGTGTTCCACTGGCGCGCACGGCCGCTGACCGGCTGGCAGCGTGACACCTGGCGCTTCCTCTACAAGAACCGCCTGGAGGCGCGCCATTGGGCGGTGCTGGAGCAGGACCGGGTGCTGCTGGAGTTCATGGAGTTCGACGCCAACCAGCGCGAAAACCTCTACCAGCACGACCTTGGCGTGGTGCGCCTGCGCCGCTACTTCAAGGCCAAGGCCAAGGAACAACTGGCCCTGATCGAAACCCAGCAACTGGCCTGAGCCTGAGGTGACCGATGTCCAACTCTTCCACCGTCAGCGCGCTGGTGCACACCCTGCGCCATGAAGCCGAAGGCATCATCAGCGTCGAGCTGCGCCCGTGGGGCGATACCGTGTTCACGCCGTTCGAGGCCGGCTCGCACATCGACCTGCACCTGCCCAACGGTCTTGTGCGCAGCTACTCGCTGCTGAACGCGCCGAGCGACCAGGGCCGCTATGTGGTCGGCATCCTGCGTGACCGCGCCAGCCGCGGGGGCTCGCGCTTCGTGCACGAGCAACTGCGGGTGGGCACGCAGCTGCAGATCTCGCCGCCGCGCAACAACTTCGCCCTGGACACACGCGCCAGCCACAGCGTGCTGGTGGCCGGCGGTATCGGCATCACGCCGATCTACTGCATGTTCCGCCAACTGCTGGCGCTGGGGCGTTCGGCCGAGCTGATCTACTGCGCCCGCTCGCGCGCCGAGGCTGCGCTGCTGGAGGAGATCGGCGGGCTGGGGGCGAAGGTGGTCTACCACTTCAATGACGAGAAAGGCGGTTTGCCTGACCTGGCAAGCTACCTGGCCGGGCGCCCTGCAGATACGCACTTCTATTGCTGTGGGCCGACGCCGATGCTCGATGCCTTCGAACAGAGCTGTGAACGGCTGGGTTACCCGCATGCGCATATCGAGCGGTTTACCGCCGCTGAAGTGGCGCCGTCGGAGGATGCCCTGGGTAGCTATAGCGTCGAGTTGAGCAAATCGGGCAAGACAGTCAGCGTCGAGCCTGGGTTGAACTTGCTCGATGTGCTGCTCGAAGCTGGTTGCGACATCGAGTACAGCTGCCGCGAAGGGGTCTGCGGGTCGTGCGAGACCCGGGTGCTGGAGGGCGATGTCGACCACCGTGACGGCGTGCTGAGCAAGGCTGAGCGTGCGGCCAACAAATCGATGATGGTCTGTGTCTCGGGCTGCAAGAGCCGGCGCCTGGTGCTCGACCTTTGAATCGGCGCCGGCCTCTTCGCGGGCAAGCCCGCTCCCACAGGATTATTGCTGTACTCAAAACCTGCGCCATACCTGTGGGAGCGGGCTTGCCCGCGAAGAGGCCGGCACTGACACCGTAAAACAATAAAAATCACCCCAGTTTTCTGCATTCAGCCAGCCAATCCGAAACATTCCTTGATGGGATGACGGCCCGCTGCTGCCCGCGAAAACTCCCCAACCTTGCAGGGCACAACATGAACAGATACCTGATCACCCTCGGTCTGCTCGTCTCCAGTTGCACCAGCGTCGCCTCCGAACCCGGCCCCGCCGCCCCGGACCAGCCGCCCACCGCGAAAAAGCCCTTCCCGCACATCGCCTGGCGCAGCGACGACGGCCAGAGCAGCCTGGATATCGGCGGTGCCCTGCGCGTCAACTACCGCGACGAACACTGGGACACCACCGAAAACAACGGCCGCTTGCTCTTCGACACCTTCCGCCTGGACGTGCAGGCCAGCCACCGCCAGCTGTTCAGCGATGTCGGCTACTGGTTCCAGGACGACGGCAAACGCTCCATCGACCGCGGCTACATCGGCTACCGCTTCAGCCCGCAGGCCAACCTGCAACTCGGCGCGCCGTTCAAGCCGTTCGGGCTGGAACCCTATCCGCAGTTCGGCTGGAGCTATCACATTCCGTTCTTCATGGGTTACGGTGTCAGTGCAGGCTCGGGGCTGAAGTACAGCTACAAGGATGCGCAGTGGGACCTGCAACTGGGCTACTTCCCCCGCATGTTGCCGTCGGACCTGCGCTATTCGCCGGAGGTCGGGCGCTACGCCGACCTCGACGACAACGCCGCGCCCTTAACCCAGTCGCGCCAGGACAACGAAAAGCGCAACCAGGTCAACGCCCGCGTCGCTCGTACCTTCACTGGCGATGGCTGGAAGACCGAGCTGGGCGCTTCGCTGGCCGCCGCCGAGCTGTACAACGCCACCACCCGTGACGACGGCGACTACTGGGCAGGTGGCGTGCACGCGCTGTTCAACAAAGGCCCGTGGACAGTGACGGGCCAGGCCATCCGTTATGAATACGACCCGAAAAATCCGGCCGGCGTCAGCGACGACTCGGTGCTGATGGGCGGCAACGGCCTGACCCCGGCGTACTTGATCGCTGCCAAGGCGACCATCGCCGCAGTCAACGTTGGCTATGACGTGTTCACACCGAAACTTGGGCAGTTGAAGAAGATCAAGCTCTACACCGACTACAGCCGGATGATGAAGGATGAGCACGGCTGGGACGATTCGCAGATGTTCACCGTTGGCGCGCAGTTTCTGGCCATGCCGATCATGGCCTGGGTCGACCTGACCTGGGCGCGCAATGCCAACCCCTTTGGTGGGGCGGAGAATGGCACCGGCTGGACCAGTACGAGTTCGGTAGGCAGCAATGACTGGTATTACCGGACCAATATCAATATTGGATATTATTTCTGAGGGCTTGGCGGGAGAATTTTGTTGGTCTCGAGATCGAGCGCCGCCCGCGCGGCGCATCGCGGATAAATCCGCTCCTACATTTTTTGCAACGTGCCATGGCCTGGTAGGCCATAGTTGTCAGCCTTGTTGGCATGACGCGATTTTTCGGCTGGCGCTGCCGCCGTCCCACACATCTTCAGCACGTTGCAACAAATGTAGGAGCGGATTCATCCGCGATGCGCCGCGCGGGCGGCGCTCGATCTCAAATGCGCCACAAAACGCCCGACATGCACCTGTTAGCCCCTACCCCATCTCAACCGGTAAAGACACCAAACCCAAACCGCATTACGATATGCAGCCCTTCTGACTCGTACCACCCCATGCCCTCCGAGCAAACCTCAGCCTACAAGATCGTGCTCTGGCGCCTGGAGCAGGATGCCCAAGGCTATCCACCTGCGTCGGTCGAAGGTCTCTGGGCTAAGCCCACCGCAGCCGGCTACCAGGTCGACAGCGTTGCCTTCTATGCCTACGGCATCGCACCCGGCGACATCATCAGCGTCACTGAAGATGGCGAACAATCCTGGTTCGACAGCCTGCAACAAAGCGGCGGCGCTTCAGTGTTCCGGATTGTTGTGAAAGCCGCAGGCGACCTCGATCAGGTACGCGCGGCACTCGAAGACTTCGGCTGCCCCTGCCAAGTCGAGAAGGCCGTAAGAATGCTGGCCGTCGAAGTCCCGCCTTCGCGTTCCCTCGACACCCTGCTCTACTACCTCCTGACCCAGCGCGAAGCCGGCACCCTGGACTTCGAGGAAGGCGTGCTGCGCCACGCCATCCCCGAAGAATTCCGCTAAGGGCCTACGCTTCGGCCAGGCGTGATGTGGGCTTGCGGAACACGAACAACAAGCCGACCACGATCAACCCCATGCCGAGCAGACTGAGCGGTGCCAGGCGGTTACCGAAGATCAGCAAATCCATCACCGCCGTCACCGCCGGCACCAGGTAGAACAGGCTGGTGACGTTGACCAGGTTGCCTCTGGCGATCAGTCGATACAGCAGCAAGGTCGCCAGCAGGGACACCACCAGCCCCATCCACAGCAGCGCGCTGATGAAGCTGACGTTCCATTCGACGTGCAGCGTTTGCAATGGCGCGAACAGCGCGCACATGGCAAACCCCGCCAAATACTGCAGCGGCAGCGTGCCCATGGGATTGTCGGTGATGCGCTTCTGCAGAATCGAGCCGAAGGTCATGCTCGCCAGCGCCAGCAAGGCAAACAGCATCCCCGCCAGCGATACGCCGCCCAGATTGATGCTCTGGTACACCACCATCACCAGCCCGCCAAGCCCAAGGCCTAGACCGAACAGCCGACTCCAGGAGCGCTGGCGCTCCATCAGCACCACGGTAAGAATCGGTTGCACCCCCATCACCGTGGCCATCACTCCAGGCGTGACATGGGTATTGAGCGCCAGCAGGTAGAAGATCTGGTAGGCGCCGAGCAGCACGCAGCCGGTGCCCAGGGCGCGCAAAATCGCGCCCCGCGTACGCGGCCAGCGCAGGCCCAACAGCGGGCCGATCAGCAGCAACCCGGTCAGTGCCAGCGCGGAACGCAGCAGCAAAAAGGCGAAGGGGCTGGCATGGGCCAGGCCGAGTTTGGAAACGATGGCGCCGCTGCTCCAGAGCAGGACGAACAGGCTGGTAGTGGCCGCCGAGGCCACGGCGGTTTTGGAAAAGACAGACATGCATGCACCTGTATTCGGGCAGATAAGCCGAACGGTGGGCGTGAACTTCAGTAGAGGAAGTAGCCGACCGTGTTCAGTAGGTTGCGTGGGCGACCACGCAAGGAGGCGGAGCGACGCCGCCTACGACACCACTGACAGGTGGAGGGTAATGACTGATCATGGCCGGCTGCTGGCTGCCACGCATGACCGTGCCCGCGACTGGCGCGAAGGCAAAGCATGTGGTGGAAGGGATCGCTGGCATGAACAGGTCTTCGAGGGAAGTGAATGGCTTGGACTATAGCGGTGGATTCTTCGCGGGGCAAGCCCGCTCCCACAGTGCGGTGAGACACCTGTGGGAGCGGGCTTGCCCCGCGAAGAGGCCCGTCAGAACAACCAGTGATAAAGCAGATAAGCCACCACCACCGCCAGCACCGGCCGCAGGATGCGGTAGGCCTTGGGATTGGCGCGCTTGAACTGCTTCACGCGGGTGCTGATCTTGTTGCTGAAGCGCTTGCTCCAGGCATACGCCTGGTTGATCCCGCCCACACGCTCGTCGTCGGTGTTCTGCGGCGCGGTGGCGCGGCCGAGGAAGGCGCTGACCTTGCGGTTGATCCGGGCCATCAGCGGACTGCTCAGCGGGCGCTCGATGTCGCAGAAGAGGATCACCCGGGTGACGTCGGTTTCGTTCTTCACCCAGTGCACGTAGGTCTCGTCGAACATCACATCTTCGCCATCACGCCAGGCGTAGACCTGGCCGTCGACGTAGATGCGGCAGTCGTCGGAGTTCGGCGTCGACAGCCCCAGGTGGTAGCGCAGCGAGCCGGCGAACGGGTCGCGGTGCGGGTTCAGGTGGCTGCCACCGGGCAGCAGCGCGAACATCGCACCCTTGACGTTGGGGATGCTGCTGACCAGTTCGACGGTCTTCGGGCACAGCGTCTCGGCCGATGGCAGCGGTTTGTCGTACCACTTCAGGTAAAAGCGCTTCCAGCCCTTCTTGAAGAACGAACCGAAGCCCGCGTCGTTGTCTTTCTCGGCGGCGCGGATGTAGCCCTCGTCGAACAGGCGCATGGCCTCTTCGCGAATCACCTGCCAGTTGTCCTTGAGCACATCCAGCTCAGGGAAGCGCTGGCGGTCCAGGTAAGGTTTGGACGGCACGCCGGAGAACAAGTACATCAGGCTGTTATAGGGTGCGAACAGCGCCGAATGGTTGACGAACTGGCGCAGCACCGGCAGGCGTGCCTTGCCGCGCAGATGCACGTACAGCACGCTGCCGAAGAACACCAGCAGGACACCCGCCTTGGCGACGAAGGAAAAGGTCATGCAACACTCCTTGGAATGAAAGCAGGCCAGCGCTGCCTGCCCCCAGAAAAATCATCCGGCCATCATAAACCCATACCGCCCCGGTACAAACCACCGGGGCGGGATCTCACTCATGAAGATTTTGCAATAAATGACGCCGCCGAGTGTTGCGCCGGATCAGCGCCAGGGCTGATTACTGCTGGTTTTCCTGCTCGCTGAACAGGTCGCTGAAGAGCATGCTCGACAGGTAGCGCTCACCGGAGTCGGGCAGGATTACGACGATGGTCTTACCCTGCATTTCAGGTTTTTCCGCCAGGCGCACCGCTGCCGCCATCGCCGCGCCACAGGAAATACCGCAGAGAATGCCCTCCTCCTGCATCAGGCGAATGGCCATGGCCTTGGACTCGTCATCGGTCACGGTCTCCACCTGGTCGACGATCGACAGGTCAAGGTTCTTCGGCACGAAGCCGGCGCCGATACCCTGGATCTTGTGCGGGCTCGGCTTGAGCTCTTCGCCGGCCAGGGTCTGGCTGATCAGCGGCGAGGACACCGGCTCCACCGCCACCGAGAGGATCGACTTGCCCTGGGTGTGCTTGATGTAGCGCGATACACCGGTGATGGTGCCGCCAGTGCCGACGCCAGCGACCAGCACGTCGACCGCGCCGTCGGTGTCGTTCCAGATCTCCGGGCCGGTGGTCTTTTCATGGATGGCCGGGTTGGCCGGGTTTTCGAACTGGCCCGGCAGGAAGTACTGCGCAGGATCCGAGGCGACGATCTCGTTGGCCTTCTCGATCGCGCCTTTCATGCCCTTGGCAGGGTCAGTCAGCACCAGCTCGGCGCCGAGGGCCTTGAGCACCTTGCGTCGCTCCAGGCTCATCGATGCCGGCATGGTCAGCATCAGCTTGTAGCCACGGGCGGCGGCGACGAAGGCCAGGCCGATACCGGTGTTGCCCGAGGTGGGCTCGACGATGGTCATGCCGGGCTTGAGCTTGCCGCTGCTTTCGGCGTCCCAGACCATGTTCGCGCCGATCCGGCACTTGACCGAGTAACCCGGGTTGCGCCCTTCGATCTTGGCCAGGATGGTCACGCCACGCGGGGCGATGCGGTTGATCTGTACCAGCGGCGTATTGCCGATGGAATGGGCGTTGTCTGCGTAGATACGGCTCATGGCAGGGTCCTTGGCATGAAATAGCAGGGAAAGACTTAAAGGGTAAGCCTGCCCCGGTGACCCGTAAAGCCCGTTCGAACTCGCCTGCGCGCCCTGCGGTCAACCGCACAACCCACCTAGGAGAACACTGCGATGAAAGCCCGCTACCGCTGGCCGCTGGTCGGCCTGGCCAGCCTGGTCGTGCTGCTGGTGGCCTTGCACCTGGCGCTGCCATACCTGGTGCGCGACTACCTCAACGACAAGCTGGCAGACATGGGCGAATACCGTGGCCAGGTGACGGACGTGGACCTGGCCTGGTGGCGCGGCGCCTACCAGATCAACGGGCTGAAGATCGTCAAGACCACCGGCAAGGTACCGGTGCCGCTGCTCGATGCGCCGCTGATCGACCTGTCGGTGAGCTGGCATTCGCTATGGTACGACCAGGCCGTGGTGGCTGAAGTGACCTTCGTGCGCCCCGAGCTCAACTTCGTCGACGGCGGCAGCAAGCAGGCCTCGCAGACCGGTCGCGGCACCGACTGGCGCCAGCAACTGGAAAAGTTGCTGCCGATCACCCTCAACGAAGTCCGCATCGACGACGGCACGCTGACCTTTCGCAACTTCAATTCCAAGCCCCCCGTCGACCTTAAGGCCACGCGCCTGGATGCCAGCATCCGCAACCTGACCAACGTGCGCGACGAAGAAGGCCGGCGCGACGCCAGTTTCAACGCCAATGCCCTGCTGCTGGGCGATGCCAAGGTGGAGAGCCGCGCCACCTTCGACCCGTTCAGCGACTTCGACGACTTCCAGTTCCGTCTGCGCGCCACCGGCATCGAACTGCGCCGGCTCAACGACTTCGCCAGTGCTTATGGCAAGTTCGATTTCAATGCCGGCCACGGCGATGTGGTGATCGAGGCCCAGGCAGAAAAGGGCCGGCTCAATGGCTATATCAAGCCGCTGCTGCGCGATGTCGACGTGTTCAACTGGCAGCAGGATGTCGAGAACAAGAACAAGGGATTCTTCCGTTCGGTGTGGGAGGCGTTGGTCGGGGCCAGTGAAACGGTGCTGAAAAACCAGCCGAAAAACCAGTTCGCCACCCGCGTGGAACTGAGCGGCAGCGTGCACCAGCAGGACATCAGCGCCTTCGAGGCGTTTCTGCAGATTTTACGCAATGGGTTCGTTCAGGCGTTCAATGCACGGTATGAACAGCCCAAGCCTGATTCGGACTGAATGTGCGTGACGGGCCATTCAGGGACTGAATACCCGGTCTGCGTTTGCAGCTGCCTGGGGCCGGGGTATAGTCGCTGACAACCGACAAACATGTGCCGGCCTCTTCGCGGGGCAAGCCCGCTCCCACAGGAGTTGTGGTGATCCCTGTGGGAGCGGGCTTGCCCCGCGAAGGGGCCGGCACTGACACCCCACAGAGGACAATCCCGATGAAGTTCGAAGGCACCCGCGACTACGTCGCCACAGACGACCTGAAACTGGCGGTCAACGCGGCCATCACCCTCGAACGCCCGCTGCTGGTCAAGGGCGAGCCCGGCACTGGCAAGACCATGCTCGCCGAGCAGCTCGCCGCCTCGTTCGGCGCACGCCTGATCACCTGGCACATCAAGTCCACCACCAAGGCCCACCAGGGCCTTTATGAGTACGACGCGGTCAGCCGCCTGCGCGATTCGCAGCTGGGCACCGAAAAAGTCCACGACGTGCGCAATTACCTGAAAAAGGGCAAGCTCTGGGAAGCCTTCGAGGCCGAAGAGCGCGTCATCCTGCTGATCGACGAGATCGACAAGGCCGACATCGAATTCCCCAACGACCTGTTGCAGGAACTCGACAAGATGGAGTTCTACGTCTACGAAATCGACGAGACCATCAAGGCCAAGCAGCGCCCGATCATCATCATCACCTCGAACAACGAAAAAGAGCTGCCCGACGCCTTCCTGCGCCGCTGCTTCTTCCACTACATCGCCTTCCCCGACCGCGCCACCTTGCAGCAGATCGTCGACGTGCACTACCCGAACATCAAGCAGTCGCTGGTCAGCGAAGCGCTGGACGTGTTCTTCGATGTGCGCAAGGTGCCAGGCCTGAAGAAAAAGCCCTCCACCTCCGAACTGGTCGACTGGCTCAAGCTGCTGATGGCCGACAACATCGGCGAAGCGGTGCTGCGCGAGCGTGACGCGACCAAGGCCATCCCGCCCCTGGCCGGCGCCCTGGTGAAGAACGAACAGGACGTGCAGCTGCTCGAACGCCTGGCCTTCATGAGCCGGCGCGGCAACCGCTGACAGGAGCCGGCCATGCTGCTCAACCTGTTCAACGAAATGCGCGCGGCCAAGGTGCCGGTGTCGGTGCGCGAACTGCTCGACCTGCTCAACGCCCTGCAGCAGCGCGTGGTGTTCGCCGACATGGACGAATTCTACTACCTGGCCCGGGCCATCCTGGTGAAGGACGAGCGGCATTTCGACAAGTTCGACCGGGCGTTTTCCGCCTATTTCAAGGGTTTGGAAAACCTTGACCGACACTTGGAAGCCCTGATCCCCGAAGACTGGCTGCGCAAGGAGTTCGAGCGCTCGCTCACGGATGAAGAACGGGCGCAGATCCAGTCGCTGGGCGGCCTCGACAAGCTCATCGAGGAATTCAAGAAGCGCCTCGAAGAGCAGAAGGAACGCCACGCTGGCGGCAACAAGTGGATCGGCACCGGCGGCACCAGCCCGTTCGGCTCGGGCGGCTTCAACCCTGAGGGCATCCGCGTCGGCGAGGCCGGCAAGCGCCAGGGCAAGGCGGTCAAAGTCTGGGACCAGCGCGAGTACAAGAACCTCGACGACCAGGTCGAGCTGGGCACCCGCAATATCAAGCTGGCCCTGCGCCGGCTGCGCAAGTTCGCCCGCGAAGGTGCCGCCGAAGAGCTGGACATCGACGGCACCATCGACCACACCGCGCGTGACGCCGGGCTCTTGAACATCCAGATGCGTCCCGAGCGGCGTAACACGGTGAAACTGCTGTTGCTATTCGACATCGGTGGCTCGATGGATGCCCACGTCAAGGTCTGCGAAGAGCTGTTCTCGGCCTGCAAGACCGAGTTCAAGCACCTGGAGTATTACTACTTCCACAACTGCGTTTACGAGTCGGTGTGGAAAAACAACCTGCGCCGCACTTCGGAACGTTTTTCCACGTTCGACCTGTTGCACAAGTATGGTGATGACTACAAGGTGGTGTTCGTCGGTGACGCGGCCATGGCGCCCTACGAGATCACCCAGCCGGGTGGCAGCGTCGAGCATTGGAACGAAGAAGCCGGGTATGTGTGGATTCAGCGCTTCATGGAGAAATTCAAGAAGGTCATCTGGATCAACCCTTATCCGAAGCAGGCCTGGGAGTACACGGCGTCGACCCACCTGGTGCGGGATCTGATCGAAGACAAGATGTACCCGCTGACCTTGCAGGGGTTGGAGGATGGGATGCGGTATCTGTCCAAGTGATGTCGCCTGAGCCGGCCTCTTCGCGGGGCAAGCCCGCTCCCACAGGGTCGGTCGGCGGCGATCCCTGTGGGAGCGGGCTTGCCCCGCGAAGAGGCCGGTAGCCTCACCGCCAGCGGCTGAGGTAATCCCGCTGCTCCCGCCAAGCCTCATCCTGCACTACTGCCCTGAACCGCACCACCGCCCCCGGCATGCACTGGGCCAGTTGCGCCAACGCCAACGGCGTCAAAGCCCCCAACCGTGGATACCCACCAATGGTCTGTCGGTCATTGAGCAACACGATCGGCTGCCCATCCGGCGGCACCTGCACCGCCCCCAGCGGGATCCCTTCGGAAATCATCGGCACGCCCTGATAGACCAGCTGCGGCCCAAGCAAACGGATGCCCATGCGGTCGGCGCGGCTGTCCAACGTCCAGTCACTGTTGAACGCCTCGAACAGGCTGATGCCGCTGAAATCACCGATCTGCGCGCCCATCACCAGGTCGAGCGTTGGCTTTTGCGGGTAAACCGGTCGCAGTGCCTCAGGTACTTCGCGCAGGGCCTGCTGCTCGCCGCTAAACGCCAGCAACTGCCCCTTGCCCAAGGCCACGCCGCAGCCGTCGATACCACCCAATTCTTCACGCACGACAGTGGCGCAGCTACCCAGCACAGCCTCACCTTGAAACCCACCCGGCGCCGCAAGATAAGCCCGCACGCCCTGCTTCGGCTGCTTCAAGGTCAGCCGCTGACCCTTGGCCAAAGCAAAGCTGCGCCAAGGCGCCAACGGCTGGTCATCGACCCACGCATCCAGGTCGGCGCCAGCTAGTGCCAGCACGCAGTCCTGCTCGGCCACGACCGTGAAACCACCCAGCGCCACCTCGACCACCGGCGCACTCAGCGGGTTGCCCAGCAGCCAGTTGGCCCAGTGCATCGCCACCCAATCCAGCGCTCCGCCCTGAGTCACGCCCAAGTGGCGCACGCCAAAACGTCCGGCGTCCTGCAGCTGGCACAAGGCGGTACTCGCCTCGATCTGCAATTGCTTCATGCCTGCGCCTCCACATCGCCGCCCAAGGCCACGAATTCGGCCCGAGAAACCGCCACGAAGCGCACCCGGTCGCCTGGTTGCAGCAAGCTGTAGCCCTCACGCTCGCGGTCGAACAGGCGCACCGGGGTACGCCCGATCAGGTTCCAGCCGCCCGGCGATACTGCGGGATAAGCTGCAGTCTGGCGCTCTGCAATACCGACGCTGCCAGCCGCCACACGCTTGCGCGGTGTGCTCAGGCGCGGCGATGCCAGCCGTTCGTCCACCAACCCCATGAAGCCGAAGCCGGGAGCGAAGCCTAGGGCGAATACAGGGTAGTCGCGCGCGCTGTGCAGCCGGATCACCTCTTCCTCGCTCAGACCGCTGCGCGCAGCCAGCACGGGCAGTTCAGGGCCGACACTGGCGTCGTACCACACGGCGATTTCATGCAGACGACCACCGCTGCCGGTGTCGGGCTGCAATCCCTCCAATGCCTGGGCGATCAGCGCCCTCGCCTGCCCTGGCGGCATGTCGAACTGCACCATCAGCGTGGTGTAGGACGGCACCAGGTCCACCAACCGCTCGCCGAACGCGGCGCTCAGGCGCTGGCTGGCGGCAAGCATCCACGGCATGTTGGCCTCGTCGATGGTGTCGAACAGGCGCACCATCAGGCTGTCGATGGCGACCACCTCGATGCGGATTTTCATGCCGGCTCCAGTGCATCGAGGGCCTGCCGGATCTGCCGTACCGCCGCCACCGAGCTGTCGTTGTCGCCGTGCACGCACAGGGTGCTGGCTTGCAGGCGCAGCGCGCTACCGTCGTCCGCCACCAGTGTTTCACCCTTGGCCAGGCGCAATGCCTGTTCGATCACCAGGGCCGGGTCGTGGTGCACAGCACCGGGCAGGCGCCTCGACACCAGGTGGCCGCTGGCGGTGTAGGCGCGGTCGGCGAAGGCTTCGAACCACAGCGGCACGCCGATTTCATCACCCAAGGCCTGGGCAGCGCTGTTGTCCGCAGTGGCCATCAGCATCAGAGGTAAATCGCTGCCATAAGCCGCCACGGCTTCGAGCACGGTACGCAACTTCAGCGGGTCGGCCATCATGTCGTTGTACAGCGCGCCATGGGGTTTGATGTAGGCCACGCGGCCGCCAAGCACCTTGCAGATGCCGTCCAGCGCACCGATCTGGTAGTGCAGCAGATCGCGGATCTCTTCGTTGCTGCAGGCCATGGAACGGCGACCGAAGCCGACCAGGTCCGGGTAGGCCGGGTGGGCGCCGATGGTCACCCCGTGCTGCAGTGCCAGCGCCACGGTGCGGCGCATGATGCTGGGGTCGCCGGCATGGTAGCCGCAGGCGATGTTGGCGCAGTCGACGTAAGGCATCACCTCGGCATCCAGACCCATGCGCCAGCTGCCGAAACTTTCGCCCATGTCGCAATTGAGTAGCAGGCGGTTCACCTGGCGTGCTCCTGTGTCGATGTTCATGTGCCTACCTTAGCGCGCCTGGAGGTGTTTGCCGCGGGTTTCCGGCAGGCTCAGGGCCGCCAGAATCACCACGCCATACGAGACGGCGGCAAACCCGCCAATGCTCAGGCCCAGCGGAATCTTCTGGCCGAGCAGGCCGATCAGCAGCGGGAACATTGCCGCGAAGATCTTGCCGATGTTGTAGCAGAAGCCCTGCCCCGATCCACGAATGCGGGTAGGGAACAGCTCGGTGAGGAAAGCGCCCATGCCGCTGAAAATACCCGAGGCGAAGAAGCCCAGCGGGAAGCCCAGCCACAGCATCACGCCGTCGCTGACCGGCATCTGCGTGTACAGCAGCACGATGATGAACGAGCCCACGGCAAACAGGATGAAGTTCTTCTTACGGCCCAGCAGGTCGGACAGGTACGCACTGACCACATAGCCGACGTAGGAGCCGACGATCACCATCGCGAGATACCCGCCCGTGCCCAGCACGCTCAAGCCGCGCTCGTTCTTTAGGAAGGTCGGCAGCCACGAAGTGATGGCGTAGTAACCACCCAACGCACCGGTGGTCAGCAACGAAGCGCGCACCGTGGTCCATAGCGGGCCGGGGGCGAAGATCTCGTACCACTGCGCAGGCGCTTCGGCGGCTTCCACGGCCTTGGCTTGACGATACACCTCCGGGTCCTTGACCAGGCGGCGGACAAAGATCACGAAAATCGCCGGGACCAGCCCCAGCAGGAACAGCGCGCGCCAGGCCTGTTCCGGTGGCAGCCAGGAGAACAACAGCGCGTACAGGATCGCCGTCAGGCCCCAACCGATGGCCCAGCCCGACTGCACCATGCCCACCGCCTTGCCACGGTCCTGGGCGCGGATCACTTCGCCGATCAGCACCGCGCCTGCGGTCCATTCGCCGCCAAAGCCGAAGCCCATCAGGGTGCGGGCGATCAATAGTTGCTCGTAGTTTTGCGCGAAGCCGCACAGGAAGGTGAAGAACGCGAACCACAGCACCGTCAGTTGCAGCGTGCGCACGCGGCCGATGCGGTCGGAGAGGATGCCGGCGACCCAGCCACCGACGGCCGAGGCGATCAGCGTACTGGTGTGGATCAGCCCGGCCTCGGTGGTGCTGATGCCCCATAGCATGATCAGCGTGGGGATGACGAAGCTGAGCATCTGCGTGTCCATGCCATCCAGGCCATAGCCGATCTTGCAGCTCCAGAAGGTGCGTCGTTGCTGGGAGTCGATGTCGCGGTACCAGGCGAATGGCCCGGTCGAAGGTGGGGATTGCACCTGTTGCTGCACGCCGCTTGGGTTCATGCTTGCCTCGGCTTGTTGGTATTGTTTTATGGGCGACGTCTGGCGTCGCGGCCTGTGCTTCATGTTCAGAGCCCACGCCAGCTGCGTCCAACGAGAAAAACCGCCGGTCTGGAACAAGAAAAACTGATCATGAACCTTCGCTTCCTCGAAACCTTCGTGTGGGTCGCCCGGCTCAAGAGCTTCCGCCTCACCGCCGAAAAACTGTTCACCACCCAGGCGTCGGTCTCCAGCCGCATCGCCGCGCTGGAGGCCGACCTTGGGGTCAAGCTGCTGCTGCGCGATTCGCGCGGCGTCAGCCTGACCCCGGAGGGCAGCAAGGTGCTGGAGTATGCCGAGCGCATGCTCGATACCGCCAAGGCCATGAAGCAGTCGCTGGACAGCGACCGGGCCAAGGTCGGGCGCATCCGCCTGGGCGTGATGGACACGGTGATCCACACTTGGATGAGTGCTTTGGTAGCCGAGCTGACCGAGCGTTATCCGCAGGTGGAAATCGAGCTGGTGGCCGATACGGCGCTGAATTTGCGCGAACAGCTGCAAAAAGGCTTTCTCGACGTGATCCTGCAGACCGACCTGCTGCGCGAGCAGTCAATCCGTAGCCTGGACCTGGCGCGCTATCCCATGGGCTGGGTGGTGGCTGCAGGCGGCGCCCAACATCGCGACTACGCCTCGCTGGCCGAGCTTGCGCGTGAGCGCATCGTTACCTTCTCGAAGAATTCGCGGCCGCATCAGGAGGTGCTCAGCCTGTTGCAGGGCGCGGGTGTCGAAAATCCAAGGCTGAACTGCGTGAACTCGGTGGCGGCGATTACCCGCTTGCTACGGGATGGCTTTGGCATTGGCGCGCTGCCACCGGCATTGGTGGAGGCCGAATTGAGCCGTGGTGAACTGGTGCTGCTGGAGGGCCTGCAGCCACCGCCGAGCCTGGAGTTGGTGGTGGCCTGGCAGACTGGCGTGGCGCTGGTGGATGAGGTGGTTGGCGTTTGCCGGCAGGTGCTGGAGCGGTATGCGCGGGATGTCGGCGGGCAGCGGATTGTATTGGTCTGAATGAGTGTCAGTACCGGCCTCTTCGCGGGGCAAGCCCGCTCCCACAGGTTGTGCATTGATCTCAAGAACTGCGCTGTACCTGTGGGAGCGGGCTTGCCCGCGAAGAGGCCGGTACAGGACACCTTAGAGCTCAGCGCCAGCTCTCTTTCACCGCCTTGCGCCGCCCCCCCAAAATCACCCAACCAATCCCCAGCAACAGGCTCTCGACCACGAACGCCAGCACAAACCCCGCGCCAACACCCCAGCCAATCGCCTCCGGCACCAGCAGAATCTGGTAGCTATACCCCTTGAGCGTCTCTTCCCGCAGCTGCGGGTCCGGCTGCACCAGCACATGCCAGGTGGTGGTGACCCAGGACCCCTGCAGCGCCTGCCACTCGTCTTCCAGCAACTGATTGCGGATCATCAGGCTCTCGATGCTGTTGGCATCGCTGTTGAACACCGGGTCGTCACTGCTGCGGTAGTGCCGCAGCAGTGCCTGCAGATCACCCTTGAAGAAGCGCTCGGCGGTCTGCTTGAAGCCATCGAGCGCCTGGCGCGATTCGAACAGGTGCGCCTCGACCCGCTGGCTGTAATCCTTGACCAGCCCAGGCACCTGGATACCGGCCAGCAGACCGAAGGTGAACAGCAGCAACCGCAGGTAACTTCTGAACATGCAGCGTCCTTAGCTCTGGCCCTGCGCCACGCACTCGCCGTGCCGCCACAGGCCCCATTGGCCGGGCTCGTAGCGCCGCCAGGTCTCATTCTCGGTCAAGGCCTCGGTGGCGATCACCGTGACCACGTCATTGGGGGTGGTTTCGGTATGAAAATCGACGATCAGGTCGACATCTTTCAACCGCGCGGCACCAAACGGCGCGCGACGGGTAATGTGTACCAGCTTGGTCGAGCAGAAGCAGAACAGCCAGTCGCCATCGCTGAGCAGGCAATTGAAAACGCCTTTGCCGCGATATTCGGCACAGGCTTCGACCAGCACCGGCAGCAGCTGTTCCACTTCAACCGGTTCCGGGAAGGCGGCGCGGATGCGGTTGAGCAGGTCGCAGAAGGCGGCTTCACTGTCGGTGTCGCCGATAGGCCGGTAGAAGGTTGCCTCGCCTCTAAACTCACCAAGCTGGCCGTTGTGCGCGAAGCACCAGTTGCGGCCCCACATTTCGCGGACGAACGGGTGGGTGTTGGACAGGCACACCCGGCCGACGTTGGCCTGGCGGATGTGGCCGATGACCACTTCGCTCTTGATCGGATAACGCTGCACCAGGTTCGCCACTTCCGATTCGCTGCTCGCCGCCGGGTCCTGGAACAGGCGCAGGCCGCGCCCTTCATAGAAGCCGATACCCCAGCCGTCACGGTGCGGGCCGGTTCGTCCGCCGCGCTGCATCAGGCCGGTGAAGCTGAAGACGATGTCGGTGGGGACGTTGGCGCTCATGCCCAGCAGTTCGCACATGGTGGCCTCCCGGCTTACAGACGTGGCTCGACCCGGCCGCCACCAGCGGGCGCAGCAGGCGGCGGGTCGTTGCGGTAGCGATCGCGGCGTTCGCCGGCCAGCGGCGTGTCGACCATGACCGCCTCATCCTCGGCGGCTTGGCGCTTGGCGGCGGCCTCGGCCTGTTCACGGCGCTCGCGGGCGCGTTTTTCCAGCGGCCAGCGCAGCAGCACGAAGGCGAGATACAGGCCAAAGGCGATCAGGCCATACATGGCGAAGTCCGACACGGCGCGCCAGGCGTTGTTGCCGACCTTGAAGGCGACGTCCAGGGCGGTGATGGCCACGGCCGGGGCCATGGCGTCCTTGCCGGGGTCTACCACGGTCGGGGTCAGCAGCAGGACCGCGAGGATCACCCGCAGCGGCTCGCGCAGCCAGCGCCACATCCAGCCGGTAAGTTTGAAACCCACCCAGATGCAACCCAGGGCAGCAACGGCGTAGAGGCCCCAGGCGAGGGTATAGTCGTTCTCGGTCATGGTGTTCGTGCAAGCCAGGCAAAGAGTTGCCTATGATAAACACTTTTCCGGGCGCAGGCGCCCCCTAGCCAAGAGATCCCCGATGCCCAACGCGCTCCAGCCCCCTATCGCCCGCCAGGACCAGGCCGCCGACCCTTATGCCTGGCTGCAACAGCGCGACACCCCTGAAGTGCTCGACTACCTGCAGGCGGAAAACGCCTACCAGGAGGCCTGCCTGGCCGACCAGGCGCCGCTGCGCGAGCAACTGTTCGATGAGATCAAGGGCCGTATCCTCGAAACCGACCTGTCGCTGCCGTCGCCCTGGGGCCCGTACCTGTACTACACCCGCACCACTGCGGGCGACGAGTACCCGCGCCATTACCGCTGCCCTCGCCCGGCGGACGACTCCAACACGGTGGACGAAAGCCAGGAACAGCTGCTGCTCGACCCTAACGCCCTGGCCAACGGCGGTTTTCTGGCCCTGGGTGCGTTCAACATCAGCCCCGACCACCGCCTGCTGGCCTACAGCCTCGACACCAGCGGCGACGAAATCTACACCCTGTACGTGAAGGACCTGGCCAGCGGCAACGTCAACACCCTGCCCTTCGACGACTGCGACGGCAGCCTGACCTGGGCCAACGACAGCCAGACGCTGTTCTTCGCCGAACTGGACGACACTCACCGGCCCTGGCGCTTGCGCCGCCATACCCTGAGCGAGACCGACGCGCACACGGTGTTCGAGGAAGCCGATGGCCGTTTCTTCCTGCACTGCTACCGCTCCAGCTCGGAAAAACAGCTGGTGCTGCTGCTCAACAGCAAGACCACCAGCGAAGCCTGGGTGCTGGACGCCGAAACGCCGCAGGCTGACTTCACCTGCCTGGCGCCGCGTGTCGAAGGCCACGAATACTTCCCCGACCACGGCCAGCTCGACGGCCAGTGGCGCTGGTTCATCCGCAGCAACCAGGACGGCATCAACTTCGCGCTGTACCAAACCCCGGCAGATCACGTGCCAACACGCGAGCAGTGGCAAGTACTGGTGCCGCACCGCGACGACATCATGCTCGAAGGCCTCAGCCTGAATGCCGGCGCCCTCACCTTGAGCCTGCGCGAAGGCGGCCTGCCGATCATCGAAGTGTGCCCGCAAGGCCTGCCGGCCTACCGCGTCGAACTGCCGGACGCCGCCTACAGCCTGTACGTGCAGGACAGCCTGGAGTTCGCAAGCAGCCGCGTGCGGCTGCGCTACGAAGCGCTCAACCGGCCTGCTCAGGTGCGTCAGCTGGACCTGGCCAGCGGCGCGCAGGTGGTGCTCAAGCAGACCCCGGTGCTGGGCGAATTCGATGCCGACGATTATGTCAGCGAGCGCCTGTGGGCTACCGCGGCGGATGGAACCCAAGTGCCGATCAGCCTGGTACGCCGCAAGCAGGACCTGGGCCAGACCGTCCCCCTCTACCTTTACGGTTACGGCGCCTACGGCGAAAGCCTCGATCCGTGGTTCTCGCACGCCCGCCTGAGCCTGCTGCAACGCGGCGTGGGCTTTGCCATCGCCCATGTGCGCGGCGGCGGTGAGCTGGGTGAAGCCTGGTACCGCGCCGGTAAACAGGAACACAAGCACAACACCTTCAGCGACTTCATCGCCTGCGCCGAGCACCTGATCGCCCAAGGCGTGACGGCCTCCGACCGCCTGGCCATCAGCGGCGGCAGCGCGGGCGGGCTGCTGATGGGCGCGGTGCTCAACCTGCGCCCTGAACTGTTCCGCTGCGCGATCGCCGAAGTGCCGTTCGTCGATGTGCTCAACACCATGCTCGACCCGGAATTGCCGCTGACCGTCACCGAGTACGACGAGTGGGGCAACCCGCAAGAACCCGAGGTGTACGAGCGGATCAAGGCCTACGCGCCGTATGAAAACGTCAGCGCCCAGCCTTACCCGGCCATGCTGGTGGTAGCCGGTTACAACGACAGCCGCGTGCAGTATTGGGAAGCGGCCAAATGGGTGGCGCGCCTGCGCACGCGCAAGACCGACAGCAACCTGCTGCTGCTCAAGACCGAAATGGGGGCTGGGCATGGCGGGATGAGCGGGCGGTATCAGGGGTTGCGGGATGTGGCGTTGGAATATGCGTTCGTGTTTGCTGAGCTGGGCGTGGTGTAAAACGCGTTTTTTGTTGTCTTAGTGGTCTCGCTTCATTAGCAAAGACCACCTCTGCCCCCGTGGGAGCGGCTTCAGCCGCGAACACCTGCGAAGCCGGTGCCATCCACCGAGTCGCTGGCTTCGCGGCTAAAGCCGCTCCCACAACGGGATGGGGTGTTCAACAGATACCGGACAACACGAAGAACAACACATGCCCGACCCAACCCACCTCAGCGCCGAAATCCGCGACATGCTCATGGACTGCGGGCTGTTCGACACCTTCCAGCCCAGCGACTGCCTCACCGCCGCCGGTTACTTCAGCCTTACCACCATGGATCAAGGCGAAACCATCTTCAACGAAGGCGACGCCGGCACGTTCATGTGCATCCTCCACCGAGGCGTCGTTTCCGTCCGCAAGCTCGATGGCGATGGCAATCAAGTCGAAATCGCCACCCTGCGCAGTGGCCGCGCCTTCGGCGAAATGGCTGTGCTCGACGGCGAGCGTCGCTCGGCAACCTGCGTCGCCGCCAGCGACTGCCAGCTGCTGACCCTGGGCAAGGACTCGCTGGAAAAGATGCTCAACGAAGCGCCACGCATCGCCGCGCGGATCATTCGCGCACTGGCTGTGGCGCTGTCGAAACGCCTGCGGATGCAGGACGGCCAGCGCCTGTCGCTCTAATCACCATCCCCCGCCGGCTTGCCCGGCTCCGTCCGCAACCCCGGCAATGGCTGGTCCTTCGGCGGCCCCGGCACCGGCATCGGCGGCAGCAATGGCGCACCCGGCTGATTGTCATACGCCTTGGGCGGCGTACTCGGGGTGATCTGCGGATACGGTGTGGGCGTCGCGGTGCCGGGCGCGCCGGGCACCGGCGTGGTGATACGTGGCGGCGTGCCGGCGGCTTGGGCCACGGGCATGCTGGCCAGCAGCAGCGCGGTGAGGATCGCTTGCAACATCAGCCACCTCCTATCAGAACATTCCTACAGGCTACGCCCTTATGAAGCTTTTCGCCTGTCCGCCTGCCCTGCAAGCGCGCTAGACTCATTGGCATAACCGTCACCTGCCTGATCAGAACAAAGGAAACACCATGAGTTCGGCTTCCACTTCCGCCGCCACCGCCCGCCTCGACCGCATCCTCGCCGACGCCAAGCGCGACAAGGAAATGGGCTACCGCGACAAGGCCCTGAGAATGTACCCGCACGTCTGCGGACGCTGCGCCCGTGAGTTCGCCGGCAAGCGCCTGAGCGAGCTGACCGTGCACCACCGTGACCACAACCACGACAACAACCCGCAGGATGGCTCCAACTGGGAGTTGCTGTGCCTGTACTGCCACGACAACGAGCACTCGCGCTACACCGACCAGCAATACTTCAGCGAAGGCTCCACCAGCACCCCGAGCATCGCCAAGGCCACGCACAACCCATTTGCCGCCCTGGCTGGCATGCTGAAAAAAGACTGACCGTCGATACCGCCCCCGCTGCCGCCGGCGAGCCCGTATAATCGCGCTTTTTTTGCGAAGGGCCCCGGCACGTGGCTAACAAACGGTACAGCTGCATCGGCCTGTTCAATCCAAAGTCTGCGGAGAACGTCGGTTCGGTGATGCGCGCAGCGGGTTGCTACGGCGTCAACTCGGTGTTCTACACCGGCAAGCGCTATGAACGCGCGCGTGATTTCGTCACCGACACCAAGCGTGTGCACTACGACATCCCGTTGATCGGCATCGATGACCTGCAGCGCATCATCCCCCTGGGCTGCACGCCGGTTGCCGTGGAGCTGGTCGAAGGGGCGCGGCCGCTTCCTGAATACACCCACCCGGATCGCGCGATCTACATCTTCGGGCCAGAGGATGGTTCGTTGAGTGAGGAGGTGCGAGGCTGGTGCGAAGAGACCATCTACATTCCGACCGAAGGTTGCATGAACCTCGCGGCGACGGTGAATGTGGTGCTGTATGACCGCTTGGCCAAGGGCTTGAATACCCGCTCGGGGCCGAAGTTCAAGTAACAAAAAAGCCGCCTCTGCTGTGTCAGTACCGGCCTCTTCGCGGGGCGAGCCCGCTCCCACAGGATGCCCCACTGACCTCAGGCCAGTAGAGTACTTGTGGGAGCGGGCTTGCCCCGCGAAGAGGGCGGCCCTGTCACCACAGGGCGGCCGGGTGCTGAGCTCCGTCAGAACAGCACCGTCCTGCAATCAGCTCACGAAGCGTTGATCCAGATGGTCTTCAGCTCCGTGTACTGATCATGGGCCCAGATGGACTTGTCACGCCCACCAAACCCGGACTCTTTGTAGCCACCGAACGGCGTGGTCACATCACCTTCGCCGAAGCAGTTGACCGTCACCACGCCCGCGCGGATTTCACGTGACAGGCGCAGCGCATTGCGCAGGCTGCCGGTGTAGGCCGAAGCGGCCAGGCCGTAGACGGTGTCGTTGGCCAGTTCGATGGCCTCGTCGATGGTCTCGAAGCTGGTCACGCTCAGCACCGGGCCGAAGATCTCTTCGATGAACAGCTTGTTGTCGCGGCCCACGTTGTCGACGATGGTCGGCTGAATGAACACGCCCTGTTCGGCCTCGCCACCTTGAACGACGTCGAGTTTTTGCTCGGCGGCGTATTCCAGGTACGACTTGACCTTCTCGAAGTGCGACTTGCTGACCATCGCGCCCAGGCGGTTTTCCGGGTCGAGCGGGTCGCCCAGTTTCCAGTCCTTCAAGTGCTTGGCGATCAGGCCCAGCAGCTCGTCCTTGACGTCCTTGTGGACGATCAGGCGCGAGGACGCCGAGCAGTTCTCGCCCATGTTCCAGAACGCACCGGCCGTGACGAACTCGGCCACTTCGTTCAAGTCTTCGCAGTCGTTCATGACCACGGCCGGGTTCTTGCCACCCAGCTCCAGCACGATGCGCTTGAGGTTGGATTCGGCGGCGTATTTCAGGAACAGGCGGCCGGTGTCGGTGGAGCCGGTGAAACTGACCATCGGGATGTCCATGTGGCGGCCGATGGCTTCGCCCACTTCACGGCCACCGCCAGGTACCAGGTTGAACACGCCAGCAGGAATCCCCGCTTCGTGAGCCAGCTCGGCGACGCGCAAGGCGCTGAGGGTGGTTTCCTTGGCCGGCTTGACCACGATCGAACAACCGGCGGCCAGTGAGGGGGCGATCTTCCAGGCCAGCATCAGCAGCGGGAAGTTCCACGGCAGCACCAGGCCGACCACGCCGATGGCTTCACGCACGACCATGGTCACGGCGGCGTTGCCGGTCGGAGCGGTGGCGTCGTAGATCTTGTCGATCAGCTCGGCGTGCCAGCGGATGGTGTGGATGGTTTCCGGCACGTCGACGTTCTGGCACTCGCTGACCGGCTTGCCGCTGTCCAGCGCTTCCAGCACCGCCAGTTCATGGGCGTTGTCTTCCAGCAGCTGGGCGAACTTCTGCAGCACGTGCTTGCGGTCGTTCGGCTGCATCTTCGACCAGGTGCCCTCTTCGAACACGCGCTTGGCTGCGGCCACGGCGACGTTGACGTCGTCGACGTCACAGGCGGCGACTTCAGCCAGCTGCTTGCCGGTGGCCGGGTTGGTGGTGACGAAGGTGCGGCCCGAAATGGCATCGCGGAATTCACCGTCAATGAACGCCTTGGTGCGCAGTTGCAGGTCGGCGGCGATGGCCGCGTATTGTTCCTTGCTCAGCAAATCAGCCATTTGCGTGCTCCTTATTTGATCTGGGCGATGGTGGCCTTCAGGGTGCTGACCACGCGCTGCAGTTCTTCTTTCTCGGCGGCGTCAAGCTCGGACAGCGGCTTGCGCACGCCACCAGTGCTCAGGCCATTGAGGGCCACGCCGTACTTGATCGACTGAACGAACTTGCCACCTTCGAGGAAGTCCATCAGCGGCATCATCGCGCTCATGATCTTGCGGCCCTTGTCGAAGTTCTTCTCGATCACACAGGCCTCGAACAACGCAACATGCTCACGCGGGATGAAGTTGGAACCAGCGCAAACCCAGCTCTGGGCACCCCAGGCGAAGAACTCCAGGGCCTGGTCGTCCCAGCCGCACGACAGCTGGATGTTCGGGCGCTGGATGGCCAGGCGGTGCAGCTGGGCCATGTCGCCGGAGCTTTCCTTGATGGCGACGATGTTCTTCACATCAGCCACGGCATCGAAGAACTCCTCACCCATGCTCACGCTCATGCGGCCTGGGTAGTTATAGAGCATGATCGGCAAACCAGCGGCGGCATCGACGGCTTTGACGTGCTGAGCGATTTCCTGCTGGGTCGGCAGCGCGTACGGCGGGGTGCCCACCAGCAGCGCGTCGGCCTTGATTTCCTTGGCGTGCTGGGCGAACGCCACAGCGTCTTCGGTGCGGATGCCACCGGTGCCGACGATCAATGGCAGGCGGCCGTTGAGCACGTCCTTGGCCTGGGCGGCCAGCTCGATGCGCTCCTGGGTGGTGTGCGCGTAATACTCACCGGTGGAACCACCGATGATCACGCCGTGGATTTTCGATTCGACCAGGTATTCGAGGACCTCGGCAAATGCTGCCTTGTCGATCGAGCCGTCCGCAGCCAGCGGAGTGATTGCCGGGGTGTAGATGCCTTCGAATTTCACGGTAGTTTCTCCAGTGCGTTGATCAGTGTTGTAAAAGGCCGCTGCCGATCGAGGCAGCGGCACGTTGTAGGGGTTCAGCCCAGCGAAGCGGCCTGTTGCAGGTTCAGCGAACGGGTTTCCGGGGCCAGGGCGATCGAGAAGGCCAGGCCGACGAAGGTGACGGCGGCGGCGGCATACATGGTTGCGCCGATGCCATAGCTGTCGAGGGCAATGGGTACCAGCCAGGTACCGACCGCAGCACCGACCCGCGACATGGACGTGCCCACGCCCACGGCGCCAGCACGGATTTCAGTGGGGAACAGCTCGTTGGGGTAAACCAGCTGCAGCACCTGGGCACCGCCGATGAACAAAGCATAGGCACCGAACAGCACCAGGATGAGCATCTCGTTGCCACTGCTGAAGGCGCCCAGGCCCAGCAGCGCCAGCCCCGACCAGAAGAAGCTGTGCAGCAGCGTGGTGCGCCGACCGATGGTGTTCAGCAGGCGGGTGCCGATGATGCAGCCGACCACGAACAGGCAGGTGATCGCCACCGAGCCAATCGAGGCCCAGTCACCCTTGAGGTTGAGCGCGCCCAGCACCTTGGGGGCGAAGGCGTAGACGGCGAACACCGGGATTACCGAGCAGGTCCAGAACATGGTGACGAACAGCATGCGTTTGCCGTAGCCGGAGTGCAGTAGGCTGAGGAACGACAGCTTGCGGGACTTTGGCTCCTCGGGCAGGTTGCGCAGCGAGAAGTCGTTGCCGTACACGGCTTTGATCACCTGCTCCGCTTCAGCCGAGCGGCCCTTGCTGATCAACCAGCGTGGCGATTCAGGCGTGCCCAGACGAATGGCGAACAGCAACGCACCGATCACCGCGGCACTGGCCAGCACCAGGCGCCAGGCATCGTCGCCGCCGTGGCGCAGGATGGCTTCACCGATCATGTAAGCGGTGGCCGCACCGGCAAACCACAGCACGGTCAAAGTGGCCAGGCGTGGCCCACGGTTTTTCTTGGGCAGGAACTCCACCAGCAGCGATGTCGCCACCGGGTATTCGATGCCTACCGCGATACCGATGGAAAAACGCAGCAGGAACAGCGCCAGCGCCGACTCCACCCAGAACTGCGCGACCGAGGCGACGATGAACAAGGTCGGGCCGACGAAGAACACCCGTTTGCGGCCGAAGCGGTCGGTCAGCCAACCGCCGAAGAAGCCACCAAAGAAAATGCCGATCAGCGCCGAAGCGGCGATCATGCCCTGCCAGAAACTGGTCAGGCCCAGGCCTGCGGACATTTGCACCATGGCCACGCCGATGATACTCAGCACGTAGCCGTCGACGAACGAGCCACCACCGGAACGCAATGTCAGCAACTGGTGAAAGCGGTTGATCGGTACATCTTCAATCGAAATATTCGGACTTGTCATTGTTGTTCCTACCACTTCATTTACATGCACGTTTTCAAGGCGAGCGCGTCCGCGAAACTGAAAACGTCTTCAGCCCCGGGTGACCGGATAGCGCATCTCGATCATCAATTTCGGGCAAAGCGAGCCCGTACCGGCCAAACAGGGCCGGCGTTAAAAATTCAATGGCCTAACTTGGTGAAGCGTCAGCTTTCCTTACCCGCGCGCATTTGCCCCCACATCAGGTTGGCGTTCAAGCCCAGGGATACCAGGGGCTGCGGTGGATTCGCACAAGGCCCGGGGGCATTGAGCAGAAACTCGATAAGTTCGTTCTTGTCACCGGCCAACCAGTCGGCCAGCAACTTGCCGGTGACCGTGCCCCGGGTAACGCCCAAACCGTTGCAACACAATGCGCCGACTACATTGGGCGCCAACTTGCCGAAGAAGCCCATGTGGTTGCGCGAAAGTGCCAATGCACCGCCCCAGGTATATTCGAATTCAACACCCGGCAACATCGGGAAGCGCCGGGCAAAGGAGTCGCGGTGGCGCTGGACGAAGCGGTCGAGGTATTTGCGGTTGCTGCGCCCATCGGGGTTGTAGCTGAAGCTGTTGCGGATCAGCAGGCGGTTGTCGACCGTGCGGCGCATGGTGGTGCCGAACGGGTCTGCCGGGATCACGCCCCAGTAAGGCTTGCCGCCCAGACGGGCCTGTTCTTCCTCGGTCAGCGGGCGGGTGATGCTGCCGTAAGTGAACACCGGCAGCATGCGGCCCTTGAGGAAACCGAAGCTCATGCCGAAGGCGTTGGTGGTGAGCACCAGCTTGTCGGCGGTGATCGAACCGTTGGCGTGGCGCAGCACCACCTTGTCGCCATAGTCGACGTCGGTGATGGGGGTGTTTTCGTAGAGCGAAACGTTGCTCGGCAGGCTGTCGGCCAGGCCCTTCACCAGCGCCGAGGGCTGCAGCAGCGCCGTGCCGGGGGTGAACAGGCCCTTGCGGTAGAAGTGCGTGCCGATGTGGTCTGGCAGGTCGCGGCCTTCGATCACTTCATAGGGCTGGCCGAGCTTGTCCAGACCACGGCGGTAGGCATCCAGCACCGCCATGCCGCGGTCTTCGATGGCTGCCTGGTACTTGCCGCAGTGGCGGAACTGGCACTCGATGTCGTAGCGCTCGATCAGCTCCTTGAGGTACGACTGCCCGCCGAGGTTGAGCTTGAGTACAGTCTTGGCGATGCCGATGTCGCCGATGTAATCCTCGGCGCCGATGTCGTGGGGCAGGTCGATGGCAAAACCGGCGTTGCGCCCGGAGGTGCCATAACCGACCTCCTGTGCCTCGATCAGTACGATCTCGTCGTCCGGAAAGTTCGTCGCCAGCTGGCGCGCTGCGGCCAACCCGGTGAAGCCGGCGCCGACCACCACCCAGCGCGCCTGGCTGTGGCCGCTGTGTGCCGGCCGGGGCGTGCGGGGTTTGCTCAGGTGATACCAACCACAGGTGGCATCATCGGCAGGTAACGAACTTATTCTTGTCATGTCACTAACCTGGATCTTGTTGTTGACGAGCGGTCAGCGCCAGCGGCGTGACCGGTGGAACTCATATCTGAATCGGTACATCCAGCGCTTGCGGTGCGGCGTACTCGGCCATGCGCCTGCGCGACAGCTCCATATGCTCGCGCACTACCCTGCCGGCGGTTTGCGGGTCCCGCTGTTCGATGGCAACGATGATCTGCTCGTGCTGCTCGCAGGCAAGCTCAAGATCGCGTTGCATGTCATCGGTGGTGGGGTGGCGATAGAAGATCTTGCCCAGGCGGGTGTGGTCGATGAGGATCCGACGCAGCGTAGGCATGAGGTATTCGTTGTGCGCCATCTTGCCGATTTCCAGGTGGAAGGCGTCGTTGTAGAGCACGCGGTTTTCCACGTCGCGCTCTTCGATGGCCTGGCGGAACTGCGCCTGGATGGCCTTGAGCACTTCGATTTCGGCTTCGGTGGCGTAGGTGGCCGCCAGCTGAGTGGTGGCGACGTAGATGAGCGGTGCGGCGACATAGAAACTGTGCAGCGATTCGTGGTTCATCGCGGCCACGCGCGGTGCGCGGTTGGCTTCCAGCTCGATGTAGCCTTCGGCGGCGATTTGGCGCAACAGCTCACGGACTGGCGGGCGCGACAGGCCGAACTCGTCGCACAGGGCCAGTTCGTCCACCACCGCGCCTGGGGCCAGTTCCATGCTGAGGATCCGGCGGCGCAACGCTTCGGCGAGGACGGCCTTGCGGTCCTGTGGCACCTCTGCGGTGATGGGTTCAACGGTGGCTTTCATGGCGGCCTTCTTTGTTGTCATAGACTTTGTCTACTATTTGTATAACGACTATATGGCACTGTTAGACAATGTGTCTACAGCATTTTCGATGAACGGCGAAATCTCTAAAAGCCCCTGATTTAAAGGGCTTGAGCGGGTTGCAGAGGTGAGATTAAACACCCTTGAGACTGCATTGCCAAACCGGACAGGTAATTATCCAGAACAGACAAAAATGCAGAACCTGTTGAGCCACAACGAAAAAAGCCACCTGCGGTAGGTGGCTTTCATCCGGTTACCGCGCGAAGTCAGGCAGCCGCCAATGCCTCCCGCCGCTCATGGCGCCGGCCGCTGATCACGCCCAACACCAGGATCACCACTGCCAGGGCCAGGGTCAGCGATACCTCCATACGATGCTGCGGCATCACGAACATGGTCCCCAGGGCGAACACGATGAAGCTGATCACCGCATAGGTCAGCCACGGGTACAGCCACATCCGGAAGGCGATCTCGACGTTCTGCCGCTGCAGGATGGCGCGCATGCGCAGCTGCGAGCAGGCAATCGCCAGGTACACCAGCAAGGCAATCGAACCGGAGCTGGCCAGCAGGAAGGCGAATACCTCAGCCGGTGCGAAGTAATTGACGATGGTGGCCAGTGCGCCGATCAATGTGCTGCCGATCACCGCTGCGCGTGGCACGCCAACCTTGGAGGTGCGCTGGATGAAGCCTGGGGCATCGCCACGCTTGCTCAGCGAGTAGAGCATCCGCGACGAGATGTAGATCGACGAGTTCAGGCAGCTGGCCACTGCCACCAATACCACCATGTCCACCAGGAACTTGGCATAGGGGATGTGCATGATTTCCAGCGCGCGCTGGTACGAGCCCTGCACCGGCAGCAGCGGGTCGTTCCACGGTACTACCGAGATAATCACGAAGATCGACAGCAGGTAGAAGACGCTGATCCGCCAGATCACCGAGCGGGTGGCCTTGGCGATGTTGCGCGCCGGGTCTTTGGACTCTGAAGCCGCGATGGTCACCGCTTCGGTGCCCAGGTAGCTGAACATGGTGGTCAGCAATGCGCCGATGATCGCCGTCCAGCCATTGGGCATGAACCCGCCCTGCTGCTCCAACAGGCGCGGTAGGCCGCTGACTTCACGCCCCGGCAGCACCCCGGCCAATGCCGCAGCACCAAGGGCGATGAAGGCGACAATGGCGATCACCTTGAGCATGGCGAACCAGAACTCGAACTCGCCGTACTTGGCCACGCTGAACAGGTTGGTGGCGGTCAGCAGCACGGTCATGCTCAGGGCGAAGAACCAGGCATCGATGTGCGGGAACCAGTTGTTGAGGACCACGCCGGCGGCGATGGCTTCGATGGGGATCACCAGCACCCAGAACCACCAGTACAACCAGCCGACCGTGAAGCCGGCCCAACGCCCGATGGCGCGGTCGGCATAGGTGGAAAAGGAGCCAGTGTCGGGGCTGGCGACAGCCATTTCGCCAAGCATGCGCATCACCAGTACCACCAATGCACCGGCCAATGCATAGGCGACGATGGCCGAGGGGCCGGCGGCGGCGATGGCGTGGCCGGAGCCGATGAACAGCCCGGCACCGATCACCCCGGCAATGGAAAGCATGGTCACATGGCGTTGCTTGAAGCCTTGCGCCAGCTGATTGCCGGCGCCACTCGCGCTTGTCGTTGTCATCCTGATCCCTGCTTTTGTTTTTGTGGAGGGGGACGTGAAGCTCCTGGATCGAAACCCAGCGTGGATGAGCTTCGCGCCTGGTCAAGTTAATGCGCGGTGGGCCTGGCCAGTTGCCCCAATCCGCCATGCATTTGACCAGACCTGACATTGGCCAAGTTAAAAGGCGCATTGCAGAGCCATCGCGGCGCCTTGATCAACCGCTCGGCATGCCGACTGAACGGCGACGACGAATGATCGGTCACCTGCTTACATTTCACATGGAGGGTTCGTCATGCTCGATATTCATTCCGGTTCAGCGTCGGCGGAACACAATGTCCAGGGCCTGGAGCGGGTCGGTTCGTTGGCGGGTGGGGCACTGATGTTCACCAAGGGGTTGCGCCACGGTGGCTTCATCGGTCTTTTGCAAATGGTGGTGGGTGGCGTTGCGGTGGCACGCGGGGTCAGCGGGCATTGCGGGGCCAAGGCCTGGTATCAGCAGCATCGTCAGGAGTATCACCGGTTGCGGGCGGATATCGAGCGCAGTGCCGGGGAACTGGAGGCGCTCAAACGCAGTGCCGATTCGGCGATGCGAGGGGTTACGGTGACTGGGAAGGATCCGCTGACCGGTAATTGATGGGTTGACTGTACTGGCCTCTTCGCGGGCAAGCCCGCTCCCACAGGTACACCACTGATCTCAAGGGGAGTGGTGTACCTGTGGGAGCGGGCTTGCCCGCGAAGAGGCCGGCACTGGCAACCAAGAAATCAGCGCAGGGCCTTGCTCTGCAACACCTCGGACCGCCGCCCCAGCACGCTCTCGCTGATCTGCACGAACTCCTCGGTACTCACCTTCGGCAAGCGCATCAACGCCTGGGTTACATCGTCCAGCGAGCGCTTGGCCTGGGTATGAATGCGGATTTCCTTGTCCAGCGCCTGCAATAACAACACTCCGCGCGCCACCTGCGCAGCGCTGGCATGTTCACCACGCAGCTGGGTGACCTTGGCCCCCTGCTTCTGCAAACGCGCCTGCCACACTTGGTAGCGGTCATCGCTCACGCCTCCGGCGCGGCGCAGCAGCTCGTTGGCGTAATAATCGGTCAGGCTCTGGCCAAGCCAGTCGCTGTCGGCACTCACGCGAATCTGTGCAAACAGCTGAACCAGCTCGCGGAGCAACGGGCTGCTGCCACTTTCGCTGATCATCGGCCTGCCGCTGTGCAGGTAAAGCGAACCGCGCGCCGACATCGCCCCGCGCCACATGCCGTCACGGGCACCGACCAGCAGCAGCTTGGGCGGGTTGCGCGGGAACACGGCCTGCAGGTGCGGCCAGACGAAGGTCAGCAAGGTCAGGCTGTCCATCCGGCGCATGCCCTGCCCCACCGGGGCCGCTACGGTCACGTCGGTTTCGCCCAGGCGTGCACGGCGGCTGCCGAGGTCGCCGGCAAGCATCCAGCCGGTAGGCCGATCGAACAGGCGCGAAACGTTATCGATGCGGAACTTGTTAGTGCCCACCCGCGGCCAGGAGGTCTCGATGCTCTTCCAGCCCTCGGGCATGTCGACCGAGAGGCGCGCCACCAGCTCGGTGCCGTCCTGCTGATCGAGGCGTGCCGGCGGTATCAGCTGATCGCCGAGAAACAGCGCCCAGTGGGGCGTGATGCGCGAGGAATAGGCACCGCTACGCAGTTTCTGGTCAAGTTTCACCCGGTAGCTGAGACTGGTCTTCCCCGCCGCCGGACGCCATACACCGCGCTCGCCCTGCAGCTGCCACTGGCCATCGGCCTGAAATCCGCTGTAGGCCCCCGCTTTGCCAAGGTCGAAGTCGAGACTGCGCACGGCGCTGCCTTCGGCCAGGGTCATGCGCACTTCGGCCTGGCCATTGGCGGGCAACAGCCGCACCTGATAGTCGAGGTCGACCTTTTTCGCCCAGGCCGGGGAACAGGCGACGAAGCCCAGAAGCAGCAACAGCTGGCAACGCATACCGAAACTCCTTGATTCCCAGAGACGACGGATTATGCCGTTCAGCTGGCGCGAAAGATCAGGTGGTCTTCCCAGTCGTCTTCATCCACATCCTGCTCCCTGAGCATACGCCCCGACTGGGAAATGCGCTGTTCATGGACCTGCTGGCGATCGCCGCAGACCAGGTGATGCCAGGCCGGCAGGTCCTTGCCCTCACTCACCAGGCGGTAGCCGCAAGTGCTTGGCAGCCATTTGAACTGGTCGGCCTTGCCCGGGGTGAGCTGGATGCAATCGGGCACGTGTGCGAAGCGGTTGGGGTAGTCGCTGCACTGGCAGGTGTTCATATCCAGCAGTTTGCAGGCGATGCGCGTGTAATAGACGCTGTTGTCGTCCTCGTCCTCGAGCTTTTGCAGGCAGCACAGGCCGCAGCCGTCACACAGCGACTCCCACTCTTGCGGGTCGAGTTGTTCGAGGGTCTTGCGCCGCCAGAACGGCGCGCTTTCAGCGATCATCACACGGGTTTCCTGCAGTCGTCTCGTAGGCCGCGGCGCGCGGCGGCGCCAGTCTAGAGCCTGGCCTTGCGCAACGCCAGACCGCTTGTCAGTACCGAGCGGACGCAGTAGCGTGCGGTCTTTCCCCGCCCGTTGCAGGAGCAGCCATGAGCGCCACCCCCCGCATTGCCGATTACGCCATCAACGAACAGTTCATCAACCGCTGGTCGCCACGGGCCTTCACCGCCGAGCCGATCAGCGAAGAAACCCTGCTGAGCTTCCTCGAAGCGGCACGCTGGGCGCCGTCGGCCTACAACTCGCAGCCGTGGCGCTTCCTCTATGCCCGCCGCGACACGCCGAGCTGGGAGCGTTACCTGAACCTGCTGGTGCCGTTCAACCGCAGCTGGGCGCAGCAGGCTTCGGCGCTGGTGCTGGTGATTTCCAAGACCACCTTTGCCGCGCCGGGCGCCAGTGAAGAAAAACCGGCGTTGTGGCACACCTTCGACACCGGTTCTGCCTGGGGCCATCTGGCGTTGCAGGCGAGCATCAGCGGCTGGCATACCCACGGGATGGCCGGGTTTGACAAGGATCTGGCGCGTAGCGAGCTGAAGGTGCCGGAAGGCTACGAGCTGCATGCCATGGTGGCGATCGGCAAATTGGGTGACAAGGCCAGCCTTGACGAGGGCTTGCAAGCGCGTGAGGTACCAAGCCCGCGTCGGCCGCTGAGCGAGCTGGCGGCTGAGGGGGATTTCAGTCTGTAAAATCAGCCTTGGCTTATTCGCGGGCAAGCCCGCTCCCACATGTTCGGAGGTGTCCATAGGACCTGTGGGAGCGGGCTTGCCCGCGAAGAGGCCAGCACCAACGCTACAAATCAATAACCCTTGGCGAAATCCACTTCCCCACGCAACCCCTGCCCCGCCTGGTACGCCTGCACATTCTCGACAAACAACCGCACCATCGCCGTTGGCGAGGTAGGCGCCGAACTGTGCCCGGTCAGCAACAACCCCCAGGCCGTCCAGAATGGATGACGCTGCGGCAGCGGCTCCTGCCGACACACATCGATCACCGCACCCGCCAGATGCCCCTCCTTCAGTGCCTCGACCAGGTCGGCATCGACCACCGCCGCCCCGCGCCCGGCATTGATGAACAGTGCGCTGGGCTGAAAGCACTTGAACAGCGTGGCATCGTAAATGTCATGGGTCGCCGGCGTATCCGGCAGTAAATTGAGCACGTAATCGACTTGCCCGACCATGCGCGGTAAATCCGCCAACCCGGCCACTTCGACGAACGGCGCCTGTTCACGCGCCGTGCTGGCGATGCCGTACAGCGTCACACCAAACGGCACGAGGAACTCAGCAACACGCTGGCCGATATCGCCTGTACCCACGATCAGCACCTTGCGCCCTTCGAGCGTACGCCCCGGGCGGTCGTCCCAACGGCGCTCGACCTGGCTGACCAGGCGCGACAGCACCTCGCGCTCATGCCCCAGCAGGTAGGTGAGCATGTACTCGGCCATCACCTGGCCGAAGATGCCGACCGCACGGGTCAACCGGTAATCACGCGGCAACCCCTCTGCCAGCAATGGCGTGATGCCAGCCCAGGTCGACTGCATCCAGGCCGGCTTGTGGCCCTGGCGCAACAAACTCGCAAGCAGGTCCGGCTGGCCCAGCCAGACCGGGCACTGCGGGGCCTGCGAGGCCAGTTCGGCGGAGTCGCCGCTGGTGAAGACGTCCAGCTGTGGCGCGGCTTCGCGCAACAGTTCGGCGTAGCGAGCATGGTCGTGCTCAGCGATCAATACACGCATGCTCAGACCGGATCGTTACGGCGCAGCAGCTCTTCGGGCAGGTGCTCGATGTACTCATCTTCGGCCGGCGGCATCTGCAGGTGGTAGCCCTGGTTTGCCAAATTCTCCAGCACCTTGGTGATGTCCTCGCGGGCCAGCTGGCGCTCGGGGGTCAGCACCAGGTCGAAGGCGTGCACAGGCTTGCCGAAGAATGGCAGCAGCGCCTCGGGCACACGCTCCAGGCCCTCGGCCTTGAGCACGTAGAGGTACATTTCGTTCTTGCGTGGGCTCTTGTAGATCGAGCAGATATGTTTCATGGGGTCTCTCCGGCACCTGCCAGGTCATCCAGCAGGGCCTGGCCCATCCGCTCACGGCGCCAGCCGCGCAACGAATCGGGCAATTGATAGGGGCCGTTGGGGTAGCCGCTCTTGAGCAGCGCTTCCAGGGCTTTCTTGCGCAGCATCAGCTCCGGGGCGATGCCAAGGCGCTCACCTTCGGCCTGACCGATGGCGCGCAGGCGCTTGAGGATACCGGCGGCTTCGATCGGCAGCGGCTCGGGCAGGGTCGCCGGCCATTGCTCGGGCGGCTGACTGGCGGCCTGCTTGATCAGTTGGAGCAGCGTGTTGCCATCCTGACGGATGGTGCGCGGGTGCATTTCTTCGATTTTGGCCAGCGCCGACAGGTTGTCCGGCTGGCTTTTAGCCATGGGCCACAGCGAGTGTTCCTTGAGAATGCGGTTGCGCGGCACATCGCGGCTGCGCGCCTCACGCTCGCGCCAGGCGCACAACTCGCGCAGCACGGCCAGTTGCTGAGGGCGCAACTTCCAGGCCAGCTTGACGTCGCGGTACAGCGTCTGCGGGTCGACTTCACGGCGCAGCGCCGCCACCAGTTCGGCGCCGTCTTCCAGCACCCAGGCGTACTTGTCGTCGGACAGCCGTGGGCGCAGGGCCGCGAACAGCTCGGCCAAGTGCACGGCATCCTCGGCGGCGTAGCTGACCTGGGTCTCCGACAGCGGGCGCTGCAGCCAGTCGGAGCGGGTTTCGCCCTTGGGCAGCTCCAGGCCCAGCACTTCCTGAACCAGGCGCGAATAACCCATTGAGAAGCCCAGGTTCAGGTAACCGGCGGCCAGCTGCGTATCGAACAACGGTTGCGGCAGCTTGCCGGTCAGGCGCAGCAGCACCTCGAGGTCTTCGCTGCAGGCGTGCAGCACCTTGACCACGCCAGCGTCATCGAGCAGTTCACCCAGCGGCTGCCAGTCATTGATCAGCAACGGGTCGATGAGGAAAGCCCGCTCGCCGTCGCCAATCTGGATCAGCCCGGCTTTCGGATAAAAGGTGTCGACCCGCATGAATTCGGTGTCGAGCGCCACGAAGGGCAGCTTGCGCCACTTCTGGCAGAGTTCGGCCAGGGTCTGGTCGTCACGGATCCAGTGTATTTCGATGGCCACGAGGCTCTCCCACAAACATTGGCGCGCAGTATATACGGCGCGGGCGCTGCGGGTGAAACCTGGCGACCGCCGCGCCTCTCAGGATATTGGAAAGAGAGTCCTCGTGGTTGCAATAGGAGACTGTGGGCACTTCGACCTACGGCAACTACTACGGCGAACCGCGCAACTTCATGCTGACCCTGCGCGGCACGTATTGAAGACGCTTGCAGGGGGGGTTGCCGCCCCCTGTTGTCATCACACCTGGGCCGCGCTGATCCTTGCCTTGGCATAAGGCTCGCGGTCAATGTCGAGGACTTCCACGCACAGCTGCAGGTCCATGCCTGCTTGCGGTGGCATGGCTTCACGCAAAACCGCAAGCAGGCTTTCCGACAACTGCTGCTTCACCTCGTGGGAGCGCCCGCTGAGGATGGCCAGGCGCACATGGGCAAACGCCCGGTCACCGGGTGCGGTACCCACTCGGTAATGGCTGAACGCCTGGGCGCGGCTCTTGATGTCGGCTTCGTCGGCGAACTGGCCGCTGCCGAACAGGGCGTGGTTCAGGCGCAGCAGCAGCACGTCGACATTGAGTTCGCGCAGGTTGTCGCTGTATTCCAGGTTCAGGTGAGGCATGGCACAGGTTCCAGGCGTTGGGAAGACCGACAGCCTACCCCAGTCCCCCACCCGCGCAAAGGCGGCTATCCTCAAAGGTCAGGACCTTAACGACAACCCTGACAGAGGTGAAGAAATGCCAGTTCCGCATGATCTGCTCGCTGACTTGCACGTTACCGCTGACGCATTCCAGGCACTCATAGACAAGGACCAGACGCTGCATGCGTTGCACAAGGAATACAACGCCAAGGACAAGGAGGTGGTCGCCGCCGAAGGCAATGGCACCAACGACGAGGCCGTCAACCGCCTGCGCAAGGAGCGCCTGCTGATCAAGGACAAGATCGAGCGAATTATTCATCCGCCGAAATCCTGATGGATTTTTGCTGAATCTACCGGCCTCATCGCGGCTGAAGCCGCTCCTACAGGTGTGTGTGCAGAACCTGTAGGAGCGGCTTCAGCCGCGATGAGGCCAGCCGCCTTCACACAGCAGCCGCAGCCTTCAAAGCCCCGTCCAGGTCCTCGATCAAGTCCTGGCCATCCTCGATCCCGATCGACAGCCGCAGCAGGTTCTCGCTAATCCCCATCACGCCCTTCTGCTCCGGGCTCAAGGAGTTGTGCGACATGCTCCAGGAGTGGTTGATCATGCTCTCCACCCCGCCCAGCGAATCGGCCAAAACAAAAATGCGCAAAGCCTCGACCAAGCGGTTGAGTGCCGCGCGGTCCCCGCCCTTGACCTTCATCGCCACCACAGCCCCGCCCGCGCGCATCTGGCGCTTGCACAGTTCATGTTGCGGGTGGCTCTCCAACCCCGGGTAGAACACCTGCTCGATCTGCGGGTGGCTTTCGAGAAAACGCGCCACCTGCAGGGCGTTGGCGCATTGGCGCTCCATGCGCACGTCGAGGGTCTTCAGGCCGCGCAGGGCCAGATAACAATCGAACGGCCCCTGGATCGCACCCACCGCCATGCTGATCTTGCGCAGGCGCTTGTACAACGCCTCGCTGGCCGCCACTACCACACCGCCCGTCAGGTCCGAATGGCCGCCGATGTATTTGCTGGCCGAGTGCATCACCAGGTCCACACCCAGGGTGATTGGCCGCTGGTTCCAGGGCGAGCAGAAGGTGTTGTCGATGCAGGTAAGGATGCCGCGCGCCCGCGCCAGGTCGCAGACTGCCTTGATGTCGACCAGGTGCAGCAGCGGGTTGGTCGGCGACTCGATCCAGATCAGCTGGGTCTCGGGCTTGATCGCCGCCGCCACCGCCTCGATGTCGTTGAGATCGACGTAGGTGGTGGTCAGGCCCGAGGTGTGCCCGCGATAGTCTTCGAGGATGCGGAAGGTGCCACCGTAGACACCGTTCATCACCACCACATGGGCGTCCTTGGGCAGCAGCTCCAGCACCGTGGCCGTGGCGTTGACACCCGAGGCACAGGCCACCGCGCCAACACCCTCTTCCAGCGCCGCTACGCAGCTTTCGTAGGCATGCCGGGTCGGGTTGCCGACGCGGCTGTAGGCGTAATCGGGGTGGTCATCGAGGCTGCGCTTGATGTAAGAGCTGGCGGTGTAGATTGGCGGAAAAATCGCGTTGTCAGCGACGCTGAACTGCTCGCCGGCGTGGATGGTACGGGTGGCGAAGTTGCGCGGCTTGTCGGACATGGTCGGGCCCATTGGCAGATGTTAAGTAGGCAACTATCGCACAAACGACAAGGGCTGGCGCTGCGGGATTTTTTTCTACCGCTGGGGTAATCTGGCGAATATTTTTCTTAGCCAGCCGTGACCGATATGGACAGCTTCGACCAGCACATTCTCACCCTGCTCCAGCGCGACGCGTCGATCTCGCTGAAGGACCTGGCCGAAGCCGTCAACCTGTCCACCACGCCGTGTTGGAAGCGGGTCAAGCGCCTGGAAGAAGACGGCTACATCCTCGGCCGCGTCGCCCTGCTCGACCCCGAGCGCCTGGGCCTGGGCCTGACCGTGTTCGTTCAGCTCAAGACCCAGCGCCACGACAGCGCCTGGCTGGAGCAGTTTGCCGCGACGGTGAAGGGATTCGAGGAAGTGATGGAGTTCTACCGCATGTCCGGGGACTGGGACTACATGCTGCGGGTGGTGGTGGGTGATATTGCGGCCTATGACCGGTTCTACAAGAAGCTGATCAACAGCACCGATGGGCTGTCCAACATCACCTCCAGTTTTGCCATGGAGCAGATGAAGTACACCACGGCGTTTCCGGTGCACAGAACCTGAATCGGTGGTGCCCTCATCGCGGATGAATCCGCTCCTACAGGGTAATGCGATCCCCGTAGGAGCGGATTCATCCGCGAAGGGCCAGTCCAGTCAACCCATCAATCCACCGCCAGCACCGCCGCAATCCGGTTCCCCACCTTGGCCTTCTCCAACCGAATCGCCACGAACTTCGACGTTGGCGTATAAGTCCCCTCGCCATAACTCTCCAGCGGCACCAACGGATTGGTCTCCGGATAATAAGCCGCCGCCTGCCCATCCGGGATGTCATACGCCACCAGCCTGAACCCCGACACCCGCCGCTCCACACCGTCCTCCCAAAGCGACACCAGGTCCACCTGCTCACCCGGCTCGAAGCCCAGCCGGCGAATGTCCGCCTCGCTGACGAACACCACTTCACGCAACCCGAACACCCCGCGGTAGCGATCATCCAGCCCATACAACGTGGTGTTGTACTGGTCATGCGAACGCATCGTCTGCAGGATCAGGTCCGGCTTGTCACCCCGCGCCAGCACCTGGGCATTGACCAGTCGCTCGGGCAGCTGGCTGGCACTGAAACGCGCCTTGCCAGTTGCCGTGCGCCAGTTGCGCTCGGCTGCGCTGTTGCCCAGGTGGAAACCTCCCGGCTGCTCCAGGCGCTGGTTGAAGTCGGCAAAGCCCGGGATGACGTCGGCGATCATGCTGCGTATGCGGCCGTAATCGGCCACGGCGTATTCCCAGTCGATCGGCTGATTGCCCAGGGTGGCCTTGGCCATGCCGGCGATGATCCACGGCTCCGAACGCATGTGCGGCGAACGTGGGCGCAGCTGGCCGTGGGAGATGTGCACCATGCTGAAGGTGTCTTCCACGGTCACGCCCTGCGGCCCGCCGGCCTGCAGGTCGATTTCGGTACGGCCCAGGCAGGGCAGGATCAGCGCATCGCGGCCGGTGACCAGGTGCGAGCGGTTGAGCTTGGTGGAAATCTGCACGGTCAGCGCGCAATTGCGCAGCGCCGCGTGGGTGCGTGGGGTGTCCGGGGTGGCCTGGGCGAAGTTGCCGCCGAGCGCGATGAACACTTTGGCGCGTTGCTCTTCCATGGCCTGGATCGCCAGCACCGCGTTGTGCCCGTGGCCGCGTGGGACGCGAAAGTGGAAGCGTTTTTCCAGGGCATCGAGCAGCGCGGCCTTGGGCTTCTCGTCGATGCCCATGGTGCGGTCGCCCTGTACGTTGCTGTGGCCGCGCACCGGCGACAGGCCGGCGCCGGGTTTGCCGACGTTGCCGCGCAGCAGCTGCAGGTTGACGATTTCCTGCACGGTCGGCACCGAATGGCGGTGCTGGGTGACGCCCATCGCCCAGCACATGATCACCCGTTCGGCCTTGCGGTACATGCGCGCGGCCAATTCGATCTCGGCCAGGGTCAGGCCGGACTGCTCGACGATATGCTCCCAGGAGGTGGCGTCCACTGCCGCCAGGTAGTCATCGACGCCGCTGGTGTGCTCGGCGATGAAGGCATGGTCGAACACTGCCGGCTCACCGTTGGCCTGGGCCTCGCGCTCCCACTGCAGCAGGAACTTGGCCATGCCACGTATGGCCGCCATGTCGCCGCCCAAGGCCGGACGGAAGTAGGCGTTGGTGGTGGGCTCGGAGCCGTTGCTGAGCATCTCCAGTGGATGCTGCGGATGCTGAAAGCGCTCCAGGCCGCGCTCCTTGAGCGGGTTGAAACACACCACCTGAGCGCCACGCTTGACCGCTTCGCGCAGCGGTTCGAGCATTCGCGGGTGGTTGGTGCCGGGGTTCTGACCAATGACGAAGATCGCGTCGGCCAGCTCCAGGTCATGGAACACCACGGTGCCCTTGCCCACCCCGAGGGTTTGCGACATGCCCACGCCACTGGCTTCGTGGCACATGTTCGAGCAGTCGGGGAAGTTGTTGGTGCCATAGGCGCGGACGAACAGCTGGTAGAGGAACGCCGCTTCGTTGCTGGCCCGGCCCGAGGTGTAGAACTCGGCCTGATCGGGCGATTTTAGCGCCCGCAGGTGCTTGGCGATCAGCTCGAACGCCTCTTGCCAGGTGGTCTCGACATAGTGATCGGTGGCAGCGTCATAGCGCATCGGGTGGGTGAGGCGCCCCTGGTATTCGAGCCAGTAATCGGTCTGGTCCCTGAGCGCGCTGACGCTGTACTTGGCGAAGAATGCCGGGTCCACCGAGCGGCCGGTGGCTTCCCAGTTCACCGCCTTGGCGCCGTTTTCGCAGAACTTGACCATGTCGCTTTCCGGCGACTCGCCCCAGGCGCAGCCCGGGCAATCGAAACCGCCGTTCTGGTTGGTCTTGAGCATGGCCCGCAGGTTCTTGAAGGCGTTTTCGCTGCCCAGCCAACTCTTGGTCACGCTTTTCAGCGCGCCCCAGCCGGCGGCAGGTCCCTTGTAGTCCCTGATGTGTTGGTCCTGGCTCATGCGGTCAATCCTCACGCGGGCATCGAAAAATGCAGCGGATCGTGTCGTCCGGTGCTTATTTCCAGCCTATGGATGCCGGCATAGAGCCGTCCAATCGAAATGTCTTACAGGGTGATAAGCCGTTTCGATCACGCTGCCAGGGCCTTTGGATACATGGCCTTCAGCCTTGATAGAGGAGATTGATCAAACAGTCGGGGAAAGCAATTTGACGGGGGGCTGTGCAGGTTATAGCTTGAACCTTGTATTCCTCCCTCTGCCGAGCGCGAACGTGGAACAGAACAGCCGGGCCCTGATCGACGGCTTCAATCGCAAAATCGACTACCTGCGGATGTCGGTCACGGACCGCTGCGACTTCCGTTGCGTCTACTGCATGGCCGAAGACATGCAGTTCCTGCCGCGCCAGCAGATTCTCAGCCTTGAAGAACTGTTCCAGGTGGCCGAGCGCTTCGTCGCCCTGGGTACCCGCAAGATACGCCTCACCGGCGGCGAGCCGCTGGTGCGCCAGGGCATCGTCGAGCTGTGCGGGCGCATCGCCGCCCTGCCCGGCCTGCGCGAACTGTGCATGACCAGCAACGGCTCGCAACTCGGCCGCCTGGCCCAGCCGCTGTTCGATGCGGGGCTTTCGCGCCTGAACATCAGCCTCGACAGCCTCGACACCGAGCGCTTCAAGCAGCTGACCCGCACCGGTGACCTCGCCCAGGTGATCGCCGGCATCGACGCCGCCCGCCGCGCCGGTTTCCAACGCATCAAACTCAACTGCGTGGTGCTCAAGGGCCGCAACGACCACGAGCTGGTCGACCTGGTGCGCTTTGCCATCGACCGCGAGCTGGACATCACCTTCATCGAAGAAATGCCGCTGGGTGTGATCAGCGAGCATGAGCGCGGCGAGTCGTTCTGCTCCAGTGACGAAGTGCGCGCGCGCCTGGCCGAGCAATTCACCCTGATCGAATCGACCGAATCGTCGCAAGGCCCGGCCCGCTACTGGCGCCTGGCCGAAGCGCCCAACACCCGCGTTGGCTTCATCTCGCCCCACAGCCACAACTTCTGCGCCACCTGCAACCGCGTGCGCCTGACCGTCGAAGGCCGCCTTCTGCTGTGCCTGGGCAACGAGCACTCGATGGACCTCAAGCAGGTGCTGCGCGCCCACCCGGGCGATGCCGAGCGGCTGGAAAAAGCCATCCGCGCTTCGCTGCACCTCAAGCCCTACCGCCATCACTTCGAAGTGGGTGGCGACGTGCAGATCCTGCGTTTCATGAACATGACCGGCGGCTGATCGGCCGCCTCTGGACCTCCATGATCGTCCACTCCCGCCCCGATGTGCTGCGCGTGCTGTTCACCCTCAAGGGTTCGATCGTCAAGCGCATCGCCTTGCGCTGCCTGATGGTCACCTTGCTGGCCGCGCTGATCGTGCTGGTCGAGCGCCACTATCCGGCGTTTTTCTACCCGGTCAGCGCCACACCCTTCACCCTGCTCGGCCTGTCGCTGTCGATCTTCATGAGCTTTCGCAACAACGCCTGCTACGACCGTTGGTGGGAGGGGCGCAAGGCCTGGGGCAAGTTGATCATCGAGACCCGCTCGTTCGTGCGCGAAAGTGTGGTGATCGCCGATGAGCAGTTGCGCGCCGAACTGCTGCGCAACCTGTGCGGTTTTGCCCATGCACTGAACGCACGGCTGCGCTGCGAGGATGATCTGGCGGCGGCCCGCCCTTGGCTGGCCAATCCGGCTGCGATCAGCCCGCACAATGTCTGCGACGGGATCTTGCATGAGCTGGGCGCGCAGTGTTCGCGTCTGGCCGAACAGCAACAGATCAGTGACTGGCGCTACAGCCTGCTGGAGCAGCGCCTGGTGGGGCTCACGGAAGTCCAAGCGACCTGTGAACGGATCAAGGGCACGCCCTTACCGTTCCCCTACACCCTGCTGCTGCACCGCACCATCTACATCTTCTGCCTGCTGTTGCCGTTCGCCCTGGCCGAACCGCTGGGGTGGTTGGCGCCGCTGTTCACCACTATCGTCGGCTACACCTTCTTCGGCCTGGATGCGATCGGAAACGAATTGGAAGACCCGTTCGGCCGGGATGAAAACGACTTGCCGACCGACGCAATGGTGCGCACGGTCGAGCGGGATGTGCTGGCGGCGCTGGGGGTGCAGCCGCTGCCCCCGGCATTGCTGCCGGTGGAGCATGTGTTGAGCTGAGGGCAAATCCTGTGTGGGAGCGGCTTCAGCCGCGAACACCGGCGAAGCCGGTGCCACCCACCGCATCGCCTGTTTCGCGGCTGAAGCCGCTCCCACTGATCGATAGCATGTAACGCCTGATCAATGACATCTATCGCCGACTTGGTTAAGGTCACCTTACCCAGACGCCAGGCACTCCCATGGACATCAAGCAGCTCAAGTTCCTCATCGCCCTCGACCAGACCCGCCATTTCGGCCAGGCTGCTGTGCTGTGCCATATCACCCAGCCGACCCTGTCCATGCGCCTGCGCAACCTGGAGGACGAACTGGACCTGGTGCTGGTCAAGCGTGGCCAGCGTTTCGAGGGCTTTACCGAAGCCGGCGAGCGTATCCTGGCCTGGGCCCGCACCCTGCTCGCCGCCCACGATGGCCTGCAGGCCGAGGCCGCCAGCTGCCGGGGCCAGGTGGTCGGCAGCCTGCGCCTGGGCACCGTGCCGCTGGCCAGTTTCAACCCGATGCAACTGCTGCTGCCGCTGCGCGAAAAGTACCCCGAGCTGCAATTCCAGCTCAGCTCGCACAGCACCGAGCAGATCATGGATGGCCTGAGCCGCAACCAGCTCGACCTCGGGATCTGCTACCTCGACCAGGTCAATGCCAACTTCTTCGAAGTGATCGAGCTGGGCACCACCACCATGGGCCTGCTGCACGATACCCGGCACTTCCAGTTCGAGGCCGAAACCCTGCGCTGGGAAGACCTCGCCGACATCCCCCTGGGCCTGCTGAGCAAAGGCATGCACTACCGGCAGTCGCTGGACCTGAGCTTTCGCAGCCGCAGCCTGGAACCCAATGCCGTGCTGGAAAGCGATTCCAGCTTCCAGCTGGTCCAGGCGATCAATACCGGTGTGTGTTGCGCGATCATGCCACTCGGTTGCGGGCTGGAAGACTTGAGCGACCACATGCGCATCATCCCCATCGCCGACGCCACCATCCACAGCCCGGTTGGCCTGCTGCTGCGCCGCAGCGAGCCGCGTTCAGCGATTGCCGAGCAGTGTTTCGACGAGGCGAAGTTGCTGTTTCAGCCCATCTGAATCGCCGTCGCCTGACGGTACTGCCGGGGCGTGAAGCCGGTCAGTTGCTTGAACTGCCGGCTAAAGGCGCTGTGGTCGGTGTAGCCACACTGCATCGCCACTTCGGTGATCGGCAACTCACTGTGCAGCAGGCGGTGAGCGTGCTCCAGCCGCGCCTTGTGGATCATCTGCCGGGGCGTGAGGTGGAACACCCGCTTGCAGTAACGCTCAAGTTGCGCCACGGAAATGCCAGCGATGCGGGTCAGTTCGCCCAAGCTGATCGGCTGGTGAAAATGCCGGCGAATGTGCTCGTCCACAGCGGCCAGGCGCTGGTAGGCGGGATGTGTGTCGGCGGCTGACTGCAGGTCGACCGAAATGCCCACCAGGCCGATGATCTCCCCCGCCGGATTGCGCAATGGGCGTTTGTGCGTCAGGCACCAGCCCGGTTCGCGGCTGCCGTACAGATGCAACTCCAGCTGGTCTTCCAGTACCAGACCCTCCTTGAGCACGCGGCGGTCCTGCTCGGTGTAGCCGGGGCCCAGTTGCACCGGAAAGACCTCGGCGCTGGTTTTGCCCAGTAATGGCTGCAGGCGCTTGAGGCCACAGCGCTGCACCAGCGTGGTGTTGGCCAGCACGTAGCGGGCGTCGGGGTCCTTGATGAAGATGGCGGCGTTGGGGATGGCGTCGAGGATTGGCAGCAACAGGGATACCCCGGCCAGCAGCGCTTCCAGCGTGGCGGGGCGGTGCTGGTCGAGGGACTGGTACAGGGTTGTCAGGGGTTCTTGTGTCATCTCGATTCTCCATGGCGAGGCGACCGGCCTCTTCGCGGGCAAGCCCCACAGGTTCCTCGCTGTGCCTGAGGCTAGCGGGATACCTGTGGGAGCGGGCTTGCCCGCGAAGAGGCCAGCAAATCCAATACACCCCTAAAGCCCTTATATGCTCTGACCTACAGCCTATCCATCGAACCCAGCAAGTTGCCAGCGAATTCTGTAATTGTGCCGATTTCGTCATCCCCTCTGCAGAAAACCATCAAGAACCGCCGCCCCGATCGGTCCACTCTATGCCCCACGCAAGCCGCCCAATCCCTACAAGAGCGCGGCCCGAAAAGCCGCATCACGTGACATCAGACCTGCCTATCCAAAACCTACAAAAAGGCGCACCCATGTCAGGCAAATTCAAGAAACAGCTGTCATTGCTCGACCTCACCTTCATCGGCCTCGGCGCCATCTTCGGCTCCGGCTGGCTGTTCGCCGCCAGCCACGTCTCGGCCATCGCCGGGCCGGCCGGCATCCTCTCCTGGTTCCTCGGCGGTTTTGCCGTGCTGCTGCTGGGCATCGTCTACTGCGAGCTCGGCGCCGCGTTGCCCCGCGCCGGTGGCGTGGTGCGCTACCCGGTGTACTCGCACGGGCCGCTGCTCGGCTACCTGATGGGCTTCATCACCCTGATCGCCTTCTCCAGCCTGATCGCCATCGAAGTGGTCGCCTCGCGCCAGTATGCCGCCGCGTGGTTTCCCGGGCTGACCAAGGCCGGCTCCAGTGACCCGACGGTGCTCGGCTGGCTGGTGCAGTTCGCCCTGCTGGGGCTGTTCTTCCTGCTCAACTACCGCAGCGTGAAGACCTTCGCCAAGGCCAACAACCTGGTCAGCGTATTCAAATTCATCGTGCCGTTGCTGGTCATCGGCGTGCTGTTCACCTTCTTCAAGCCGGAGAACTTCGAGGTTCAAGGCTTCGCCCCGTTCGGCATGTCCGGCGTGGAAATGGCGGTGTCGGCCGGTGGCATCATCTTCGCCTACCTGGGCCTGACGCCGATCATCTCGGTGGCCAGCGAAGTGAAGAACCCGCAACGCACCATCCCCATCGCGCTGATCCTTTCGGTGCTGCTGTCCACCGCCATCTATGCCCTGCTGCAGCTGGCTTTCCTCGGCAGCGTGCCGACCGAAATGCTCAGCAACGGCTGGGCTGCGGTGACCAAGGAACTGGCTCTGCCGTACCGCGACATCGCCCTGGCCTTGGGCGTGGGCTGGCTGGCCTACCTGGTGGTGGCCGACGCGGTGATCTCGCCCAGCGGCTGCGGCAACATCTACATGAACGCCACCCCGCGCGTGGTCTATGGCTGGGCGCAGACCGGCACCTTCTTCAAGTACTTCACCCGCATCGATGAACAGTCCGGCATTCCGCGTCCGGCACTGTGGCTGACCTTTGGTCTGTCGGTGTTCTGGACCCTGCCGTTCCCGTCCTGGGAAGCGCTGATCAACGTGGTCTCGGCGGCGCTGGTGCTGAGCTACGCCGTGGCCCCGGTCACCGTCGCCGCCCTGCGCCGCAATGCCCCGGACATGCCGCGCCCATTCCGAGTCAAGGGCATGGCTGTGCTCGGCCCGCTGTCGTTCATCATCGCCGCGCTGATCGTCTACTGGTCGGGCTGGAAAACCGTGTCGTGGCTGCTGGCCCTGCAGATCGTGATGTTCGTGCTGTACCTGCTGTGCCGCCGCTTCGTCCCGACCGAACACCTGTCACTGGGCCAGCAGGTGCGCTCATCCGCCTGGCTGATCGGCTTCTACGCAGTGACCATCCTGCTCTCCTGGCTGGGCAGCTTCGGCGGCCTGGGCGTCATCGGCCACCCGCTCGACACCGTGGTCGTCGCCCTCTGTGCCCTGGGCATCTACTACTGGGGCGCCGCCACTGGCGTGCCGGCTCACCTGGTGCGCCTGGAAGGCGAGGACGAAAGCGAAGCCGCCGACGCCACCTTCAGCGACCAGCGCCCTGCCGCCGTCGCCTCCTGAAACTACTGAATGGACATGACCATGAAACACGTTCACGTCATCGACTCGCATACCGGCGGCGAACCGACCCGCCTGGTGCTCGAAGGCTTCCCGCAACTGCACGGCCGCAGCATGGCCGAGCAGCGCGACGAACTGCGCGAGCTGCACGACCCTTGGCGCCGCGCCTGCCTGCTGGAACCACGTGGCAACGACGTGCTGGTCGGCGCGTTGCACTGCCCGCCGGTATCGCCAGGCGCCACCTGCGGGGTGATCTTCTTCAACAACGCCGGTTACCTGAACATGTGCGGCCACGGCACCATCGGCCTGGTCGCCTCGCTGCGGCACCTGGGCCTTATCGAGCCGGGCGAGCACCTGATCGACACGCCGGTTGGCCAGGTCAGCGCCACCCTGCATGACGATGGCGCGGTCACGGTCGGCAACGTGCCGTCCTACCGCTACCGCCAGCACGTGCCGGTCGAGGTGCCAGGCCACGGCGTGGTGCACGGCGACATCGCCTGGGGCGGCAACTGGTTCTTCCTGGTTGCCGAGCATGGCCAGCGCATCGAGCTGGACAACCGCGAAGCGCTGACCGAGTACACCTGGACAATGCTCAAGACCCTGGAAGCCCAGGGCATCACCGGTGAAAACGGCGCCCCCATCGACCATGTCGAGCTGTTCGCCGACGACCCTCATGCCGACAGTCGCAACTTCGTCATGTGCCCCGGCAAGGCCTACGACCGCTCGCCCTGCGGCACCGGCACCAGCGCCAAGCTGGCGTGCCTGGCCGCCGACGGCAAGCTCGCCGAGGGCCAGACCTGGGTCCAGGCAAGCATCACCGGCAGCCAGTTCCAGGGCCGTTACCAGCGTGAAGGCGAGCGTATTCGCCCGTTCATCACCGGCCGCGCCTACATGACCGCCGACAGCACCTTGTTGATCGACGAACAAGATCCTTTTGCCTGGGGCATCTGACCCCGCGCGCTCTCAACTGAATACCGCCAGGAGTGACAACAATGACCCACAACATCTTCACCGGCACCATGCCCGCCCTGATGACCCCATGCACCGCCGAACGCAAGCCGGACTTCGACGCCCTGGTGCGCAAGGGCCGCGAACTGATCGATGCCGGCATGAGCGCGGTGGTCTACTGCGGCTCGATGGGCGACTGGCCGCTGCTGACCGAGGCCGAGCGCCAGGAAGGCGTGGCGCGACTGGTGGCCGCCGGCATCCCGACCATCGTCGGCACCGGTGCGGTGAATACCCGTGAGGCGGTATCCCACGCCGCCCACGCGGCCAAGGTCGGTGCCGCAGGCCTGATGGTCATCCCCCGCGTGCTGTCGCGCGGCGCCTCGCTGAGCGCCCAGAAGCACCACTTCGCAGCCATTCTGCAGGCCGCGCCGAAGCTGCCGGCGGTGATCTACAACAGCCCGTACTACGGCTTCGCCACCCGCGCCGACCTGTTCTTCGAACTGCGCCGCGAGTACCCGAACCTGATCGGCTTCAAAGAGTTCGGCGGCGGCGCCGACCTGCGCTACGCCGCCGAGCACATCACCTCCAAGGACGACGACGTGACCCTGATGGTCGGCGTCGATACCCAGGTGGTGCATGGCTTCGCCAACTGCAACGCCACCGGCGCCATCACCGGTATCGGCAACGCCCTGCCGCGTGAAGTGCTGCAGCTGGTGAGCCTGAGCAAGCAAGCCGCCAAGGGCGACGCCAAGGCCCGGCGCCTGGCGCGTGAACTGGAATCGGCACTGGCGGTGCTGTCGTCGTTCGATGAAGGTTGCGACCTGGTCCTGTACTACAAGCACCTGATGGTGCTCAACGGTGACACTGAGTACAGCCTGCACTTCAACGAAACCGACGCGCTGAGCGACGCCCAGCGCAACTATGCCGAACAGCAGTACGCGCTGTTCCGCACCTGGTATGCAAGCTGGTCGGCTGAGCAGAACCTGGCCTGATCTTTGTAGCACCTGTGGGAGCGGGCTTGCCCCGCGAAACAAGCGACGCGGTGTCTGGCACGGGCTTCGCCCGTGTTCGCGGGGCAAGCCCGCTCCCACAGGGCCCACCACCGAATCCCGGATTTGTTTTACAAAGGAGGCTCCATGACCCTGACAGGCAACCTGCTGATCGGCCAGCGCGCCGTGACCGGCAGCCGCGAAGCGATCCGCGCCATCAACCCGGCCACCAACCAGGTCCTCGAACCCGCCTACGCCGGCGGCACCGCCGAACACGTGGCCCAGGCCTGCGCACTGGCCTGGGCCGCGTTCGACGACTACCGCGAAACCGCGCTGGAGCAACGCGCCGCGTTTCTCGAAACCATCGCCGACCAGATCGAAGCGTTAGGCGATACCCTGATCGACCGCGCCGTGGCCGAAAGCGGCCTGCCCAGGGCGCGGATCCAGGGCGAGCGTGGCCGCACTTGCGGCCAATTACGCACCTTCGCCCGCGTAGTGCGCAGCGGCGAGTGGCTGGATGTGCGGGTCGACAATGCCTTGCCGGAACGCCAGCCACTGCCACGCGCCGACCTGCGCCAACGCCAGGTGGCCCTGGGCCCGGTTGCAGTGTTCGGCGCCAGCAACTTCCCCTTGGCCTTTTCGGTGGCCGGTGGCGACACCGCCTCGGCCCTGGCGGCCGGTTGCCCGGTGGTGGTCAAGGCGCATGGCGCCCACCCGGGCACCAGTGAGCTGGTCGGCCAGGCCGTGGCCCACGCGGTGCAACTGTGCGGCCTGCCGGAGGGCGTGTTCTCGCTGCTGTACGGCGCGGGCCGCGAGGTCGGCATTGCGCTGGTCAGCGATCCGCGCATCAAGGCGGTTGGTTTTACCGGCTCGCGCAGCGGCGGGATTGCCCTGTGCCAGGCGGCCCAGGCGCGACCAGAACCCATCCCGGTGTATGCCGAGATGAGCTCGATCAACCCGGTGTTCCTGTTCGACGCGGCGTTGCAGGCCCGTGGCGAAGCGTTGGCACAAGGCTTTGTCGCCTCGCTGACCCAGGGCGCCGGCCAGTTCTGCACCAACCCCGGCCTGGTGATTGCCCGCCAAGGCCCGGCGCTGCAACGCTTCATGGCTGCCGCCAGCGAGCATGTTCGCCAGGCCGCTGCCCAGACCATGCTCACCCCAGGCATTTTCAGTGCCTATCAAGCCGGCGTCGGCGCGCTGGCCGAAAACGCCAATGCCCAGGTCGTGGCCAGCGGCCAACTTCCGCAAGGCCCGAACCAGTGCCAGGCGCAGCTGTTCGTCACCCAGGCCAGCGCATTCCTGGCGGACCCAGCGTTGCAGGGCGAAGTGTTCGGTGCCGCTTCTCTGGTAGTTGCCTGTGACAGCGACGAGCAAGTACGCCAGGTCGCCGAACACCTTGAAGGGCAACTGACCGCCACCCTGCAGCTGGACGACGCCGATCTCGACAGTGCCCGCCGCCTGCTGCCGACGCTTGAGCGCAAAGCCGGTCGCATTCTGGCCAACGGCTGGCCGACCGGGGTGGAAGTGTGCGATGCGATGGTCCACGGCGGGCCGTTCCCGGCAACGTCCGACGCCCGCAGCACTTCGGTGGGCACTGCGGCGATCCTGCGTTTCCTGCGCCCGGTGTGCTACCAGGACTTCCCCGATGCCTTGCTGCCGCAGGCGTTGCAGCAGGGCAACCCGCTGCAACTGCGGCGCTTGCTCGACGGCCAACGGGAACGCTGAACCATGCGCGATGCCTCCCCTGAAACGGATATCGCCGTGGTCGGCGCCGGCATCGTCGGTGTCGCCTGCGCCCTGCAACTGGCCCGCCAGGGCCGCCGGGTGCTGCTGATCGACCGCCAGCCTCCGGGCCACGGTGCCTCTTACGGCAACGCCGGGCACCTGGCCACCGAGCAGGTGTTCCCGATCGCCGACCTGTCGATCCTCAAGCGCCTGCCGCGCATGCTGCTGGATCCAATGGGCCCGCTGCGCCTGGACTGGAAATACCTGCCCAAGGCCCTGCCCTGGTTCACCCGGCTGCTGCTCAACCTGCGCCCAGCCCCGTTCCAGCGCAGCGTGGCCGGCATCCGTGCGCTGAACGAAGGCAGCCTCGGCGCCTGGCAGCGCCTGCTCGGCTCCATCGGGCATAGCGATTTGTTCAAGGAAGATGGCTCGTTGCTGGTGTTCGAGCGCGCCGAGTCGCGTCCGGCGCTGGAGGCGTTGCGCGCCCGTATGCAACAGCAAACGGTGCCGGTGGAATTCTGGTCAGCCGACGCGGTGCGCATGGCGGCGCCACAGTTGAGCCCGTCACTACTGGGCGGCCTGTTCTTCCCCCGTACCGGGCATTTCATCGACCCGTACCAGGTGGTCTGCAAACTGTTCGAAGCGGCCAGGGCCAGTGGCGTGCGCTTCGTTCAGGCGCAGGTCGGTGGCGGCCGGTTGAATGCGGATGGCGTGCAGCTGAGCAGCGACCAGGGCATGTTCAACGCGCGGCAGGTGCTGATCAGTTGCGGCGCACACTCCGCGCAGTTGACCGCCGCCCTGACTGGTAAACGGGTACCGCTGGACACCGAACGTGGCTATCACCTGATGCTGCCCGGTGAACAGCAGCGGTTGCCGTTCGCCGTCACCTCGCTGGAGCGCAAGTTCATCATGACGCCAATGGCCGAGGGCCTGCGCCTGGCCGGCACGGTGGAGTTCGCCGGGCTGGAGGCGCCGCCGAGCATGCAGCGGGCGTGGCAGTTGCACCGGTTGAGCAAGGGGTTGTTTCAGCATGATTTGAGTGCTGAGGGGGCGACGCCGTGGATGGGGTTCAGGCCTTCGTTGCCGGATTCGTTGCCGGTGATCGACCGGGTGTGCGATGGGCGGGTGCTGCTTGCGTTCGGGCATCAGCATTTGGGGTTGACCCAGGCGGCGGTGACGGCGGAATGGGTGGGGGGGTTGGCTGAAGGTAGCTCAGGGATGGGGGCTTATCGGTTGGATCGGTTTTAGCCTGTGCCGGCCTCATCGCGGATGAATCCGCTCCTACGGGCTCGCCGTCTGTAGGAGCGGATTCATCCGCGATGAGGCCGGCACTGACATCAGGGATTCTGCGGATCATGCCCCAACGACTGCAGAAACAGCGAAAACAATTCCGGCTGCGACGAGATGTCGAGCTTGGTGTAAAGATGCCGCCGGTGCACCTTGACCGTCTCCGGCGAAATCGCCAGCCGCTCGGCCATGGCCTTTGACGAAAATCCCCGCAAGATCAACCTGGCGATCTCCAGCTCACGCTCGGACAACACCCCGGCACCGAACTGGCTGAGCGCATCGCGCACCTGCACCGCGACCGGCTCGTCCTGCCCCTGCACGGGTTTGCGGGCGGCCTGCCAATGCTGCTGCATCAGCGCCAGCACCCACGGGCAAAGCATCGCCAGCACGCCGTACTGCTCGGCATCGAACGCATGCGCCCTGCCCAGCGACAAGGTCAATGCGCCTTGGCCAGGGAGCTGCAGGATGAACTGCACTTCGTCATTCAGGACGTTGGCCTGGAACCAGCTGATGTAGTACTCGCTCTGGTGAAACTGGTCCGGCGCCACCTCATCCAGGCGATACAGGCCACTGCCCACCGCGTCCTGGCAGGCCAGGTAAAACGGGTCGAGCTGGTACAACCCGCTCAGGTATAACGCCATCGCCGCTGCGCCTGCCTGCGGCGTGGCGTCGTGCTCCTCCTGCACCAGGGGCGTGCCGCTCAAGGGGTAGAACGCCGCCAGCGCGTTATCGAACGGCAGCCAGCGATGCAGCAGCAGAATCAACTGTTTCCAGAAACGCGGCTGGCCAATCTGCTCGATGGTCCGGCCCAGGTTGGCATGCATGCCGACTTCATGAAAAACGCTGTGCATCGTGTCGGCTCCCGTGAACGCTGAGGTGATTTCCCGCCTTTACAGCGCCCGCGTCAAGGGGCGTAACCCCAAAGGGTAATTGGCCGGCGCCAGGGCCAAGCCTAGATTGCAGCCCATGCAGCGCCCCAATCGAGCGTGCGCGCCTTCTTTCGTCACTGCCTCAACCCCCAATAACAATTCGAGGATAACGACATGCACGACAGTGCGCTCAAGCCCAGCCTGGGTATGCTCGACGTGGTCGCCATCACGGTTTCGGCGGTCACCCCGGCAAGTTCCGTATTCGTCATTGCGCCATTCGCCATTGCCCAAGCCGGCAGCGGTGCTTTTCTGGCGTTCGTATTGGCTGCAGTGCTGGCACTGATGTTCGCCTGGTGCTATGCCGAGCTGGGCCGCGCGCACAGCTCGGCAGGTGGCGAGTACGTTTATGCCAAGCGCGTGTTCGGTGGCATGGCTGGCTACGCCACCTTTCTCACCGTGCTGGTATCGCTGCTGTTCATCCCGCCCGTGCTGGCCACCGGCGCCGCCACTTACCTGAACAATGCGCTCGGCACCGCGTTCGACACCCAGGCGGTAGCGCTGGCCATCGTCGCCGGCAGCTACGCCCTGGGCATTCTCAACATCCGCCTGAATGCCTGGGTCACCGGCGTGTTCCTGCTGTGCGAAGTCGCGGCCGTGCTGGTGATCGTGGCATTGGGGCTGGGCAACGTCAGCCAGCCTCTGAGCGTGTTGATCACGCCCCAACACGTCGACCACGGCCTGCTGGCCGCTGCGCCCTGGGCACTGATATTCGCCTCGATCGGCACCGCGCTGTTCGCTTACAACGGCTTTGGCGCAGCCGTGGTACTGGCCGAGGACATGAAAGATCGCGGGCGCAGCATCCATCGCGCGGTCGTGTGGTCGCTGGCGCTGGTGGTGGCGATTGAGCTGGTGCCGATATGCGCTCTGCTGCTGGGCGCACCGTCACTCAAGGACATGCTCGCCAGTGGCGACCCGATTGGCTACCTGCTCAACGCCCACGGCAACCCGACACTGTCGCGGCTGGTCAGCGCCGGCATCTTCCTGTCGGTGTTCAACGCCATCATCGCCATCGTCATCCAGTCGGGGCGGGTGATTTTCAGCAGTGGCCGCGACCAGCTGTGGACGCCGAAGCTGAACCACCTGTTCACCCGCATACACCCACGCTGGGACTCGCCCTGGCTCGCCACCCTGCTGCTGGCCGTACCTTCTGCCGCGCTGAGCTTCAGCTCCAACCTGGAGGAGATGACCTCCTTCACCGTGCTGTTGCTGCTGATGGTCTACCTGGCCGTTGCACTCTGCGGATTATTCAGCCGCGTGCTGCGCAGCGACCGCGAGCACCCTTACCGCATGCCTTTGTGGCCGTTGCCGGCACTGCTGGCGGTGGTCGGCGCGGGCTACCTGCTACTCAGCGGTCTGCTTGGCGCGCCGCTTCGCGACATCCTGATCATCCTCGTGCTGCTGACCGTCTCGGTGATCCTCTACAGCACGTACGGCAAATTCAGCCCAGCCTTCCAGAAACTCTGACTCAACAGGAGCCACCATGCGCGCTCGTCAACTTGGCATCACCCTGGGGCTTGGCCAACCCGGAACCTACAACGCCATCACCGATGTCCCCGGTGTCCGGGTCGGCCACAGCACCTTGCTTGCCGACCTTGATGGAAAACAGGTACGCACCGGGGTGACGGTGGTTCAGCCTCGCCCGGCAGCGGCCCGCCTGGCGCCCTGCTTCGCTGGCGTCCACGTGCTCAACGGCAATGGCGATGCCACGGGCCTTGAGTGGATCCGCGAAGCGGGCCTGCTGACCACGCCGATCGCCATCACCAATACCCATAGCGTCGGCGTGGTGCGCGATGCGCTGATCGCCGCCGAGCGCGACAGCCTCGCCGACCCGTCGGTGTACTGGTGCATGCCGGTGGTGCTGGAAACTTTCGATGGCCTGCTCAACGACATATGGGGGCAGCATGTGGGGGCTGAGCAGGTGAACCAAGCGCTGGCACGCGCCGAGCCCGGGCCGGTAGCCGAGGGCGCGGTGGGCGGCGGTACTGGCATGATCTGCCATGAGTTCAAGGGCGGTATCGGCACCGCTTCACGGCGCTTGTCGCGGGACCAGGGAGGGTGGACGGTGGGCGCGCTGGTCCAGGCAAACCATGGCCAGCGCCGTGAACTGCGGGTCGATGGTTACCCGGTGGGTCGCGTGCTGGACGACTTGCCCTCACCGTTTGCCGAACGCGGTGAGCCAGGCATGGGGTCGATCGTGGTGATCATCGCCACCGATGCCCCGCTGCTGCCCCACCAGTGCCAGCGCCTGGCCCAGCGGGCATCGATCGGCATCGCGCGGACCGGCGGCGGTACCGAGGATGCCAGCGGTGATCTGTTCGTCGCCTTCTCGACTGCCGATCAGCAACTGCCGTTGGCGGCGTATGGGCGTAAAGGCGTGCCGTTCAGCCAGGCAGTGCAGATGCTCAACAACGACCACATCACTCCGCTGTTCATGGCGGCGGCAGAGGCGGTGGAGGAATCGATCGTCAATGCGATGCTGGCTGGGGAGGATATGCACACTGCCGATGGCGTGCTGGTGCCGGGGTTGGGCGGCGAGCGGTTGCTGGCGGCGTTGCGTGAGATGGGGTGGCGCGCATAAGGCGCCCATGCTCTGAACCGCACTGGCCCTTTCGCGGGCAAGCCCGCTCCCACAGGTGCTGCACTGATCTGGAAGACAGTGCTCACTTGTGGGAGCGGGCTTGCCCGCGAAGAGGCCGGTGCAGGCTACCGCTGAATCAGCAACTCAGCGATAACGCTCCAGCCAGTGCGCATACGGGGCCGGCAAGGTCCAGGCGGCTTTTTCCACGCCCAGTTCCTTGGCCGCGAAGTACGGCCAGTGCGGATCGGCAAGGTGGGCACGGCCCACCGATACCAGGTCGAGCTGGTTGGCCTTCAGCGCCCCCTCGGCCAACTGCGGCGTACCAAAGCCCCACGCCGAGGTCACCGGCAAGCCTGCTTCGCGGCGCACGCGCTCGGCAATCGGCCCCATGAACGCCGGGCCCCACGGGATGTTGGTTTCAGGGATGGTGAAGCCGACGCTGACACTCAACAAGTCCAGGCCACCCGACTTGAACATGCGCGCCAACTCGATGGACTCATCCAGGGTCTGCTCGTCGCGACCGTCGTATTCCAGTACGCCGAAACGGGCCGTCAACGGCAGGTTTTCCGGCCAGACTTCACGAACGGCTGCCAGGGTTTCCAGGAGGAAGCGGGTGCGGTTCTCGAAGCTGCCGCCGTAAGCATCGGTGCGCTGGTTGGAGTGCTCGGAGAAGAAGCTCTGGCCCAGGTAGCCGTGGGCGAAGTGCAGTTCGATCCACTCAAAACCGGCATCCCGCGCACGACGGGCGGCATCGACGAAGTCCTGCTTGACCCGGGCGATGTCGTCCAGGGTCATCTCACTTGGGACTTTCGGCAGGTGGGCGCCGAAAGCGATGGCGGATGGGGCGAGGGTGTTCCAACCGCGGGCGTCGTCGGCTGCGATATGGTCGTCACCTTCCCACGGGCGGTTGGCGCTGGCCTTGCGCCCGGCGTGGGCGATCTGGATGCCCGGCACCGAGCCTGCGGCCTTGATCGCCTGCACCACAGGCACGAAGGCCTGGGCGTGGGCGTCGCTCCAGATACCGGCGCAGCCGGGGGTGATGCGCCCTTCCGGCGCTACTGCGGTGGCCTCTACCACCAACAGACCAGCACCACCACGGGCGAGGCTTGCGTAATGCACCTGGTGCCAATCGTTGATCATGCCGTCTTCGGCCATGTACTGGCACATCGGCGGGATGGCGATGCGGTTGCGCAGGCTGACGTCTTTGAGGGCGTAGGGTTCGAACAATGCGGACATGGGAAAACTCCAAGGTCATCTGAATACGATAGTTCGATTATAATCGAACTATGGCAATTAATGTAACCCCCGTTATCATGGCGACCATGCGAGCCTACAAACACCCCAACCCTGAAGACCTGATTCTCGAGCGCCTGCTGTACGCCTTGAGCGACCCCGTGCGCCTGGAGATCGTCCGCCACCTGGCGGGCGTGGCCGAAGCCAGCTGCGGCGAGCTGGACGGTGGCCGGCCGAAGTCGAGCATGTCCCATCACTTCCGCGTGCTGCGCGATGCGGGGCTGGTGCATACGCGCAATGTCGGCACCACCCATATGAATTCGCTGCGCAGCGAAATGCTCGACGCGCGGTTTCCTGGGTTGCTGGAGTGCATCCTGCGGCAGCGGTGAATCGTTGCCGGCCTCTTCGCGGCGGTAGGAGCGGCTTCAGCCGCGAAGAGGCCAGTACAGGCAAAAAAAAACCACGAGGTCACCCCCGTGGTTTTCTTGTCACAACAATGGCCAATTACAGCGCCATGTCGTTCTCAGGCTTGCTTTCAACCGGCTTGCTCACAGCAGTGGCGGTACCCACGCTCTGGTCGATCACCGGCGGCTTCTCCAGCTGCAGGATTTCAGCGGTGTAGTTCCACTCTTGCTGGGTGGCTGCCGCCGAATCATTGAGCTTGGTGCCGTAGCTCGGCACGATCTCTTTGATCTTGGCTTGCCATTCAGGCGTGGCGACTTTCTCTTTGAACACGGTTTCCAGCACGTTCAGCATGATCGGCGCGGCGGTCGAGGCACCTGGCGATGCGCCCAACAGGCCTGCGATGGTGCGGTCTTGCGAGGCCACGACTTCGGTGCCCAGCTTGAGCACGCCGCCCTTCTCTGCGTCACGCTTGATGATCTGCACGCGCTGGCCGGCCTGCCACAGTTTCCAGTCTTCTTTCTTGGCGTCCGGGAAGTAGGTACGCAGCGCTTCGAAGCGGTCGTCATCCGACAGCATCAGCTGGCCAGCGAGGTACTCGACCAGCGGGTACTGCTCGATACCGACCTTGGTCATTGGCCACACGTTGTGCAGGGTGGTGCTGCCCAGCAGGTCCAGGTACGAACCGTTCTTCAGGAACTTGGTCGAGAAGGTGGCGAATGGCCCGAACAGGATCACGCGCTTGCCGTCCAGCACGCGGGTGTCCAGGTGCGGTACCGACATGGGTGGCGCGCCGGTCGAGGCGATGCCGTAGGCCTTGGCCATGTGCTGCATGGCGATGGTCGGGTTCTCCGTCACCAGGAACGAGCCACCGACTGGGAAGCCTGCGTATTCCTTGGCTTCAGGAATGCCCGACTTCTGCAGCAACTTCAGCGCGCCGCCGCCGGCACCGATGAACAGGAACTTGGCGTCGGTGGCCGATTCGGTACCGTCCTTCAGGTTCTTGTACTCGACGTGCCAGGAGCCGTCCTTGTTGCGGGTGATGTCCTGGACTTCGCTGGAGAGCTTCAGGTCGAAGTTCTTCTGAGTCTTCAGGTGGCCAACGAACTGGCGGGTGATCTCGCCGAAGTTGACGTCGGTGCCGATCGGGGCCCAGGTCACCGCCAGCTTCTGGTTCGGGTCGCGGCCTTCCATCATCAGCGGGACCCACTTGGCGATCTGCGCGTGGTCCTCGGAGTACTGCATCGGGCGGAACAGCGGGCTGGCTTGCAGCGCGTCATAACGCTTCTTCAGGAACTTGATGTTGTCATCGCCCCAGACGAAGCTCATGTGCGGGGTGGTGTTGATGAACGAGTGCGGGTTCTTCAGCACGCCCTGACGAACCTGCCACGACCAGAACTGGCGGGAGATCTGGAAGGCTTCGTTGATCTCGATGGCCTTGGTGATGTTGACGTTGCCGTCTTTGTCTTCCGGGGTGTAGTTCAGCTCGGCCAGCGCGGAGTGACCGGTACCGGCGTTGTTCCAGCCGTTGGAGCTTTCTTCGGCGACGCCGTCCAGGCGCTCGACCATTTCCATCGACCAGCTTGGCTCCAGCTCGTGCAGCCACACGGCCAGGGTGGAGCTCATGATGCCGCCGCCGACCAGCAGCACATCGACTTTCTTGGTTTCTGCGGCGTGCGCTTGCATGAAGCTCGCAGCGACAGCCAGACCCAGCAAGGTCTTGCCAGCTTTCTTGAACATTGATCAATTCCAGTCAGTAGAACGGAGATAGGGCCTGTGGCTGGCCCAGGTGCTTCGTGTTCTTCCGCGCAGGCTTGTTGTGATCATTGTTCAGCGGCTTAAAGAACCAGAAAACGACCCAGGCTTTTGTCGAATTGACCGACAGGGCTGAATCGTTTCGGGGGATTGTATATGAAATGCCAGCACAAACAAATTGCACGGCCCGAGGCAAGGCGGCAGGTTGTCTCATGCTGGCCAACCGCTCATCGAAGCGATTGCAGTATCGTTCAAGCACCCCTAGTATTGCGAGCATTTCTCATTCGCACCACTACGCGCTTGCGCCGGATGCCGCCATGGTTTCGATTCCTGAGCCGAACGTTTCGGTCCGTACCCTGTACCAAAGCCACTCGCGCTGGCTGCTGGGGTTCTTGCACCGACGCCTGGGCAACCGACCGGATGCCGCCGACCTGGTGCAGGACACCTTCATGCGCCTGCTCATGCGCCCGCGCCAGTTCGACGGCCAGAAGGGCGAGCGCTCCTACCTGGCGACCATCGCCCGCGGCCTGTGCATCGACCATTGGCGTCGGCACAAACTGGAACAGGCCTGGCTGGAGCACCTGGCCTTGCAGCCAGTCGCCCTTCAGCCCTCCCCCGAGCAGCGTGCGCTGATCGTCGAAACCCTGCACGAGGTCGACGCCATGCTGCTGCGCCTGCCGAGCAAGGTGCGCCAGGCGTTTCTGCTGGCGCAGGTCGACGGCCTGGCCTATCGCGAGATCGCCGCGCACGTGGGGGTCAGCGAGCGCATGGTCAAGAAGTACCTGGCCCAGGCGTTCCTGCACTGCGCCATCCTCGAAGCCGAGCTCGACGGCCTGTTGGTGGAATGACGCCATGACCCTTGCCGCTCAGAAACTCAGCCATGCCAGCCTGGAGCAAGCCGCGCACTGGTACGTGCAGCTGCAGGATGAACACGTCACCTCACAGGTGCGCCAGCAGTGGCAACACTGGCTCGACCAGCATGGTGACCACCAGGCCGCCTGGCAGTACGTGCAACGGGTCGGCCAGCGTTTCGCACCCTTGCAGGCCGAGGCCACGGGCGCTGGCCGAGTATTGCGAGAGCAGGATGCGCGCCGCTTCAGCCGCCGCAGCGGGCTCAAGGCATTGCTGGTGCTTGGCGCCAGCTCGCTGATTGGCTGGAACGCCTGGCGCGGCACAACGGTGTCGGGCTGGAGCGCGGATTTGGCCACCGGTATCGGCGAAACCCGGGAAACCCGCCTTGCCGACGGCAGCCACCTGTGGCTCGGCGCACAAAGCGCGGTGGACTTCGATTTCTCGGCGCTTGCCCGTGAACTGCACCTGCGTTTCGGCGAGTTGCTGCTGGAAACCGCGCCTGACGCGCAACGCCCGTTCTTCGTCGACACCGCGCAAGGGCGCATGCAGGCACTGGGTACGCGCTTCGCCGTCTGCCAGCAAGGTCAGAGCACACGGCTGACGGTGTATGACGGCGCAGTCGCGGTGTGTACGGCGCTCAGCGGTGAGCGCAGGATCGTCCAGGCAGGCCAGCAGCTGGACTTCACCGCCCAGGCGCTCGGCACCATGCGGCCGGCACAGAGCGCCGGCGAGTCGTGGATCCACCGACGCCTGAATGCCGAGGACATGCCGCTGGCGGAACTGCTGCGGACCCTGGGCCGCTACCGTCATGGCCACCTGGGCTGGCACCCCGAGGTCGCCCAGCTATCGGTGATGGGTGCTTTCCCGCTCGACGACACCGACCGCGCCCTCGATTTGTTGCAGGCGGCACTGCCGGTGCGCGTGCAGCGGATGACGCCCTGGTGGGTCAGCGTCGAGCCCGCTTGATCTTGAAGGCACTCCATCGAAATCCAGAGTTTTGCAGTCTCCGTGGGAGCGGGCTTGCCCGCGAAGAAGGCAACGCAGTGTGTGGCACCGGCTTTGCCGGTGTTCGCGGGCAAGCCCGCTCCCACAGGTTCAGTGCACAGAAGCAAAAATCACCCATCTGGTTCCCTTTTTTCGATCTCGTTCGGTTTACCCCTCACAAGACACATCACATCACCGTAACGACTCCAGGGACCCGCATGCCAACGCCTCTCCACCCCGCGTTTCGCCTGGCGCTTGCCGCGCCGCTTTTGGTCTGCGCTGCCGCGCCGTTGATGTTGCCGGCAGCGCTGGCCCATGCCGAGCAGGCGGTCAGCGCCGAGCGGGCATTCGACATCGCCCCCGGCTCACTCGCTGGCGCCCTCAACCAATTCAGCAGCCAGGCCGGCATCTACCTGGCGGGTAGCAACGAACTGGCTGCCGGCAAGACCAGCCAGGGCCTGCAGGGGCGTTACAGCGTTGCTCAAGGACTGGCGCGCCTGCTGCAAGGCAGCGGCCTGCAAGCAGTGCCACAAGGCAATGCCGGCTACGTGCTGCAACCCGCCGCCGATGGCAACGCGCTACAACTGGACGCCACGGCCATCAACGCCGCTGCCGAGCTGGCCAGCAATGGCCAAGGCGACACCGGCTACCGCGCCGTGGCCAGCAGCACCGCCAGCAAGACCAGCAGCGCCCTGGCCGACACCCCACGCTCGGTCTCGGTGGTGACCCGCCAGCGCATGGACGACCAGCAGTCGCAGACCCTTACCGAAGTGCTCGGCTACGTGCCGGGGATTTTCTCCCCACCCTTTGCCGGTGGTGATGGCCAGGCCGGCGACCTGTTCTTCATCCGCGGCTTCAACGCCACCGATTACGGCTATGGCCTGCTGCGCGACGGCCTGCGCGTACAAGGTAACCGCTACGACACCAGCAGCGAGCCCTACGGCCTGGAGCGCGTTGAAGTGTTCCGCGGCCCGACCTCGATCCTCTACGGCGAGAACGCACCCGGTGGCGTGGTCAACCTGGTCAGCAAGCGGCCCACTGCCGAGGCGCGTGGCGAGGTGCAGCTGAGCTACGGTTCGCACAATCGCCGTCAGCTGGGCGTCGATGTGTCAGGCCCGTTGACCGATGAAGGCAACATCTTGGGCCGCCTGGTGATGATGGGGCGCAAGTCCGATACCCAGATCGACCATCAGCCCGATGACCGACTGTATCTGGCCCCATCGCTGACCTTGAACTTCGACGATTTCAACAGCATGACCGTGCTCGCTACCTACCAGCGCGATCGTACCCTCATGGAACTGGGCTACCCCGCCGCCGGCACCCTGCTGCACAACCCGAACGGCAAGATCGACAAGGACCAATTGTCCGGCAACCCGGACTGGGACAACTTCGAGCGCGAAACCTGGAGCCTGGGCTACGCCTTCAGCCACCGCTTCAACGACACCTGGCAGTTCCGCCAGAACTCGCGCTACCTGCAGTCGCGCATCGACCGCCAGGAGATGTGGCCGGGCAACCTCAACAACGGTGGTTTCGGCACTACCTTGAGCAACACGGCGTACGACCGCTACAACAAATCCATCGCCTACTCGCTGGACAACCAGTTCGAAGGCCACTTCAACGCAGGTGCGTTCGACCACACCGTACTGTTCGGCGCCAGCCTTGACCGCACCTCGTTCAACCAGGACTGGGACGCTGGCAACGGCGGCACCATCAACGTGTTCAACCCGGTATGGAGCGGCAAGCCAACCACCCCCCTGCACGTGCAGAATGCCTTGCTCGAACAGACCATGTACGGCCTCTACAGCCAGCTGCAAACCAAGGTCGACCGCTGGGTGCTGTTGCTCGGGGGGCGTCTGGACCGGGTCAACAGCCAGTTCCGCAACAAGGCCGGCACGCTCAACGCGCAAGCCGACATGGACAGTTGGGACAGCGATTTCACCTGGCAGACCGGCGTGATGTACCAGTTCGACAACGGCCTGTCGCCGTACTTCAGCTACTCCACCGCCTTCGCTCCAACCCAGCAGACCGAGAGCAAAAGCGGTGCGCTGGACCCAACCACCAGCGAACAGTATGAAGTGGGCATCAAGTACGAGCCCAAGGGCTGGAAGACCGCCTTTACCGCCTCGGTATACGACCTGCGCAAGAAAGACGATGTGCTGTACGACGCCGCGGTGGGTGACTATCGCCAGATCGGCGCCAGCCGCGCCAAGGGTGTGGAACTGGAGCTCAACAGCGACCTGAACGAAAACCTCAACGTCACGGCGGCCTACACCTACACCGACTCGCGCATCACCAAGGATGTGGCCGGATCGCTGTATGAAGACCACCAGATGACTGGCGTGCCGCGCAACCAGGCGTCGGTGTGGAGTACCTATCGCATGCGCGATGGGTTGCTCAAAGGGCTGAGCATCGGCGGCGGCGTGCGTCATTTCGACAGCACCTTCGCCTATACCCCGGCCAGCCTGTACGGAAAGCTCGATACCGGCGACGTGACCTTGGTGGATGCCAAGGTGGGGTATGAGATCGACGACAACTGGTCGGTCGAGGTCAATGCTCGCAACCTGTTCGATAAAGAGTATGTGGCCGGGTGCAATAACGCCGGGCGGTGTTATTGGGGTGAGGAACGCACGCTGCTCGGGACTGTTTCGTTGCGCTGGTAAGCCATGCCTGTGCCGGCCTCTTCTCGGGGCAAGCCCGCTCCCACAAGGTTCTCTACAACTCCTGTGGGAGCGGGCTTGCCCCGCGAAGAGGCCGGCACAGACGAACCCAAACCCCATTCAGAAAACCGATCACCCGATCGGAATTATTCGCCTTACAGCCCCACACAGCCCCTTTATCCTGCGGTCCAGACCCCATTCAAACACCACAATAAAGGGCCGCCCCGCATGTCATTCAAACGCACCATTCACGCCGTCGACACCCACGCCGGCACCTCCATGCGCGTCATCACCGGCGGCATCCCGCACATCCCCGGCGACAGCGTGCACGCCAAGATGAAGTGGCTCGAAGCCGACGATGACCCGTTGCGCAAACTGATGCTGCGCGAACCACGCGACTACCCGGCGCACTGCTGCAATATCATCGTCCCACCCAGCCACCCGGAGGCCGATGCTTCAGCGAGCAGCACAACGACGCCTTTCCCGGCACCCGCCGCCATCGGCTGTCCATCACCCAGGAAACCATTGCGCTTGAGTACATCCTCAAGCACGGTGGCTCAGAGGGTCGGGACAAAAGTCGCGTTTCGCCGCTGCATTGAAACGCATGGTTACATTGGCAATACAAAGCAAAAATCGGGCAAACGGCTGCACTGATTCACGCAAAAGTACCGACAGCCTTTAGGTACAATTCGAATTTATACCGAACCCTGTAGTCCGTTTCCGATACTCGCTCACCCAGTCGGAATCTGTCATTACCGGGCGGCGAGATTTACCTTCGAGTGGGCAAGCACTTCGGTTTCAGTAGCGGATTTGGCGTAAACCATATTTGGTCGGGGCATGGTCACGAATTGCCGAAATGGGGCTGCTTGAGCATTCACGAGGTACCCGCGTTTGTGGCCGCTATTATCTGCCCAGGTGCTCAGGTCCTGTGCGAATTCCATCAGACTCGCGAAGGCTATCGCTTGGCTATAGTGCGCGGGGCGAAAGGTTGTGCGGTGCTTTCGCCGCAAATGGATAACGCCGACATCAACTTCTATTCAGTCGTCACCGCATTCAAGGTGCACCGTGGCCGCAATGCCACCCGAGTCGGTACGCTGAAAGCAAAAAAGGCACCGTAGGTGCCTTTTGGGGAATTCAGGAGGGCTGGTAGTCGCAGCGCTTGCTTAGCACGTCCAGGACGGGAGTCCTGAAAGGGGTCGGAAGCTAACCATTGTTGCCGGTTACCGCTACCGTACGAGTGGCGACTCGCACAATCCACACTGACCTGACGATATCGCCATGATCCAGATCAGTCCTGCTCTTATTGAGCCCTCGCGAGCGATTTTGAGCAAAGTTGATTCGCCCGTCAACCGTTTTGACCCGCCGCAGCCGGCGCCTAAATCCGCAAAGCTGAGCGCTGCAGAATCTTTCTGTATGAGATTTTTCCCATACCCTGTAGTCCATTTCCGATTCATACTCTCGCCCCTGCCAAACCATTGCGACTGCTTGGATTGGAATCGGCGCTGATGCAGCTGCAGCGCCAAGTGCAGTTGCCGACGGAACCAAGATCGTTGCACTAAGGCTCAAGTGATGGGCTACTCATGCCGGCCTCTTCGCGGGACAAGCCCGCTCCCACAGGTTGGGGGGGGGGCGCCGCAGGACCTGTGGGAGCGGGCTTGCCCCGCGAAGAGGCCGGCACAGGCCACAAGAATTTCAGGGAGAAAAAACAATGGCCACAGACGACACCCAGCACCACACCACAGTTGGCAAAACCCGCGTCTACCAAGCAGAAGGCCAGACCCAACCTCTATTCCGCATAGAGCCAGGCATCCCCTGCCAAGCCGCCCGCGAACAGGCATCCGAGCTCATGGGCTATGTACGAGACATGACCTTGACCGGTGTAATGGAGCGGGATGAGAAGCTGATCTGGGCCGCACACTATCTGAGCGCAATGGCCAAGGCACTGCTGGATGATGCTGAATTGGGCATGAAAAAATTAATCGCCCAAAACGAAAAAGCCCCCGAAAACTTTCGTTTCCAGGGGCCTCATCTTGTATGGCGGAGAGATAGGGATTTGAACCCTAGGTACTGTTGCCAGTACAACGGATTTCGAATCCGTCCCGTTCGACCACTCCGGCATCTCTCCAATGCCGCGCATCATACCAGCGAATTTTGAAAACGCAAACCTTTATTTCAAAAAAAATCGCGTGGTATCAGGCGCTTGCGTGAACAGGCCGCTTACAGCGGCACGCCCAGGCGCTTGGCAACTTCTTCGTAGGCTTCGATCACGTCGCCCAAGCCCTGACGGAAGCGGTCCTTGTCCATCTTCTTGCGGGTTTCCTTGTCCCACAGGCGGCAGCCGTCCGGGCTGAACTCGTCGCCCAGGACGATCTGGCCGTGGAATACGCCGAACTCCAGCTTGAAGTCGACCAGCAGCAGGCCGGCGTCATCGAACAGCTTGTTCAGCACTTCGTTGACCTTCAGCGACAGCTTCTTCATTTCTGCCAGCTGCTCGGCGGTGCCCCAGCCGAAGGCGACAACGTGGGATTCGTTGATGAACGGGTCGCCCTTCTCGTCGTTCTTCAGGAACAGTTCGAAGGTGGATGGCTCGAGCTTGATGCCCTCTTCCACGCCCAGGCGCTTGACCAGGCTGCCGGCGGCATAGTTGCGCACCACGCACTCGACCGGGATCATGTCCAACTTCTTGACCAGGCACTCGTTGTCGCCCAGCAGCTTGTCGAATTGGGTCGGCACGCCGGCTTCTTCGAGCTTTTGCATGATGAAGGCGTTGAACTTGTTGTTCACCATGCCTTTGCGGTCGAGCTGTTCGATGCGCTTGCCGTCGAACGCCGAGGTGTCGTTGCGGAACAGCAGGATCAAGCGGTCGGCGTCGTCGGTCTTGTAAACCGATTTGGCCTTGCCGCGGTAGAGTTCTTCGCGTTTTTCCATGATTGGGCTCCGCTTGCTTGAGTGGTTGGGCTAGGCGATTTCGCGCCAGTCGAGCCCGTGTTCCTGATTCGCCACCTGGAGCCAGTCCGGGTCGCACCCAAGGGTGTCGACGAAGCACTGGCGGGCCAGATGTGGCAGGTTGTTCTTGCTGCTGAGGTGGGCCAGCACCAGGTGTTGCAGGTTGTTCCAGCCCAACTCTTGCACCAGGCGCGCGGCCTGGTGGTTGTTCAAATGTCCTTGCATGCCACCTACCCGCTGCTTGAGGAAGACCGGGTAGTGACCGCGTGCCAGCAAATCGCGGCAGTGGTTGGCTTCGATAAGCAATGCGTCCAGGCCCTGGTAACGCTCCAGCAGCAGTGCATCGTACGAGCCCAGGTCGGTGAGCATGCCGAAGCGCCGGCGGCCGTCGCTGATGACGTACTGCAGCGGCTCATAGGCATCGTGCTCGACCCGCGCCGCACTCACTTCCAGGGCGCCGATCTGCAGGCGCTCGCCACAAGCGAGAAAACCGGCCACCTCCACCGGCTTGCGCAGGCCGCGCAACGTCCCTTGGCTGAGGTAGACCGGTACATTGTAGCGCCGTGACAGCAAGCCCACCCCATGCACGTGGTCGGCATGTTCGTGGGTGACCAGCACGGCGCTCAGTTGCGCTGCCGACACCCCGAGCAGCGCCAGGCGCCGCTCGGTTTCACGCAGGGAAAACCCGCAATCGACCAGGATGAACGTGTCACCGCTGGCGATCAGCGTGCCATTTCCCTGGCTGCCGCTTCCGAGTACCGCGAAGCGCACTTAACCCAGGTGGTCCTGAATGGCGCTCAGCACGCGGCGGGCGACATCGGCCGGGGCCACGGTGTTGATGTTTTTCTCGACCGTCACCTGCACGCTCTCGCCAACCTTGCTCAGGCGCACCTGGTAACGCTCGGCACGGGCTTCGCGTTCTTCCTTGGTCGGCTCGCTGCCGAACAGGCGGCTGAAGAAGCCAGGCTGGTTCTGCTTGTCGTCAGGTTTTTCCGACAGGTTGATGTAGTACAGGCCCAGGCTGCGGTTGATGTCTTCGACGCGCCATTCGCCACCCTGCTCCAGCGCACGGCCCACGCCGGACCAGGCACGGTCCAGGTCGGAGCCGAGGAACAGCACGGGGTTGCCGCTGCCGTCTTCACTCAGGCTGACGCGGCTTGGCGCATCGAAATCGCGCGCGGCCAGCAGGGACACCGAACCGCCCTTCTCGGCGTTGCGGTTCATGCTGGCGAGCATTTCGTCGACCAGCAGCGCATCGGCGCCGGTGTTACTGGAGGTGGACGGGAATGCCGTGTCGGCGGTGCTGCCGGCCGGGCGCTCGACGCTGACGACGTACACCTCGGAGGTGTTGCGCTGCACGCCGGGTTCCATGCGAACACGCACGCGCACTTCGCTGTCGCCGCTGCTGGCGGTGCTCGCCAGGCGCTGGCCGAGCGAGGCCGACAGTTCGTCGAAACGCTGCCAGGTGGTGGTGAATTCGCCGGTTTGCGGGCGCTCTTCGGCGATACGGAAACCGTTGTCCTCGAAGAACTGGTGCGCCACCGGCCAGACTTCGGCAGGCGAACGCTGGGCCAGCACCCAACGGCTGTTGCCGCTGCGCTGCAGGCTGAAATCGCTGACCTCGGCACCGCCGGTCAGGGGTTGCGGACGCGGCACTTCGAATTCGCCCGTGGCGCTATCGTCGGCGACGTTGCGCGGGATCGGCAGCAGCGGGTCAAGGCGCTTGACGTTGCTGGCGTCCGGCGGCAGCTGCATTGGGGCGGTTGGGTGCGCCTGCAGGTAATCGCTGCCGCGGTCGCGGAAATAGCCATCCTCGCCCCACAGCCAGCCACACCCACTGGTGCTGGAAATGATCAGGGCGAGCGCGGAAAGACCAGCCAGTCGCTTCATGCGGTGTACTTCCTCGATTAAACCAGTACGCCGGACTGGCGCAAGGCAGTACGGACTTTTTCGTGACAGCCTTCGCTCAGCCAGGTCAGCGGCAGGCGAATACCTTTGTGCATCAGGCCCATTTCCACGAGCGCGAACTTCACCGGAATCGGGTTGGCTTCGCAGAACAGGTCTTTGTGCAGCGGCATGAGTTGTTCGTTGATTGCGCGGGCCTTCTCGGCATTCCCCTCAAGGGCGGCCTCGCACAGGTCGGCCATTTCGCGCGGGGCGACGTTGGCGGTGACGGAGATGTTGCCTTTGCCGCCCATCAGGATCAGCTCGACCGCAGTCGGGTCGTCGCCGGACAGGACGATGAAGTCATCGCTGACGCCATCGAGGATGGCCTTGGCGCGCACCAGGTCGCCGGTGGCTTCCTTGATGCCGATGATGTTCGGCACGGTAGACAGGCGGATCACGGTCTCGGCCTGCATGTCGCAGGAGGTGCGGCCGGGTACGTTGTAGAGGATCTGCGGGATGTCGACGGCTTCGGCGATGTGCTTGAAGTGCTGGTACAGGCCTTCCTGGGTCGGCTTGTTGTAGTACGGCACCACCAGCAGGCAGGCGTCGGCGCCGGCATTCTTGGCGTTCTGGGTCAGGTGCACGGCTTCGGCGGTGGAGTTGGCGCCGGTGCCGGCGATCACCGGGATCGGCTTCTTGCTGTGCTTGACGCGCTCGACCACGTGCTTGATGACCAGGATGTGTTCTTCGACATCCAGGGTGGCGGACTCACCGGTGGTGCCGACAGCGACGATCGCGTGGGTGCCATTTTCCAGGTGGAAGTCTACAAGTTTGTCGAGGCTGCCCCAATCAAGACGCCCTTGTGCATCCATGGGTGTGACCAATGCCACCATACTGCCCGCAATCATGTAACTGCTCCTGCCGGAAAAAGAGAGCGGTAATGGTACTGGGGGCATCGGCCTTGCACAAGCGAAGCAGGCGGGCGGAGCATTCCCCTCGGCGCCTTATTTCGCTACCCTTGACCCTTTGATCGGTGCAGCGCGGCCCGCCGGGCCGTCGACCTTGCTCCCCGGCCAGCGTCCACGTCCTCGCATGCGAGCCCCGGGCCCTGCCGACAGGAGGCTTTCGCCCGTCCTGTACCGACCGCTCATCGCTTTAGGAATGCTGCATGTCCACCCCCACCGTCCGCGAACAATTCCTTGTCATCAGTGCCTTGGGCCCCAACCCGATGGAGCTGGCCAACGTCCTCAGCCGCGCTGCCTTCGAAAACCGCTGTGCGGTCGTCACCTCGCGCCTGAGCCGCCATGGCGAGACCAGCGCCCTGGTCTTGCAGGTCGGCGGCAGCTGGGATGCCCTGGCACGCTTCGAAGCCACCCTGCCGGGCCTGGGCAAGAAGCACGGCCTGACCCTCGACGTAGTGCGCAGCGCCGACCAGGAGGTGCGCCCGCAGGCCCTGCCTTATGTGGCCTACGTCAGCGCCGCCTATCGCCCGGACATCATCAACGAGCTGTGCCAGTTCTTCCTCGACCATCGTGTCGAGCTGGAAGCGATGACTTGCGACACCTACCTGGCGCCACAGACCGGCAGCAGCATGCTCAACGCTCAGTTCACCGTGATCCTGCCGGCCGGCACGCAGATCAGCTGGCTGCGCGACCAGTTCCTCGATTTTGCCGACGCCCTCAACCTGGACGCGCTGATCGAACCTTGGCGCCCACAGAACCCCGTATAAGGAAAGCCACCATGGCCGTAGCACTCGAGCAACCCGTCGCCGACTTCCAGGCCCAGGCCACCAGCGGCCAGACGGTCAGCCTGGCCGAGCTCAAGGGCCGCCAGGTGGTGGTGTACTTCTACCCCAAAGACAGCACTCCAGGCTGCACCACTCAGGGCCAGGGTTTCCGCGACCAGCATGCAGCCTTCGAGGCGGCCAACACCGTGGTGTTCGGGGTATCGCGTGATGGCATCAAGTCGCACGAGAACTTCAAGACCAAGCAGGGCTTCCCGTTCGAGCTGATCAGCGACAAGGACGAAGCGCTGTGCCAGCTGTTCGATGTGATCAAGCTGAAGAAGCTGTATGGCAAGGAATACATGGGCGTGGACCGCAGCACGTTCCTGATCGACAAGGACGGGGTGCTGCGTCAGCAATGGCGCGGGGTGAAGGTGCCCGGGCATGTGGATGCCGTGTTGGCGGCGGCCCAGGCCCTGAACAAGGCTTGAAACTGATTCAGGCCCCTTCGCGGGCAAGCCCGCTCCCACAGGACAGTGCAGGACTTAGTCACAGCGCAGCACCTGTGGGAGCGGGCTTGCCCGCGAAGAAGCCACCTCGAAATTAAAGCATTGGCGCCACAGCAGGCTCCTGCCGCGGCCAGGCATCCAGCACCGCCTTGATCAGCGTCGCCAGCGGAATCGCGAAAAAGATCCCCCAGAAGCCCCACAACCCGCCAAACAACAACACCGCGCAGATGATCGCCACCGGGTGCAGGCTGACCGCCTCGGAGAACAGCAGCGGCACCAGCACGTTGCCGTCCAGCGCCTGAATGATCGCGTACACCGTCATCAGGTAGATAAACTGGTCGCCCCAGCCCCACTGGAACAACGCAATCAGCGTCACCGGCACAGTCACCACCACCGCCCCCACATACGGAACCACCACCGACAAGCCCACCAGCAGCGCCAGCAATGCTGCGTAGTTGAGCCCCAGCGTAATGAAGGCAATGTAGGTGGCGATCCCACAGATCAGAATCTCGATGCCCTTGCCGCGAATGTAGTTGGCGATCTGCCGGTTCATCTCGCTGCCCACCCGGTTCAGCAGGCTGCGCTGGCGCGGCAGATAGCCACTGACCCAACGGCCGATCAGCACGCGGTCCTTCAGGAAGAAGAACACCAGGATCGGCACCAGCACCAGGTAGATCATGGCGTTGACCAGCAGCGGCAGGCTCGACAGCGAGAAGGTCAGCGCCCATTGGCCGAACTTGCCGATCTCGCCGCGCACCGACTCGATCGCACGCAGCACCTGTTCGTCCGACACCAGGTGCGGGTAGCGCTCGGGCAGCAGCAACAGCAGCGACTGCCACTTGCCAAGCATGCCCGGCAGTTCGTTGAACAAGGTGATCAGCTGATGCCAGAGCAGTGGCACCAACACCAGCAGGAACACCGCCAGCGCCCCCATGAACAGCGCGAATACCAGCATCACCGCCAGCCGCGTCGGCACCCGCAGGCGCTCCAGGGCATTGACCAGCCCCTGCATCAAAAACGCCAGCACCATGCCCGCCAGCACGGGTGCAAGCATGCCGCCGAGGGTAAGGACCGCGGTAAAGGCCAGAAACAGCAGGACCGCCAGCACCACCGCCTCCTCATCGGAGAAGTAGCGATGCATCCAGTCGCGAAGCACTTTGAACATTGACGATCCTTAGGTTGAAGCTCAGGCCTTGCGCAGCCAGTAGGTATAGATACCGGCCTCGGCCGTTTCCTGCAGCAGCGTATGACCGGCCAGCTTGGCAAAAGTGCGGAAGTCGCGCTGGGAGCCGGCGTCGGTGGCAATCACCTTGAGCACTGCGCCACTGGCCAGGCGGTTGAGCTCCATCTTCGCCTTGAGCAGCGGCAATGGGCAGTTCAGCCCGCTGGCGTCGAGTTCGGCGTCGCAGGTCAGGGTGTCACTCATCGAAGATTCTCCAGCCGTGGGGCAGACGTGTCTGGTAACAGGTCCGCTAGGATACCGCCACTGGTCGCCAACGTGCGAGCGGGCTACAGTAGGGGCTTTGATCCGACGCGAGCTTCGTGCATGAATCTACTGCGCCCCACCCTGCTGACGCTGGCCTGCCTGATGGCCCTCCCCGGCCATGCGGACGACCTGCCATCACTGGGCGACGCCAGTTCCGCGATCGTCTCGCCGAAACAGGAACACGACCTGGGGCGCGCCTGGCTGAGCATGCTGCGCGGCCAGGTCAATCAGCTGAACGACCCGCAGCTCAAAGACTACGTCGAGACCACTGTGTACCGCCTGGCCGAAACCAGCCAGCTGCAGGACCGGCGCCTGGAATTCATCCTCATCGATAGCCGCGAACTCAACGCCTTCGCCGCACCCGGCGGCATCGTCGGGGTCAACGGCGGGCTGTTCCTCAATGCCCAGACCGAAGGCGAGTATGCCTCGGTACTGGCCCACGAACTGGCGCACTTGTCCCAACGCCACTTCGCCCGTGGCGTCGAAGCCCAGCAACGTATGCAACTGCCGATGATGGCCGCGCTGCTGGCTGGTATCGTGCTGGCGGCCGGCGGTGCCGGTGATGCCGGCATCGGCATGATTGCCGGTACCCAGGCGGCGGCAATCCAGGAGCAGCGGCGTTTCTCGCGGCAGAACGAGCAGGAAGCCGACCGCGTCGGCATCCAGAACCTGGAAAAGGCCGGTTACGACCCGCGCAACATGCCGACCATGTTCGAGCGCCTGGCGCGCCAGTACCGTTTCGACGCCAAGCCTCCGGAATTCCTGCTGACTCACCCGGTGACCGAATCGCGTATCGCCGACACCCGCAACCGCGCCGAACAGGCGCCGAAGGGTGGCGTCGAGGATAGCCAGCGCTACCAGCTTATTCGCGCCCGCGTGGCCCTCACCTACGAAGGTACTCCGGGTTTGGCAGCCAAGCGTTTCCGCGCGCAGCTCGACGAGGATCCCAAGCTGGACGCCGCGCGTTATGGCCTGGCCCTGGCACAGATCAAAGGCGGCCAACTCAATGAAGCACGCGAGAACCTCAAGCCGCTGCTGGCCAAGGCGCCCAACGACATCACCTACAACCTGGCGCAGATCGATCTGGACATCACCAACAACCGCCTGACCGATGCGCAGCAGCGGGCCGAGCGCATGCAGGGGCTGTATCCAGGCAATTACCCGCTGAAACAGGTGCGCGCCGATTTGCTGGTCAAGCAGAACAAGCCGGCCGAGGCCGAGAAGGTACTCAACGACTTGCTCAAAAGCCGGCCGGATGACCCGGACGTGTGGTACGACATGGCCGAGGTGCGTGGTTTGTCGGGCAATACCATCGGGCTGCACCGGGCGCGTGCCGAGTACTTCACCTTGGTGGGGGATTTTGACCAGGCGATCCAGCAGCTGGATTACGCCAAGCGCCGAGCGGGGAGCAACTTCCCGCTGGCGTCGCAGATCGACCAGCGCCAGCGCGAGATCATGGAACAGCGGCGCATGGTGCAGGAAATGATGGGGCGCTAGTGCCGGCCCTTTCGCGGGGCAAGCCCGCTCCCACAAGGGTTCACCCCCATGTTCTGTGGGAGCGGGCTTGCCCCGCGAAGCAGGCGACGCGGTTTCGCGTCAGGCGTTACCGGACAACTTGAGCCGAGCCGCCTGAGTAAAGTCCAACATGCGGTTCAACGGCTTGATCGCCTTGGGCACCAACGCCGGGTCAACGAAAATCTCGTTAGTCCCCTTGCGCAGGCAATCCAGCACCCGCTCCAGGGTATTCATCGCCATCCACGGGCAGTGCGCACAACTGCGGCAGGCCGCGCCGTTACCGGCAGTCGGTGCTTCGACGAATTCCTTGTCCGGGCACAGCTGCTGCATCTTGTAGAAGATGCCACGGTCAGTGGCGACGATGAACGTCTTGTTCGGCAGGGTCTGCGCGGCCTTGATCAGCTGACTGGTGGAACCCACCGCGTCGGCCAGGTCAATCACCGACTCAGGCGACTCGGGGTGTACCAGAATTGCCGCATCCGGGTACAGCGCCTTCATGTCGGCCAACTGGCGCGACTTGAACTCTTCGTGAACGATGCAGGCACCGTCCCACAGCAGCATGTCAGCGCCGGTCTGCTTCTGGATGTAACGGCCCAGATGCTGGTCTGGCCCCCAGATGATGGTCTCGCCGTTGTCCATCAGGCTTTCGACGATCTCCAGCGCGCAGCTGGATGTCACTACCCAATCGGCGCGGGCTTTGACCGCCGCCGAGGTGTTGGCATAGACCACCACAGTGCGCTCGGGATGCTGGTCGCAGAAGGCCGAGAACTCTTCGACCGGGCAACCCAGGTCGAGCGAGCAGGTGGCCTCCAGGGTCGGCATCAGCACGCGCTTTTCCGGAGTGAGGATCTTGGCGGTTTCGCCCATGAAGCGCACGCCAGCAACGATCACCGTTTCGGCGGGGTGGTTCTTGCCGAAACGGGCCATTTCCAGCGAGTCGGACACGCAGCCGCCGGTCTCTTCGGCCAGCGCCTGGATCACCGGGTCACAGTAGTAGTGGGCAACCAATACGGCGTTCTGTGCCTTGAGCTCGGCAGCGATGGCCGCACGGTATTCGGCCTCCTGCTCGGCTGTCAGCGGGTTGGGCTGCTTGGCGTCGAGGTGGGCCTGAACCAACAGGCGTTCGGAAATCTGGGTCATGATCGCTGGACCTGCAGGCGCGCGTGCGCGTCAAATCGAGTGTATCACCCGGCCCTGACAGATCGGCTAGGGGTGCCGGACGGCAGGCATGCCGCCACGGCCCTCTGCGGGCGCGGATTGTTATCGGACGCCGAAGGCTACAGACAATCGTGACAATTCAAAAGCGGTTTTTGTCGAGCCTGTGCTGGCCTCTTCGCGGCTAAAGCCGCTCCCACAGGGCGGGGTTCAGTGGGAGCGGCTTTAGCCGCGAAGAGGCGAGCACAGGCTTGGAGAATCAGCCTTGTGGCTGCATCGCCGCAAAGTGCGCCGCGAGGATCATGGCGAACTCTTCAACAGTCATCTTCTTGCCGTTGAAGTCGACCATGCCATCGGCATAGTGCAGGCTCGATACCACATCATTGCCCTGCACCGTGGCCATGCCACTCTGCAGCGCCATCATGCCGACCATTTCACCGGCCTGGCTGGACTGCATGGCGATCGCCTGGGCATCGGTCTGCCCTTCCAGCAACGCCTGCAAGGTGGCCAGGTCACCGATCATCGGCTTGGACAGCGACAGCTTGCTCTTTACCTGGGTGATCAGTTGCTTGCTCAACTGGTCGGACGGCAGGTCGAAGGAGGTGGGGCTGGCGAAATCCATGGTCAGGTTGAAGCGGCTTTCGCCATTGGCCGTCTTGAACGACAGGTTTTCGACCGCCAGCTGCGGCTTGGACGCCAGCAGCTGTTTCAGGTCGCCCTGGAACTTGGCTTTCTCTGCGTCGCCCATTTGGATTTCCGGGAATGGCTGCCCGGCAGCGGCGGCCGCCTGGAACTCTGGCAAATGCGCCTGGTACCACTGCGACAACGACTGCAGGGCCGGGGCGTTGATCGATTTGATGCTCACCGCCATCTGCCCACTGCCGACCGCGCGGCCGTCCCAGGTGATGTCCGCCACTTTGTAATCCACACGGCCACCTACGGTATCCGGGCCGTCCAGCGATTGCACGGCGTTCTGCTCCAGGCCCTTGAGCAGCAGCACTTGCTGCTTCGGCCCCAAGGTCGCCTTGGCTTCTGCCAACAGCACATCCAGGGCGCCGACATAGATCGCGTCATGCTGGGTGGCCGCCAGGTTGCCACCGATCTTCAGCCCCTTCAGTTCGAAGGTGGCGGGTGGGTGATCTTCGCCCACCAATTTCATTTCGAAACGATCGGCTGTGCCATGGAATTTCGACGCATTACCCGATTCGTCACCGCTGATTGCCAGGCGCATGCCCGAGAAGTCCAGGGTACTGCCGTTGTCCTCGGTCAATTTGACCGGCTCCAGCAGGATGCTGCCATCGACGTTGCCGCCAAAGCCGATGCTGGTCTGCGAGGTCACCGGGGCCTTGTCACCCGCAGCGGCGAACCACGGCGCAGTGAAGTCGTCCTTGTCCAGCGCACTGTTGCTGGCCGCGAGCACTGGCATCAGCTTGAACGCCTTGACCCGCGACCACGGGAACGGCCCATGCTCGATCTGATCGGTGACACCCACCTCGAAATCGACCGTCTGGCCATCGGACAAGTGGATGTCGCGAGCCTTGAGCCGATAGTGCGCGGTGCTGCTGAAGAAATGCTGCTCCAGCGAAGCCAATTCGAGGGTCATGTTGCCGCCCACCCCGACCAGGGCCTTTTTCAGCTGGGCGTTGCCACGGCTGATGGAGTGCTCCAGCTGCTCAGGCAGCTGTTTGCCGGTGTACCAGGCGCCAGCGGTGGTGACGACGGCAATGGCGATGGCCAGGCCGGAGAGGATGCCTACTGATTTCTTCATGAATTGAACCGATTGATGTCCATATGGCCGGATTGGCAGCTGGAAGGCTGCGCGGGTGCGAAATAGTATCACCCCGATCTCGCCCAAGTGATCGCCGACGAGACGAAATCACGCATTTAGGCAGTATCCGACACTGCACAAGGAAACCTCTTACTCGTTAAATTTTACGGACATCCACATCGATCAAAATCGCAAAAAAGCGCGCAAATACCGAACATAACGGGTTAAAAATCGATAAATATTTCGATTTAGTAACATCTTGTCATGTTTAACTTGACACCCACCTACCCATCGTTTTTTATTTTCACCACTTAGCGCGCCTACCTATGCGCGCCTCCCGCCGCTCCAACATAAAAGGTGAATAACATGGAGCCCTCCCGCTCGCCCCTGCCGCATGCGCAACCCCCCGTGCCCGCCGTTCACGCCCAACAGCAGGAGCCACGCCAGCATGCAGCCTGATCACAACGCCACCGGCAACGGCCAACTCCGTAAAACCCTGCGCCTCTGGCACGTGATCATCATCGGCCTGGCTTACCTGACGCCGATGACCGTGTTCGACACCTTCGGCATCGTCTCCGGGATAACCGCAGGCCACGTGCCCAGCGCCTACATCCTGGCGCTGGCCGGCATCCTGTTCACCGCAGTGAGCTATGGCACCCTGGTGCGGCGCTTCCCGCAATCGGGCTCGGCCTATACCTACACCCAGCGCGCGATCAACCCGCACGTGGGCTTCTTGGTTGGCTGGTCGTCACTGCTCGACTACCTGCTGCTGCCAATGGTCAACGCCCTGCTGGCCAAGCTCTACCTTTCGGCGATGTTCCCCGAAGTACCTGAGTGGATCTGGGTGGCCGGTTTCGTCACCCTGATCAGCCTGATCAACATGCGCAGCGTCAACCTGGTGGCGCACTTCAACCTGCTGTTCGTGGCCGTGCAGGTAGCGATCATCGCCGTGTTCATCTACCTCTGCGTGCGCGGCCTGGACCAGGGCGAAGGCCTGGGCACGGCCTGGAGCCTGCTGCCGTTCGCCGACAGCCAGACCCAGTTCAGCGCCCTGGCCGCCGGCGCGACCATCCTGTGCTTCTCGTTCCTGGGCTTCGACGCAGTGACCTGCCTGTCGGAAGAGACCCGCGACCCGGCCAAGACCATCCCCCGGGCGATCTTCCTTACCGCACTGATCGGCGGCCTGGTGTTCATCACCGTGTCGTACTTCATCCAGGCCTACTTCCCGACCATGAGCCGCTTCCACGACCAGGAAGCCGCCCTGCCGGAAATCGCCCTGTACGTCGGCGGCAAGCTGTTCCAGTCGATCTTCATCGCCTGCACCGTGATCAACACCATCGCGTCCGGCCTGGCCTCGCAAACCAGCGTCTCGCGCCTGCTGTATGTGATGGGCCGCGACAAGGTGATCCCGGCCGGTATCTTCGCCCGCCTGCACCCGCGTTACAAAACCCCAGTGATGAACATCGCGGTGGTCGGCCTGATTTCGCTGTCGGCGATCTTCTTCGACCTGGTCACCGCCACCTCGATCATCAACTTCGGCGCGCTGGTGGCGTTCAGCTTCGTCAACCTGTCGGTGATCAACCACTGCTACCTGCGCGAAGGCAATCGTCAGGGTCTGAAAAACAACTTGGTCTATCTGGTGCTGCCGACTATCGGCTTCTGCATCATCGTCTCGCTGTGGCTTGACCTGAACCCGCACTCGCTGATGTTCGGCGGCGTCTGGGCAGCGCTGGGCCTGGTGTACCTGGCTTGGCTGACCAAGGCGTTCACCGCCGCGCCGCCGAATTATGTGGCGGAATAACCACGACTGAATCATCACGCTGCCGACAACGCCCGCGCCTGAACGCGGGCGTTGTTGTTGCTCGAAAAGGAAAGATCCCATGCTGCTGCGTCGCCTCTCCATCCAGTGGAAGATCACCTTGCTCGCCGGCCTGTGCCTGCTGGCCATCGTCGCCCTGCTGGTGGCGACCTCGCTGACCCAGGCACAGCGCAGCGCAGCCCTGGTCAGCCAGGCCAACAGTGAAATGCTCGAACACAGCGCGCGCCTGCGCCTGCAGGCCCATGCCGAAACCCAGACGTTGCGCATCCAGCGCTATTTCATGGATGCCTATCAGTACGCCAATGGCTTTTCCCGCCTGGTGCAAGTGCTGAAGGCTCATGGCGGCAGCGACCTGCGCGCTGAACTGACCCGCGAAGCCCGTGCCAGCCTGGCCGTCAACCCGGATGTGATCGGCCTGTATCTGGTATTCCAAGCCAATGCGCTGGACCACCAGGACAGCCAGTTCGTCGCCCAGGAAGCCGTTGGCAGCAACGACAGCGGGCGCTTCTCGCTGTACTGGTCGCAACCAAGCCCAGGCACACTCGAACGCGAGGCCATGCCGGAATCGATGCTTGCCGACGGCACCGTCGGCACCAATGGTGTCGCGCAAAACCGCTGGCTGACCTGCCCCCAGGAAACCGCCAGAGCCTGCGTGGTGGAGCCGTATCTGGACGAAGTCAACGGCCGCCAGGTGCTGATGACCAGCATCGCCCTGCCCCTGCTGGAGAACGGCAAGGTGGTGGGCGTGGTGGGCCTGGATATCGGCCTGGACAACCTGCAACAGCTGAGCCTCGATGGACGCCAGGAACTGTTCGACGGCCAGGGCCAGGTGAGCATCGTCAGTAACAACGGGTTGCTCGCCGGCCACAGCCGTGACGCGGGCAAGCTGGGCAAGCCGCTGGACAACGATGTCGCCCAGGGTTTGCTGCGCGTGGCCCGCCCCTTCGCGCCGATCCCTGGCGCAGCGCCCTGGCAGGTGATGCTGGAGTTGCCCGAAGCAGCACTGCAAGCACCCGCCGTCGCCCTCAACCAGCGCCTGGGTGAACACAACCAGAGCGCCAACCTGACCAGCCTCTTCATCGGGTTGGGCGCCGCAGTGCTTGGCCTGTTGCTGGTATGGCTGACCGCACGCGGCGTAACCCGGCCAATCCTGGCCGTGGCTGCCCGCCTGGAAGACATCGCCAGCGGCGAAGGCGACCTGACCCGCCGCCTGGACTACGCCCGCCAGGACGAACTCGGCCAACTGAGCGGCTGGTTCAACCGCTTCCTCGACAAGCTGCAACCGGTGATCGCCCAGGTCAAAGGCTCGCTGCAGGAAGCCCGCGGCACCGCCGACCAGTCCGCCGTCATCGCCAGCCAGACCAGCAATGGCATGCAGCAGCAACAGCGCGAGATCGAACAGGTGGCCACCGCCGCCAACGAGATGAGCGCCACTGCCCAGGACGTCGCCCACAACGCAGCGCAAGCGGCCCAGGCCGCACGCGGCGCCGACCAGGCCAGCCGCGAAGGCTTGCAGCTTATTGCCAGCACCCGCCAGGCCATCGACCAGCTGGCAGCTGACATGAACACCGCCATGGACGAGGCTCGTGCTCTGGAGCACCGCAGCGAACAGATCGGCTCGGTGCTCGAGGTGATCCGCGCGATCGCCGAGCAGACCAACCTGCTGGCGCTCAACGCCGCCATCGAAGCCGCCCGCGCCGGAGAGGCCGGCCGTGGTTTTGCCGTGGTTGCCGACGAAGTGCGTAGCTTGGCGCAGCGTACCCAGGTGTCGGTGGAAGAGATCCGTCAGGTGATCGAAGGCCTCCAGCAAGGTACCCAGGATGTCGTCGGCGCCATGCACGAAGGCCAGCGCCAGGCTCAGGCCAGCGCTACCCGCATGGAACAGGCGCTCCCGGCTTTGCAACGGATTGGTGAGGCTGTGGCGGTGATCAGCGACATGAACCTGCAGATCGCTTCGGCGGCCGAGGAGCAGAGCGCGGTGGCAGAGGAAGTGAACCGTAACGTGGCCGGTATTCGTGATGTGACAGAATCGCTGTCGGGCCAGGCGGATGAGTCGGCGCGGATCAGTCAGGCTTTGAATCGCCTGGCCAACCAGCAGCAAGCCTTGATGGAACAGTTTCGCGTTTAGTCTGTACCGGCCTCTTCGCGGGCAAGCCCGCTCCCACAGGGACCGTGCTTGCAGTGGACTCTGTGGGAGCGGGCTTGCCCGCGAATAGGCCGGCTCAGGCAACCCACCTTTTGAATGAGTTTTACCCATGGAAGCACCACACAAACAACATTTCTTCGACATCACCAGCGAGCAGGGCCTGCTACGCACCTCGATCGCCGTCACCCTGTTCATCGCCACCATCGGCATCGCATTCGGCCTGGCCTCTGGCTCGTTTTCGATCATCTTCGACGGCGTCTACTCCCTGGTCGACGCCAGCATGAGCGGTCTGTCGCTGGTGGTGGTCAAGCTGATCACCTCCCACGCCACCAGCCTGCAGCTGTCACGCAAGCTGCGCGAGCGCTTCACCATGGGCTTCTGGCACCTGGAGCCGATGGTCCTGGCATTGAACGGCATCCTGCTCAGCGGCGTGGCCATCTACGCACTGATCAACGCCGTCAGCAGCGTCCTGCAGGGCGGCCGCCATCTGGAGTTCGGCATCGCCATGGTCTATGCCGTGCTGACGGTAATCGCCTGCGCGACCATCGCCGTGGTCGAGGCGCGCGCCAACCGCAAGTTGAACTCCGACTTCGTACGCATGGACGTCAAAGGCTGGGTGATGTCGGCCAGCATTACCGCCGCCCTGCTGATCGCCTTCTGCTTCGGCTTTGCCGTACAAGGCACGCGATGGGAATGGGTATCGCCCTACATTGACCCGGCCGTCCTTGCCCTGGTGTGCCTGGTGATCATTCCGCTGCCACTGTCGGTGGTGCGCCAGGCGCTAGCGGAAATCTTCCTGGTGACGCCTGGCGATCTCAAGCTACATGTCGACACAGTCGCCCAGCAGTTTGTCGCCAAGCATGGCCTGCAATCCTACAAGGCCTATGTGGCCAAGGTCGGGCGTTCACGCGAGATCGAACTGTACTTCATCGTGCCCACCGACATGCCAGCCCGCTCGATTGCCGAATGGGATGCGCTGCGTGATGAGATCGGCGGTGCCGTGGGAGGTGAAGGACCGGATCGCTGGATCACCGTAGTATTCACTGGCGACCCGGCTTGGGCAGAGTAAATGACAGGCCTTGGCCTGCTGCGACGCGCCAAGGTGGCGTGTTGCAACTATCTTTCCGTATTCCACAACTATTTAATAGCGCTGATGTCATTTTTTGCAGGCCGGCGAGCACATGGGGATGCCGGCCTTAACGCACAGGAGCGAAAGGCACATGGCAGCACTGCACGGCAGCACGTTGGAAGCGATCAAGACCCATCAGGCGCAATTGCTCGATGAGTGGATATCGGGCCTGGAAGCCAGCGGCGCCACGCGCAACATCAAAGAGCAGATGCTCAGCCAGGAAACCCGCGAGTTTCTGCAACTGCTGATCGAGGGCCTGCAATCAGACAGCGGCAACAACATCGCCGCGACCGGTTGGGACGAAGCCCGGCGGTTCCTTGAAAAACTCTCCGCCAGCCGAGCCCAGCTCGGCCATGATTCACACCAGACGGTGTTCTTCATCTTCGGCCTCAAAGGCCCGTTGTTCGGCCTCCTGCAGGCTCACTACAGCAACGAGCCCGGGCGCCTGGCCGAGCAACTGTGGGTGATGTCCGAGCTGCTCGACAACATGGGCATGCATACCATCCGCACGTACCAGAGAACCCGCGAGGCGGTGATCAAGCGCCAGCAGGAAGAGCTGCTGGAGTTGTCCACGCCAGTGGTGAAGCTGTGGGACGGCGTGCTGGCCTTGCCGCTTATCGGCACCCTGGACTCGCAGCGCAGCCAGACCGTGATGGAGTCGCTGCTGCAGCGCATCGTCGACACCGGCTCGGAAATCGCCATCATCGACATCACCGGCGTGCCGACCGTCGACACCTTGGTGGCCCAGCACCTGCTCAAGACGGTCACCGCGATCCGTCTGATGGGCGCAGATTGCATCATCAGCGGCGTACGTCCGCAGATCGCTCAGACCATCGTGCATCTGGGGCTCGACCTCGGCACCTTGACCACCAAGGCCAACCTTGCCGACGCGTTGAAACTGGCCCTGTCGCGCCTGGGTGTGAGCCTGGCCGAGCGGGTGTAAGCCATGGAACGGATTCCGATCCTGCAAATGGGTGAATTCCTGCTGGTGACCATCCAGGTCGACATGCATGACGAACTGGCCATGCGCCTGCAGGACGACCTCACCGATCGCATCAGCAGCACCTCTGCCCGAGGCCTGTTGATCGATATCTCCGCCCTCGACATGGTCGATTCGTTCATCGGCCGGATGATCGCCGACATCGCCAGCCTTTCAAGGCTGATGGACGCTCAGGTAATGGTGGTAGGCATGCAGCCGGCCGTTGCCATTACCCTGGTGGAGCTGGGCCTGAACCTGCCGGGCGTCAGCACCGCCCTGAACGTCGAGCGCGGCATGCAGCGGCTGCGCCAGACTGTGAGGCGCGCATGAACGCCCAGGAGAGCGGCAGCCTGCCGGTGCGAATCGAGCAGGATGTAGTACTGGCCCGCCAATTGGCGCGCAAGCTCGCTGGCGAATGCGGCATGCGCCTGGTCGACCTCACCAAGCTGGTGACTGCCGTCAGTGAGCTGGCGCGCAACACCGTGGTGTACGGCGGTGGCGGCGACATGGACTGGCAGGTGCTGGAAGAGGCCGGGCGTACAGGCTTGCGCCTGGTGTTCCGCGATGAGGGCCCCGGCATCCCCGACATCAAACTGGCGCTGACCGACGGCTGGACTTCGGGCAACGGCCTCGGTCTGGGCCTGACCGGTGCCCGGCGCCTGGTCGATGAGTTCGAGCTGGACACCGCGCCAGGCGAAGGTACCCGGGTGACGATTACGCGATGGACATGAACATACGCGCAAGCCGCACGCTGGTGCTGCCGCTGGAAGACAGCAGCCAGGTTGGCCACGCCCGGCGTATGGCGCAGAAACTGGCCGAGCAACAAGGTTTCGACCCCGAGGACTCAGGGCGTGTAGCGCTGCTGGCCACCGAGCTCGCCAGCAACGTGCTCAAACATGCACAGCGCGGCGAATTGCACCTGCGCGCAGTGCCAGGCGCCGACGGCCATGGCATCGAGCTGCTGGCCGTGGACCGGGCGCAGGGCTTCGATACCGCGACCTGCCTGACCGATGGCTACTCCACCGGCGGCACCCAGGGCATTGGCCTGGGCGCCATCGCACGCCTGGCCCAGGTGTTCGATGTACACAGCGACGCCCGCGGCTCGGTGATTCTGGCGCGCTTGTACCGGCGCCAGAACGCAGCGGTTGACTTGCGTATCGGCGTCAGTCATCACGCCCTGCATGACGACCCGGCCTGTGGCGACACCTGGCACGTGGCGCTCGACGGCCACCGCCTCAGCGCATTGCTGGTGGACGGCCTGGGCCACGGGCCAGACGCCGAGACGGCCGCGCAGGCAGGCGCCGAGGCATTTGCCGCCGACGCGTTCATCGACCCCTTGCTGCTGATCGAACGCTTGCATCAGGCGATGGCTGGCACCCGCGGTGGCGCCGTGGCAGTCGCCCAGCATGATGCGCGCATCAACCGTCTGACGTTCACCGGCATCGGCAACATCGGCGCCAGCCTGATCCACGGCACGCAAACCCGTGGCCTGGCCTCGCTGCCGGGCATCGTCGGCGGCCAATACCGCAAGGCGCAGGCTTTCGACTACGCTCAGGTGAACGGCACTCTGCTCATTCTGTACAGCGATGGCCTGCAATCACGCTGGAACCTTGCTGACTACCCTGGCCTGGTGCATCGCCACCCGGCCGTGATCGCGACCGTGCTGCACCGTGACTTCTGCCGTGGGCGGGATGACGTGACGGTACTGGTCGTCGACCTGGAGCCCTCCCATGGCTGAACCCGCAACCGACCAGGCGGCACTGGTGGCCCGCCTGCAAGCCGAAAACGAAGCGCTGCGCGCCGAACTTGAAGAGACCAATCAGGGCGTACTGGCGCTGTATGCCGAGCTGGATATACAGGCCGAGCAACTGCGCCAGGCATCGGACCTGAAAAGCCGCTTTCTGTCCTACATGAGCCACGAGTTCCGTACCCCGCTGGGCTCGATCCTGAGCATCACCAGCCTGCTCGCCGACGAGTTGGACGGCCCATTGTCCCAGGAGCAACACCGCCAGGTGGCGTTCGTCAGCACGGCGACACGCGAGCTGTCGGACATGGTCGACGACCTGCTCGACCTCGCCAAGATCGAAGCTGGGCGCATCACCATCTCGCCGGCCTGGTTCGACATGCTCGACCTGTTCGCAGCGTTGCGCGGCATGTTCCGGCCGATTGTCGACGCCAGTGCGGTGGACCTGATTTTCGAGGAACCGGTTGGCCTGCCCAGGCTGTACACCGACGACAAGAAGCTGGCGCAGATCCTGCGCAATTTCATCTCCAACGCTGTGAAGTTCACTTCACGTGGCGAAGTGCGGGTTTCTGCACAACTGCAGGGCGATAACCACATCCGCTTCGCCGTCAGCGACACCGGTATCGGCATCCCTGCCGGGCTGTTGAATACCCTGTTCGAAGACTTCGCCCAAGTCGACTCCCCGCTGCAGAAACGCCTGCGTGGCACCGGCCTGGGCCTGTCGTTGTGCAAGCGCTTCGCCAGCCTGTTGGGCGGTGAGGTGGGCGTGAGCAGCGAGCCCGGGATCGGTTCATGCTTCTATGTGATCATTCCGCTGGCCCTCGCCCAGGAGAACACCGATGAAACCTGACGTGCGCCTGCTGATCGTCGACGACAATGCGGCCACTCGCTACGCCTTGCGCCGGCGTCTGGACGTGCATGGTTACGAGGTGCTGGAAGCCGGCACCGGCGGCGAGGGGCTGGCGTTGATCCGTGAGCAGCAGGTGGATGCACTGATTCTCGATGTGAACCTGCCCGACATGAGCGGCTTCGATATCGTCCGGCTGCTGCGCGAAGACGCCAGCACCGCGTTGTTGCCGGTGATTCATGTGTCGGCCGCGTCGATCCAGAGCGGCGACATCATCACCGGCCTCAACGCCGGTGCTGACGCCTACCTGATCCACCCTGTGGACCCGGACGTGTTGCTGGCCACCCTGCGTACCCTGCTGCGGGTACGCGACAGCGAACGGGCATTGCGCGAAAGCGAGGCGCGCTTCCAGGAAATATTCCGCAGTGTGTCGGCGCCCATCGCCGTGCTCGATGCCGAGCTCAAGGTGCATGAATGCAACCACGCCTTCACCCACTTGGTACAAGACAACCGCGACCCGCAACAGCTGCGCGAATGTTTCGCCGACGGCCAGGCGCTGGCGCTTGAAGAACTGCGCCAGCACCTGCGCGCCGGCAAGCGCTGGCGCGGCAACCTCGGCATGCGCTTGCACGGCGAAGCGCGCGACACCGAATGGCAGCTCTCGCCTTACCGTACCCCCGGCCTGTGCCTGGTGTTCGTCGAAGACATCACCGAACACCGCCACCGCGAACGCTCGCACCTGGCCCGCCTGGACGACGCCACCACCCAGCTGGCCAAGGAAGTCGCCGAGCGCGCCCGCACCGAAGCCCAGCTGCTGCAACTGCAGAAGATGGATGCCTTGGGCAGCCTGACCGGCGGCATCGCTCACGACTTCAACAACTTGTTGACCGGGGTGATCACCAGTCTCGAGCTGATTCGCAAACGCGTGGTCGAAGGCCGCACGGAAAAGGTGCCCAAGTACGTCGACGCCGCCCTGAGCTCCGCCAGCAGCGCCGCCGTGCTCACCCAGCGCCTGCTCGCCTTCGCCCGTCAGCAGCCGCTGGACACCCGCCCGGTGGAGGTCAACCAGCACGTCGGCTCGCTGGAAGAATTGCTCGCCCGCACCATCGGCGAACGCATCACCCTTTCCCTGGATTTATCGGCCCACGCCACCACCGCTCTGGTCGATCCCGTGCAGCTGGAGAGCGCCGTGCTCAATCTGGTGATCAATGCCCGTGACGCCCTGCCCAAAGGCGGGCATATCTGGGTCAAGACCTGCGCGGCGCTGGTGCACGGCGACCCTAACCTGCGTGACGGGCCCTACGTGGCGGTGACGGTGCGCGACGACGGCAGCGGCATCGAGCCTGAGCTGCTGGACAAGGTCTTCGACCCGTTCTTCACCACCAAGCCGCTTGGACAGGGGACCGGCTTGGGCTTGTCGACCATTTACGGCTTTGCCCGCCAGTCGGGCGGGCATGTCGAGTTGCGCAGTGTGCTGGGCCAAGGCACGGAAGTGACCTTGATGTTGCCCGCCACCGAAGACTGCGCGGTGCCCCCGCACCGAGAGGCTGCGGAAGATGTGCGGGGCAATGGTGAGCATGTGCTGATCGTCGAGGACATGGCTTCGGTGCGCTTGTCGGTGGCTGAAGCGTTGACTGACGCGGGGTACCGCTGCACCTTGGCCTCGACGATCGATGAGGCGCTCGATCAGTTGCGGCTGGAGCCGGGGCCGGATTTGCTGTTGACCGATGTGGGATTGCCGACGTTGAGTGGGCGGGAGTTGGCAGATATGGCCAGGACGTATCGGCCAGGGCTGCCCGTGGTGTTCATGACGGGCTATGCGGATGAGGCGCGGGACCGGCAGGCGTTTCTAGGGGAAGGGATGGATATGCTGGTGAAGCCGTTTCGGCTGGGGGAGTTGTTGGAGAAAGTCAGACGGGGGGTGGGGCAAGTTTGAAATGCCAGCATGGCGATGCGCGGCGACACATCGCTGAGACGAAAAAGCCCGCCATCACTGGCGGGCTATTCATATTGACACACGAAAGCGAGCTTAGTGATCGCCTCGTAGGGCTGCAAGACTAGAAACTGGCTCTGGCAAGCCCCGCCTCCAATACTCACGAACCGCTTTGCATATGGTGGGTCGTGTAGGATTCGAACCTACGACCAATTGGTTAAAAGCCAACTGCTCTACCAACTGAGCTAACGACCCGTTGGATGGCGCGTATAATACTGATTTCTAACGAGAAATCAACACCCCATCAGATTTTTTCAAACATAGCGCGTTGGGTCTGCTACCCCGGCAGCCTTGAAGCCATCGGCACGCAGACGGCAGCTGTCGCACTTGCCGCAGGCACGGCCATCGTCATCAGCCTGGTAGCAGGAAACCGTCAGGCTGTAGTCGACACCACGGGCCATCCCTGCTTGCACGATCTGCGCCTTGCTCAGGTTCTGCAACGGCGCCTGGATGCGGAAGCCCTGCCCTTCGACACCAGCCTTGGTCGCGAGGTTGGCCATGCGCTCGAACGCCTCGACGAACTCAGGACGGCAATCCGGGTACCCGGAGTAATCCACCGCGTTGACGCCAATGAAGATGTCGCGCGCTTCCAGTACCTCTGCCCAGCCCAGGGCCAGCGACAGAAACACGGTGTTGCGTGCCGGCACGTATGTGACTGGAATGCCCTCGCCGGGTGTTTCCGGCACATCGATGCTGCTGTCGGTCAACGCCGAGCCGCCGATGCCGTCGAGGTTCAGGCCAATGACCTTGTGCTCGACGACGCCGAGGTCGCGTGCAACGCGAGCCGCAGCATTCAATTCGGCACGGTGGCGCTGGCCGTAGTCGAAGCTCATGGTGTAGCAGCTGTAGCCTTCGGCCTTGGCCATGGCTACCACGGTGGCCGAGTCGAGGCCGCCAGACAGGAGGATTACCGCGCGTTTCTCAGTCATGTGCTTTTACTCTCAATCAACGTCCGGGTTCGTCGTTCCACAGCAGCTTGTGCAACTGCATCTGGAAACGCACGGGCAGGTTGTCGGCAACGATCCAGTCGGCCAGGTCGCTGGCACTCACCTGGTGATGGCTGGGCGAGAACAACACCTCACCGGCGCGCTCGGCCAGGTTGTACTGGATCAGCTTGGAGACCGCCCAGTCGTAGTCTTCGCGCGAGCAGATGACGAACTTGACCTGGTCATTGCGGGTCAGCTGCTCGATGTTTTCGTAGCGGTTGCGGTGCGACTCTTCGGATCCTGGGGTCTTGAGGTCGACCACGCGGCTGACGCGCACATCGGTGCCCGAGATGTCGAGGGCGCCACTGGTTTCCAGCGATACCTCGTAACCGGCGTCGCAAAGGCGTTTGAGCAGCGGCAAGGCGTTCGGCTGAGCCAGCGGCTCGCCACCGGTGACGCAGACATAGCGCGGCTTGAAGCCGGCCACCTGCTCCATGATCGAATCGAGGCTGCGAATAGTACCGCCCGTGAAGGCGTAGGCACTGTCGCAGTACTGGCAGCGCAGGGGACAACCGGTGAGGCGCACGAAAACCGTGGGCAGCCCAGCAGTTCGTGTTTCACCCTGCAAAGAGTAAAAGACTTCGGTGATGCGTAATGTGTCTTGCATGCTCGCCACGGGCGTGACAGCTAAACAGGCTGTCCGCCTCCGTCAGGCACTGTCGCGGACTCGACATAGCGTTATCCGCAACAGCGTAGTAAGAAAAAGGGCAATGATTCTAACGAAAAAACCCGCGACTGGCGCGGGTTTCTTTCGAAGGGTGCAGCCTAGAGCTTCTGCAGGTCGCGTTGCGCCAGTTGTGCGGCGGAGGTGCCGGGGTACTGGGTAATCACCTGCTGCAGGATGCCCTTGACCTTGTCGGTGTGGCCCATGCGGCGCTCGACATCGGCCAGCTTGTACAGCGAATCCGGCACCTTGCTGTGTTTCGGGTACTTCTGGCTGACCTGAGCGAAGGCCTGGCTGGCAGCAGGCAGATCGCCCTTGGCCAGGTTCACTTCACCCAGCCAGTACTGCGCGTTACCGGCATACTGGCTGTTCGGGTACTTGCGCAGGAAGGCGTTGAACGCCTGGCTGGCCTTGTCGAAGTCCTTTTGCTTGATCTGGTCGAAGGCCGCATCGTAATAGAGCTTCTCTTTCGCCGGATCGCCCGGTTCGCTGTTGGCGGCCGGTTGTTGCGCAGCTGCGCCTGCGGCGCCAGCTGCGGCACCGGCGGCGGCATCGGATGCACCACCGGTGGAGGAATTATCGGGGGTCGCGGCAGGCGCGGCACCACTGTTGATGCGACGGTCCAGGTCCTGGTATCGCTCCAGGTTTTCCTGCTTCATGCGCGACACATCGTTTTGCAGCTCTTCGATGATGCCTTGCTGGCGGGAAAGCTGATCCTGCATCTGTTGCAGCTGCATGAACAGCTGGCCCTGTGCCGAGGCAGGGGTCGAAGCCCCTGCCCCGGCATAGGCGCCGCTCGTGCCATAACCCGAAGGTGGATAAGCACCTGCGTTGTCATCTACTACAGGAACCGCAGCCCACGCTGAAAGCGGAAGGCTGAGTGCGAGGACGGTTACAGCACGGCGGCACTTTCGCATAGGAACTTACTTACGCAGTTCTACGCGACGGTTCTGAGCCCAGGACTGCTCGTCGTTGCCGGTGGCAACTGGACGCTCTTCGCCGTAGGAAACCAGTTCCAGCTGAGCAGGGGAAACGCCCTGCAGAACCAGGTAACGCTGAACGGCCTTGGCACGACGCTCACCCAGAGCCATGTTGTACTCGCGGGTGCCGCGCTCGTCGGTGTTGCCTTCCAGAACAACGCGGTTGCCGTTGGACTTCAGGTCCTTGGCGTGAACGTCCAGAGCGCGCATGGCTTCTGGCTTCAGGTCCGAGCTGTCGTATTCGAAGTAGAAGGTGGTGATTGCGCGCAGGGCGGCTTCTTCGCTCAGGGAGCCGTCGACAGCGCCAGTGTTGGCACCGTAGCCAGCGTTCGGGTCGACAGCGCCTTCACCAGCATTGTCACCGCCCTTCGAGGAGCAACCTACAGCTACAGCCATGGCCAGAGCCAGCGCAGCAAATTTACCAAACTTCAGCATTTCCATCGTGAAACTCCTAATGAAACCCCAGTGTGTTAAGCAAAACGTATTACGCCGCAATCAGTTCAGGTAAGGGGACCAGGACGGTTCTCTGACTTCGCCTTGAGCGGTAGGAAGTGGGAGCCTCACGCGGCCATTAAGCGACACGAGCATCAAGACTCCCCGGCCCTGCTGGCGGGTGGCGTAGATTAGCATGGTGCCGTTTGGCGCAACAGTGGGCGACTCATCAAGACTCGTCTCCGAGAGAATCTTTACACTTCCTCGCTGCAAGTCCTGTGCCGCCACTTTGAAGTTGGTGAAGCCCTGCTGGCGATGGATCATCACCAGGGTCTTTTCGTCTGCCGACAATTTCGGGTTGGCGTTGTAGTTGCCCACGAACGTCACACGCTCGGCACCACCACCGCTGACCGACTGCTTGTAGATCTGCGGCTTGCCGCCACGGTCGGAAGTGAAGTACAGGGTGTTGCCATCCTTGCCCCAGAACGGTTCGGTATTGATGCCCGGGCCGGCGGTAACGCGGCTGATCTGACGCGATGCCACGTTCATCACATAGATGTCCGGGTTGCCGTCCTTGGACAGCACGAACGCCAGGCGCGAACCATCGGGCGACCAGGCTGGCGCGCCGTTCAGGCCTTCGAAGTTGGTCACCTGCTCGCGGCGACCGGTATCGATGTTCTGCACGAAGATGCGCGGGCGCTTCTGCTCGAACGAAACATAGGCGATACGCTTGCCATCCGGCGCGAAGCGCGGCGACAGGATAGGCTCACGCGACTGCAGCAGGGTCACTGCGCGGGCACCGTCATAGTCTGAACGCTGCAGGGTATAGCGGGTGTTGTTGGTCGAGAAGCGCTCGGCCGTCACGTACAGCATGCGCGTTGAGAACGCACCCTTGATGCCGGTGAGTTTCTCGAACGACTGGTCGGCGATGTAGTGCGCCATATCGCGCAACTGGTCGGTGCTGCCGGCGACGCTGCCGGTCAGCACCTGCTGCTCGGTGGCGACGTTGAACAGTGCGTACTGAACCTGCAGGCGGCCACCCGACGGGGTGATGCTGCCGACCATCACGTACTGGGCGCCCAGAGCCTTCCAGTCACGGAAGATGACTTCGCTGGCCTGGGTTGGCTGGCTGATCATGTTCTGCCGTGGGATGGGCGAGTAGTAGCCCGAGTTGCGCAGGTCGTTGCCGATGATATCGGCCATGTCTTCCGGCAACACGCTGCCACCCTGCAGACCGAAGGGCACTACCGCGATGGGCGTCGCCCGATCGCTGCCGCTGGTAACCAGGATGTTCTTTTCGTCTGCCATGGCCATGCCTGCCACGCAGCACAGCATGACCAGCATTCCTCGAAGGAGTGTAATCACAACGCTAGATCCTCAGGAGTAAATGTCATCTTGAACGAACGATAACGGTTGAAATCGCTCGGCTTCATACCCTGCATTTCGGTCAGTCGACCGATGTTCTTCATTGCTGCCACCGCCGAACTGTCGAACGGGCCGTCGCCACTGGAGCGCAACACGCTGACATTGGTGATGGTGCCATCGGGCAGCATGTTGACCTGCAGGACTACCGTCATGCCTTTTCGCGCCGAAGGTGGTCGCGCCCAGCCTTCGGCCGCACGCATACGAATCAGGTCGTCGAAGTCGCCGGCCACCTGGTCACCTTGCTCGTCGGCCAGCGCCTGCTGCCGCTCGGTGGTATCGGACAACAGCTCGGCCAGGGCCTGGGCTTTCTTGTCTTCAGCCGCCTTGCGGGCCGCGTCCTGGGCCTTTTTCTTCTGGGCATCCGCAGCGGCCTTTTTCTTGGCCTCTTCAGCTGCCTTCTTCTTCGCATCCTCGGCCGCCGCCTTTTTCTTGGCGTCCTCGGCTGCTTTTTTCTTCGCCTCTTCGGCTGCCTTTTTCTTGGCATCCTCAGCGGCTTGTTTCTTGGCTTCTTCCTCGGCCTGCTTCTTGGCCTCTTCTTCAGCCTTCTTCTTGGCGATGTCGGCCTGCTGCTTTTCAGCGGCCTTCTTCGCTTCATCGGCCTTTTTGGCTTCTGCGGCTTTCTTGGCTTCGGACGCTTTGGCAGCCTCCTCGGCCTTCTTCGCCTCGGCGGCTTCACGTGCCTGCTCGGCCTTTTGAGCGGCATCGGCTTTCTTTTGTTCCGCAGCCTTCACGGCTTCCTGCTCGACCTTCTTCTGTTCAAGCTGCTCGACTTCGGTCTGGCGCGAGGCGGTTTTCTTCGCTTCCCCGGCAATCTTCTGATTGGTCTGGGTGGTCGCCTGGCTCTTGGACTTGAGCTGATACAGGGTAGCCTGAACGATCGGCTTGGAAGGCGGCAATTCTGGCGTCATGGCAAAACTGACGAACAGCAGTGCGAACACCAGTACATGCAGGCCGATGGCCCAGACACTGGGCCAGAAGTAGCTTTCCGAGGCGGATGGCTCTCGCTGTTGCATCAGGGCGCCTCGGTAATCAGGCCAACGTTACCGACACCGGCCTTCTGCAACCCGCCCATGGCGCCCATGACGGCGCCGTAGTCGACAGCCTTGTCGCCACGAATGAAGACCTGGGTCTGCTTGCCCTGGTCACGGCCGGCGGCAATGATCTTGGTCACTGCGTTGGTCATGTCCGGCAAGGTCATGGCCTTGTCCATCTGCTTGTCGGTGTCGACTTCGCTGCCGAGGTTCCAGTAATAGGTTTTATCGGCCTTGATGGAAATGGTGAGGATCTGGACGTTGTTGTCCTGCGGCAAGGCTTCGCTGGAAACCTTGGGCAGGTCGACCTTCACGCCCTGGTTGAGCATGGGGGCCGTCACCATGAAGATAACCAGCAGCACCAGCATCACGTCGATGTAGGGCACCACGTTCATCTCGGCGACCGGCTTGCGTTTGTGGCGAACTCGGGCCATGGGCTTCTACCTGATTACTCTTCGCTGGTGTGCACTTTACGGTGCAGGATCGCCTGGAACTCGTCGGCGAAGGTGTAGTAACGACCGATCAGCACTTCGCTGCGCGCGGCGAAACGGTTGTAGGCGATGACCGCCGGGATTGCCGCGAACAGGCCGATGGCGGTGGCGATCAGTGCTTCGGCGATACCCGGGGCAACGGTGGCCAGGGTGGCTTGCTGGGCGCTGGCCAGTCCGCGGAAGGAGTTCATGATGCCCCACACGGTACCGAACAGGCCGATGTACGGGCTGGTCGAGCCAACGGTGGCGAGGAACGGCAGGCTCTGCTCGAGTTTTTCTTCCTCACGGGAAATGGCCACGCGCATGGCCCGGCCAACGCCTTCCATGACCGCGTCCGGGTCTACACCCGGCTGCTGGCGCAGACGCGAGAACTCTTTGAAACCGGCACGGAAGACCTGCTCCACGCCCGAGTCCGGGTCCGGGTTGCTGCCTGCCTGACGGTACAGCTTGGACAGGTCGATGCCCGACCAGAAGCGCTCCTCGAAGGCATCCAGCGCACGACGACCGGCGCGCAGCATGGTGCTGCGCTGGAAGATCATGATCCATGAAGTGACCGAGGCGGCCACCAGGGTCAGCATTACCAGCTGTACCACCACGCTGGCATTGCTGACCAGACTCCACATGGAGGTATGGTCGACGACGTTAGCTTCCACGCTTATTCTCCTGCATTCGATTGAGTACCCGAGCCGTCCGCCGCAAAAGCGTCGCGCAACTGGGGAGGTATGGCTTGGGGTTTGAAAGTGTCGGCGCGCACGGCGGCCACCAGGAACTGCCCTTCGCAGAGCAGCGTTTCATCCTTTTCCCGCCAGACCTGCTGTACGAAACGCAGGCTGACGCGATTGACTTCAGTTACGCGCGCGGTAACCCGCAGTTCATCGTCCAGCCGCGCCGGCGCGTGATAGCGCGCCTCGCTGGAATGGACCACGAACAGCAGGTTCTCACCGGCCAGTTGCTGCTGGGAAAAGCCCAGGTGACGCAACCGCTCGGTACGCGCGCGCTCCATGAATTTCAGGTAGTTGACGTAATACACCACGCCGCCGGCATCGGTGTCTTCGTAATAGACGCGACAACGGTGTGCGAAAGGTTCCAGGCCATTTTGCGCGCGCATACTCTAGTGCTTACTCCTCAGCTTGCCAATCCGCTGCGGCAACTGTTTTTTCTTCATTAATGTCTTATTGCCAGCAGCCATGGGGCATGCCAGCGGTAGGACCACGAAATGCTGGTTTCGATCTGTCATTCATCGCCTGCTTCGGAAAAATCTGCCCCATCGCCCAGGCGACCGGGAATATTCAGGCCGAAGTGCAGGTAGGCATGCCGGGTAACCACGCGCCCGCGCGGCGTGCGCATGATGTAGCCCTGCTGGATCAGGTAGGGCTCGAGCACGTCCTCGATGGTATGACGCTCTTCGCTGATGGCTGCCGCCAGGTTGTCCACGCCCACCGGGCCGCCGTCGAACTTCTCGATCATGGTCAGCAGCAGACGACGGTCGGAGTGGTCGAAGCCACGCTCGTCGACATCCAGCAAGTTGAGCGCCAGGTCGGCCACGGCCTTGGTGATCTGCCCCTTGCCGCGCACTTCGGCATAGTCACGCACGCGGCGCAGCAGGCGGTTGGCGATTCGCGGCGTGCCACGGGCACGGCGCGCGATCTCGTAGGCGCCTTGATCCTCGATGGCCAGGCCCAGAATGTTCGCGGAACGGCTGACGATGGTCGCCAGGTCCTTATCGCTGTAGAACTCCAGACGCTGGACGATGCCGAAACGGTCGCGCAGCGGATTGGTCAGCATGCCGGCACGAGTGGTGGCGCCCACCAGGGTGAAGGGCGGCAGGTCGAGCTTGATCGAGCGGGCCGCAGGGCCTTCGCCGATCATGATATCGAGCTGGAAGTCCTCCATGGCCGGGTACAGTACTTCTTCGACGACCGGTGAGAGGCGGTGGATTTCGTCGATGAACAGCACATCATGCGGCTCGAGGTTGGTCAGCATGGCCGCCAGGTCGCCCGGGCGTTCGAGAATCGGCCCCGAAGTACTCTTGACCGAGACCCCCATTTCCTGGGCGATGATATTGGCAAGGGTGGTCTTGCCCAGCCCGGGCGGGCCGAAGATCAGCGTGTGATCCAGCGATTCGTTGCGACCGCGGGCAGCCTGGATGAACAGCGCCATCTGCTCGCGCACCACCGGCTGGCCGATGTACTCGTCCAGGCGCAGCGGGCGGATCGCGCGGTCCTGGACTTCTTCACGGTCGCGGCCACTGGCGGCGATCAGTCGGTCAGCTTCGATCACTTGGTAATCATCCCTTTGAGGCTGCGACGGATCAGCTCCTCACTGCTCAGGCCGGCCTTGTCCTTGATCGCGGCAATCGCCTTGCTCGCTTCCTGTGGCTTGTAGCCCAGGGAGACCAGCGCGCTGACAGCATCGGCCTCGGCCGTGGACTCAGTGGCCACAGGCAGCGGGCCGTCGGAAACCAGAGTGAACATGGCGGGGGAAGTTTCCCAGGCCTTGAAGCGGTCCTTGAGCTCGACCAACAGGCGTTCGGCGGTTTTCTTGCCGACGCCAGGCACGCGCACCAGGACCGAGGTGTCCTGTGCCTGCACGCAGCGTATCAGTTCGTCCACTTCCAGCCCGGACATCAGCGCCAGCGCCAGCTTCGGACCCACGCCGTTGAGGCGAATCAGCTCGCGAAACAGCTCGCGTTCGCGCTTTTCGGCAAATCCGTAGAGCAAGTGGGCGTCTTCGCGCACCACCAGATGAGTGTGCACGGTTACCGGCTCGCCAACCTTGGGCAGGCGATACAGGGTGGTCATCGGCACTTCCAGCTCGTAGCCAACGCCATTGACGTCGATAATCAGGTGCGGCGGTTGCTTTTCCGCCAGGGTGCCGCGCAAACGTCCAATCACGTTCCGATCCTTCCTCTCGGGGAGCCGGTCGAAGACCGCTCAACCCTATCAGCAAATGCAGCGGGTGAACGATTCACCCGGACAAAATGTGTATCAGCGCATGAAGCGCCTACAGACGCAAGCGCCCGCCACGCCGCCGGGCCGTGGACAGGCCATGGGGCACCAGGCTCGAGCGGGTGTGGGCATGGCACAAGGCGATGGCCAGGGCGTCGGAGGCGTCGATCTGCGGCTTTTGCGTCAGTTTCAGCAAGTGCATGACCATCAGCATCACCTGCTCCTTGTTCGCCCCGCCAGTGCCGGCGACCGCCTGCTTGACCTGGGTCGCGCTGTATTCGGCGATTTCCAGGCCGGCCTCGGCGGCGGCGACGATGGCGGCGCCGCGAGCCTGGCCAAGCTTGAGTGCCGAGTCGGCGTTACGGGCCATGAACACGCGCTCGATGCCCATGGTCACGGGGCCATGCAGGGCGATGACTTCACTGACACTGCGAAAAACGATCTGCAGGCGCTCGTGCAGCTCACCGCTGCCGGTGCGGATACAACCCGACGCCACGTACTCGCAACCACGGGCGGTCTGGCGGACCACGCCGTAACCGGTGATGCGCGAGCCGGGGTCGATACCAAGAATCAGAGTCATAGAGCCTGTCGATTAAAAGGGGCATTGATGCAAACAATACCGGCCCTTTCGCGGGGCAAGCCCGCTCCCACAGGTAACCTGCTGGCCTTCAGGCTGGCAGAGTACCTGTGGGAGCGGGCTCGCCCCGCGAAAGGGCCGGCAAAGACGCTGAAAAACCTTAGCCGAGTTTTTCCATGATCTCGTCGGAGATCTGCGCATTGGAATAGACGTTCTGCACGTCATCCAGGTCTTCGAGCATGTCGATCAGCTTGAGCACCTTCTCGGCACCTTCTTGGTCAAGCTCGGCGCTGGTGGTCGGCTGCATGACGATTTCCGCGTCCGCGGCTTTGAACCCCGCCTCCTCCAACGCATTACGCACGGCATAGAAGCTGTTGAACGAGGTGAAGACTTCGAACGAGCCATCCTCGTTGGCAACCACATCGTCGGCATCGGCTTCCATGGCGGCTTCCATCAGGGCATCTTCGTCGACACCCGGCGCGAAGCTGATCTGCCCCTTGCGCTCGAACAGGTAGGCCACCGAACCATCGGTGCCGAGGTTGCCGCCACACTTGGTGAAGGCATGCCGCACGGCGGCGGCGGTGCGGTTGCGGTTGTCGGTCATGGCCTCGACCATGATCGCCACACCGCCTGGGCCATAACCCTCGTAGCTCAGCTCTTCGACGTTGTCGCTTTCGTTGGTGCCGGCACCACGGGCCACGGCGCGATCGATGATATCGCGGCTCATGTTGGCGCCCAGGGCCTTGTCCAGCGCCAGACGCAGGCGCGGGTTGGAAGCCGGATCGCCGCCACCCTGCTTGGCCGCGACGGTCAGCTCACGGATCCACTTGGTGAAGATCTTGCCTCTCTTGGCATCCTGGCGCTCTTTGCGGTGCTTGATGTTCGCCCACTTGGAATGACCAGCCATAACAACTCCAAATCCTTGAAACACAAACAGTTACGCCCCAAACGGGGCGCAACGACAAAATTTCTGCGCCGTAACGCAAAGGCGCATCCATGTGGATGCGCCCGGGGTCCGCTTACTCGACCTTGGTCTGTTCGCGCAGACGGATGTGCAGCTCGCGCAGAGCCTTGGCATCGACCAGGCCAGGCGCCTGGGTCATGACGCACGCGGCGCTCTGGGTTTTCGGGAAGGCGATCACTTCACGGATCGACTGGGCGCCGGTCATCAGCATGACCAGACGATCCAGGCCGAAGGCCAGGCCACCGTGAGGCGGTGCACCGAACTTCAGGGCGTCGAGCAGGAAGCCGAACTTCTCTTCCTGTTCAGCCGCTTCGATGCCCAGCAGACGGAACACCGCCTGCTGCATCTCCTTACGGTGAATACGGATCGAACCGCCGCCCAGCTCGGTGCCGTTCAGCACCATGTCGTAGGCACGCGACAGCGCGGTGGCCGGGTTGGCTTCGAGCTCTTCAGGGCTGCACTTCGGCGCGGTGAACGGGTGGTGCAGCGCGGTGAAGCTGCCGTCTTCGTTCTCTTCGAACATCGGGAAGTCGACGACCCACATCGGTGCCCACTCGCAGGTCAGCAGCTCGAAGTCGTGACCCAGGCGAATACGCAGCGCGCCCAGCGCTTCGCTGACCACCTTGAACTTGTCGGCACCGAAGAACACGATGTCGCCGTCGACGGCGCCAACGCGGTCGAGGATGTTGTTGAGGTTGGCCTCTGGGATGTTCTTGACGATCGGCGACTGCAGGCCTTCAACACCCTTGGCACGCTCGTTCACCTTGATGTACGCCAGGCCCTTGGCACCGTAGATGCCGACGAACTTGGTGTACTCGTCGATCTTGCTGCGCGGCATGCTGGCACCGCCTGGCAGGCGCAGTGCGGTGACGCGGCACTTCGGGTCGTTGGCGGGGCCTGCGAACACCTTGAAGTCGACATCTTTCAGTTGGTCGGCAACGTCGACCAGTTCCAGCGGGTTGCGCAGGTCTGGCTTGTCGGAACCGTAGCGGCGCATGGCTTCTTCGAAGGTCATGTGCGGGAATTCGCCGAACTCCAGGTCCAGGACTTCCTTGAACAGCTTGCGGATCATGCTTTCAGTAAGGCCCATGATCTCGGACTCATCGAGGAAGCTGGTCTCGATGTCGATCTGGGTGAACTCCGGCTGGCGGTCAGCACGCAGGTCTTCGTCACGGAAGCATTTGGCGATCTGGTAGTAGCGGTCGAAGCCAGCGACCATCAGCAGCTGCTTGAACAGCTGAGGCGACTGCGGCAGGGCGAAGAAGCTGCCAGCGTGGGTGCGGCTAGGTACCAGGTAGTCGCGCGCGCCTTCCGGGGTGGCACGAGTGAGGATCGGCGTTTCGACGTCGAGGAAGCCGTTTTCGTCGAGGAAGCGACGGATGCTGCTGGTGATGCGCGAACGCAGACGCAGCTTGTCGGCCATCTCCGGGCGACGCAGGTCGATGAAGCGATAGCGCAGGCGGGTTTCTTCGCCAACGTCGGAATACTCGTTCAACGGGAACGGCGGAGTTTCAGCTTCGTTGAGCACGGTCAACTGGTAGCCGAGGATCTCGATGGCACCGGATGCCATGTTGGCGTTCACCGCACCTTCTGGACGCTTGCGTACCTTACCGGTGACCTGCACCACGTACTCGCTGCGCACCCGGTCGGCGGCGGCGAAGGTTTCGGCGCGGTCCGGGTCGAACACGACCTGGGCCATGCCTTCGCGGTCACGGATGTCGAGGAAGATCACCCCGCCGTGGTCGCGGCGACGATGGACCCAGCCGCAAAGGGTGACTTCCTGGCCGTCCAGGCTCTCGTTCAGTTGGCCGCAATAATGGCTGCGCATCATGATGGTGGTTTCGCTTCTCGTGATTCGTGTATTCGATGGAGGCCTTGGCCGCCCCAGGGGGCTAATACTGCAAGACCCGGCTACTGCAATTCAACTCAGTCGGCCTTGTCGCCGCCTGCCAGATTCTTTTTTGCCCCGGTCTTGAAGTCGGTTTCGTACCAGCCGCTACCGCTCAGGCGAAAACCGGGAACCGACAATAGCTTCTTCAATGCCGGCGCCTGACAGGCCGGACAGTCGGTCAACGGTGCAGCGCTGATCTTCTGCAGCGCTTCCATCCGGTGATCGCAGGATGCACATTGATAGTCATAAAGGGGCATGGGTGTCTCTCGTCAACCATTACGCTGGCTGCCGGGGCAGCAAAAAGCGGGATTATATATGGTTAACAGACACTGCGCAGCCCGCCTGGCGATCAGCGTACGCTGGGCGGCCTCTGCAGCCAGGCGACACAGATCACCCGGATCAGGCCACTGAAGTTGCGCACCCCGCCCTGGCGCAGATGCACCTCGCGGTCCACGTAGGAAAGCACGGTACTGACCGAACATTCATTGACCTCGGCTATCCGCTCGAGGATACCCCAATAAACCGCTTCCAGGCGCAGACAGGTTGAAAAACCATTGAGCCGGACCGAACGCGACACAGGCCGAATCTGCATCATGTCGAAATCCGCCCTGAACGGATCGATGCCTTGCTTGACAGGGCACCCCCCCTGACTTCCTGCACGCTTGCTCCCCTGCATCATTCACTCCATTTCCTCGCCCCAGGTAATGGTTCCTGCGCCTTGCCACAGGCATGGACACAGAAACCAGGGGGTTAATGAAGCGCTTACAACCCGCCACAAAGCAGCGGTAAACCCTTCCCGCACAACGAAAAAGGCCCGATCGAGCAAGGCTCGACCGGGCTTTTTTTCGTTTGGATAAGGTCATTGACCGTCGAGCAGCACTCGCAGCATCCAGGCCGTTTTCTCGTGCACCTGCATGCGCTGGGTCAACAGGTCCGCGGTCGGTTCGTCGCTGACCTTGTCCACCACCGGGAAGATGCTGCGAGCGGTCCGCACCACAGCCTCCTGGCCCTGGACGAGCTGACGGATCATTTCATCTGCCGCAGGCACGCCCTCCTCCTCCTTGATCGAGGAATGCCGCGCATAAAAGGCATAGGACCCTGGCGCCGGGAAGCCCAAGGCGCGTATCCGCTCGGCGATCGAGTCGACCGCCAGGGCCAGCTCGTTGTACTGCTCCTCGAACATCAAGTGCAGCGTGCGGAAGGATGGACCGGTGACGTTCCAATGAAAGTTATGGGTTTTCAGATACAGCACATAGGTATCCGACAACAGGCGGGAAAGCCCTTCTACGATGGACTTGCGATCTTCTTCACTGATACCGATATCGATTGCCATGAAGTTCCCCTTTTGCAAATGGCTTGATGATCAAGCAGGCCCTACACACTCTATCAACACTTGGCCCACTGCGCCCATGACGCAGGGCAACACATTGCCGCAGGACCACCTATGGTTTGAGAAGGCTCGAACTTTGCTGTTAAATAGGCACCGTGCCACCCGTGCGGACTGTCATTGCCGGGTGCATAGGCTGGCCCAACGTTTTTGCGCGCTCTACCTCATGCGCACCGTGCCGCCAGCTCTTCCTGTGATCAGCCTTATCAACTGCGAGCCAACCCATGTTCAAGATCGTCCACCTGGTGACGGGCGCTGCGGCTTTGCTGCTATCGCTCATACCCAGCCTGAAAACCGATGCAATACCTTTCCTGCAGCAACCCGACGCGGTCTACCTGGCCCTGCTTGGCCTGCTCAACCTGCTGTTGGCGCCGGTAGTGCCACTCTATTACCGAGGCGCGCGCCAACAACTGCAACACCTGGCCTGCGCCTTGCTGGTGGTGGCAGTGGTACTGCAGACCCTGACCCTGCTGGCCCGCCCAGAAATGGGCAACCTGGCGGCCCTGGTCTGCGCCGCACTCGCCATCGTCTTGCACCTTGTCGCGGGCTTTGCCCGCAACCCGCGCCCGACCCGAACCGGCCAAGGCGCAACCCTGGAAGCCGGCAAGCGCGATACCGGCACCGTCAAGTGGTTCAATACGTCCAAGGGTTTTGGCTTCATTTCCCGCGACTCGGGTGACGATATCTTCGTCCACTTCCGCGCCATCCGCGGCGAAGGGCACCGCATTCTGGTCGAAGGCCAGCGCGTGGAGTTTTCGGTAATGCACCGTGATAAAGGCCTGCAGGCCGAAGATGTGGTCGCGGTAACCCGCCGCTGACCACCGTGCAGCCCTGGGGCAACCCCAGGGCTATAGCCGCTCAATAATGAGGCGGCGGTGCTTCCTCACCCTCGCTGCCGTACTGGCCGACCATTTCCTCGTAACGCTTGATCAGCTCGGCCATCTGCAACTGCAGGCGATCGATCACTCGCCCCTGCTCGACCACCACGTCATTCAGTTCCTGGATGATGTCGTCCTGAAAGGCCTGACGGGTTTCCAGCTCGATGATGCGCCATTCCACTGACATTCAGGCCTCCTGATAATCGCGGAGCAGCCCACGCAGGCGCAGGCGAATGGCGTCGACCTGCCCCGGGGCATACTCGACAGCGGGCACTTTGCCCCAGACCGGTGCTGGCCAAGCAGCATCGCCATGTCGACGCACGATGACATGCATATGCATCTGGCTGACGACATTACCCAGCGTGGCAACATTCATCTTGTCAGCCTTGAACTCTTCTTTCAGCGCCTGCGCCAACGCCGTGGTTTCTTTCCAGAACTGCGCCTGGTCTTGCTGGCTCAGGTCGAACAACTCGCTCACACCTTCGCGCTTGGGCACCAGGATGAACCAGGGATAATTGGCATCCTTGCTGAGCAGCAGACGACACAGCGGAAAGTCCCCAAGCACCAGAGAGTCCTGCTGCAAACGCGAATCCATCTCAAACACTACAAACCTCCAACCTATCGACTCGAACCGACCTTTGCCGGATATCGCGCAAGGATACCTCGCTTCGCTTGCGCCGGCATGCAAGAGCTACCTCCATGCACACTTCAAGAACATAAAAATCCGCCAGCTGCACAGTTGCGGTAACACCGCGCTACTTTTCGCACCAAAATGAGGCCGCGAATGAACGCACCACTACACTTTTACACACATAAATGACTCAGCATGAACAGTAGCCGGTAACACATTGACTTTTATGGCGGGTTGGGGGCTCGCGCGCGCCGTGCCACGCTGAACCTCGCAGGCGGATCCCATCCAGTGTTTTCGGGATGTTTCGACCCATGACCGTCGAATTTGTGAAAATTTCATGAACCGTTGTTAATTTTGAGCACGCTTGTTGCATTCCTCCCACACCAAGTCGGCACGACATCTGCATCAAGCGATGGACGCGACAAATAACAACAGCCGCTTTGGATACACCAGGGAGTTTCCCTAACCGGACCTGTAATTACAGAATCATTACGGTGACGGGAACAGCGCTGGGTTGGACGCCCCGGAAATCCGGGACGTGATTTGCGACATGGAAATACTTGAAAGCGACGTGGCCGTAAGGTTACCGGAAGGTTGTTTATGGCCATATCGCCAATAACAGTCAGCGTGCTATACATTTCCGCCGACATAACAAGAAAGAGCTGCCCCATATAACTAAAACACATGGGCGCAGCAGTACTCTTCCTAAAAACCAAAGGAGCAAATCACGATGCGCGTGATGAAGTGGAGCTTGATCGCCCTGGCCGTTTCGGCAGGCACCTCGCAATTGGCCTTCGCCTCTGCACAGGACGAATCCAAGGGTTTCATCGAAGACAGCCAGCTGAACGTCAAAACTCGCATGCTGTACTTCAGCCGTGACTTCCGTAACAACCCCTCTGGTACCCAGAGCCGCGTGGAAGAAACCGGCCTTGGCTTCCTCGGCACGTACGAATCGGGCTTCACCCAGGGTACTGTGGGCTTCGGCGTCGACGCTATCGGCATGCTCGGCCTCAAACTGGACAGCGGCAAAGGCCGTGCCGGTACCGGCCTGTTCCCGACTGGCTCCGACGGTCGTTCTCAAGATGACTATTCGGAAGGCGGCGGCGCGGTAAAACTGCGCATTTCCAATACCGTATTGAAGTACGGCAGCCAGTTCACGGCCATGCCGGTATTCGCCACTGACGACAGCCGACTGCTGCCGGAAGTTGCCGAAGGTGGTTTGATCACCAGTAACGAGATCAAAGGCCTGACCCTGAACGCCGGTCACTTCACCGCCATGAACGCCCAGGCTCAGACTTACCACGACAGCCTGAACCTGACCGAAGCCAATATCTTCGGCGGCACCTACGCCTTCACCGACAGCCTCAGCACCAGCGTCTACTACTCGCGCATCGAAGACCACTTCCGCAAGTGGTACGGCAACATCAACTGGGCACTGCCGATCAGCGACAAGCAAGGCCTGGTGTTCGACTTCAACATCTATGACACCAAATCCATCGGCGACAACCGCACCGGCGCGTTCGTTACCAAGTCCGATGGCAGCAACGAACTCGACAACATCGCCGCCAGCCTTTCGGCCGCTTACAACGTCGGCGCCCATACTTTCACCCTGGCCTACCAGAAGGTCAGCGGTGACGGTGACTATGCCTACGGCGTAGACGGTGGCGGTACCGTGTTCCTGGCCAACTCCATCGCCCGTTCCGACTTCAACGCCGAAGACGAGAAGTCCTGGCAGGCGCGCTACGACCTGAACTTCGCCGAGTTCGGCGTGCCAGGCCTGACCTTCATGACCCGTTACGCTCGCGGTACCGGTGCAACCACCCGCACCACCGACGACGGCAAGGAATGGGAACGCGACATCGACGTCAAGTACGTGATGCAGAGCGGCCCGGCCAAGGACCTGAGCTTCCGCGTTCGTCAGGCCACCTACCGCTCCGCCGATGGCGTCTACTACGGGTCGAGCTCGATCGACGAACTGCGCCTGATCGTCGAGTACCCGCTGAGCATCCTGTAAGCCTCGCTTCCAGTGCCCCGCACCTGAAACAGCCCGGCACATCTGCCGGGCTTTTTCTTGGCTGACAATTGCCCCGCCCTGGGGCATCCTGTACGCCTTCGTTTCGCCCCCGTACAATGCGGGGTCATTTCAATGTCTTAGGCAATCGACACGGCTAACCATGCGCACCAGTCAATATTTGCTCGCCACCCAGAAAGAAACCCCTGCCGACGCAGTGGTCATCAGCCATCAGCTCATGCTGCGTGCCGGCATGATCCGCAAGCTGGCCTCCGGCCTGTACACCTGGCTGCCGATGGGCCTGCGGGTGATGCGCAAGGTCGAAGCCGTGGTGCGCGAGGAAATGAACGCCGCCGGTGCCCTGGAAGTGCTGATGCCGAGCATCCAGCCCGCTGAACTGTGGCAGGAATCCGGCCGCTGGGAACAATATGGCCCCGAGCTGCTGCGCCTGAAGGACCGCCACCAGCGCGACTTCTGCGTTGGCCCGACCCACGAGGAAGTCATCACCGACCTGGCCCGCAACGAGCTGTCCAGCTATAAACAGCTGCCGCTCAACCTGTACCAGATCCAGACCAAGTTCCGTGACGAGATCCGCCCACGCTTCGGCCTGATGCGTGGCCGCGAGTTCATCATGAAGGACGCCTACTCCTTCCATGCCGACCAGGCTTCCCTGCAGGAAACCTACGACCGCATGCACCAGGCGTACTCCAACATCTTTACCCGCCTGGGCCTGGATTTCCGCCCAGTGCAGGCCGATACCGGCTCAATCGGCGGCAGCTACTCGCATGAGTTTCACGTGCTGGCATCGTCCGGCGAAGACGATGTGATCTTCAGCGACAGCTCCGATTACGCGGCCAACATCGAGAAGGCCGAAGCCATCCCGCGCGAGACCGTGCGTCCGGCTCCAACCGAGGAGCTGCGCCTGGTCGATACGCCGGAGGCCAAGACCATTGCCCAGCTGGTGGAAAACCACGGCCTGGCGATCGAGAAGACCGTCAAGACCCTGATCGTGCGCGGCGCCGAAGAAGGCAAGCTGATTGCCCTGATCGTGCGCGGCGACCATGAACTGAACGAAATCAAGGCCACCAAGCTCGAGCAGGTTGCCGAGCCACTGGTCATGGCCAGCGAAGCCGAACTGCGCGACGCGATTGGTGCTGGCGCAGGTTCCCTGGGCCCACTGAACCTGCCGCTGGAAATCATCATCGACCGTTCGGTTGCCCTGATGAGCGACTTCGGCATCGGTGCCAACATCGACGACAAGCACTACTTCGGCGTCAACTGGGAGCGCGACCTGCCGGTCCCTCAGGTTGCCGACCTGCGCAACGTCGTCGAAGGCGACCCAAGCCCGGATGGCCAGGGCACCCTGGTGATCAAGCGCGGCATCGAAGTCGGGCACATCTTCCAGCTCGGCACCAAGTACAGCGAGGCGCTCAAGTGCCAGGTGCTGGGCGAGAACGGCAAGCCGGTCGTGCTGTCCATGGGCTGCTATGGCATCGGTGTGTCCCGCGTGGTCGCCGCCGCCATCGAGCAGAGCTATGACGACAAGGGCATCATCTGGAACGACGCCCTGGCGCCCTTCCAGATCGCGCTGGTACCGCTGCGCTACGAAACCGACGTGGTGCGCGAAGCCACCGACAAGCTGTACGCCGAACTGACGGCCGCCGGCTTCGAAGTGCTGCTGGACGACCGCGACAAGAAGACCAGCCCCGGCATCAAATTCGCCGACATGGAGCTGATTGGCATTCCACACCGCATCGTGGTCAGCGACCGTGGCCTGGCCGACGGCAACCTGGAATACAAGCACCGCACCGAACAGGACGCTCAAGCGCTGCCACTCAATGAAGTGCTGACCTTCCTGCAGGCCCGCGTTCGCCGCTGATAAACAAAGCACGAGTGATCATGTCCAAGCGAAGTACCTTTACCCTGGGGGGCGCCGCACTGTGCGGCGCCCTGCTCGTCAGCGGCTGCGCCAACCAGATGTCCCAGCGCAGCGAGCATGAGGAGCGCGTCGAGCGCAAGCTGCTCGAACACACCCTGCAGATCGATGTCGGCGAGCCGAAGGTGATGGAGCTGCCGCAGCGGCGTGTGCGCGTGCATGAACAGAAGCGCTTCGAAGTCACCGAGTTCGAAGTGACCCGCCGTTACGACCGCTACACGCCGTACCAACCGTGGCGGGAGGTCTACGAGATCCCGCTGGGCGCGGTGGCGGTGGTGGCCGGCGTCGGCGCCAACGTGGTCAACGTCTTCGCGCTGGGCAACCTGCCGGACAGCGTGACCCACGACTGGCTCAGCTACGGCGTGGCCGGGCTCAACCCGTTCATGAACGTGCAGTCAAACGGTCGCGCTCAGCAGAACCTGGCCGGCATCAGCGAAGTGCAGAAGGACAAGCGTGAAGAGTTCACCAACTTGCCCTGGAGCGAACGACTGGTCGAAGTCAAGGCCGGCAAGATGACTCACGACCTGACCACTGACAGGAACGGCGTGCTGCGCCTGAACCTGCTCGACAGCCCATTCTCCGAGCAGCATCTGAACCATGTCGGCACCCTGCACCTGCAGGTGGTAGACGAAGACAATGCGGTACGCGGCGATGCCAGCCTGCTGGTCAGCGCGACCCTGCGCAACAAGCTGCGGGAAGCCCATGAGCTGATTTTCGATGACCTCGAAGATGACGATGTCGGCCAATGGGTACACCGGGTCAAGCGCCTGTCGGAGCTGGGCCTGGAAGAGGAAGCCAGCGAGATGGAGCAAAGCCTGATCGAGCTGACCCGCAACGACCCGGAGCTGCAGCAGGAGTTTCTGCAGGCATTGACCAAGGCCACTGGCCGATTAGTGGCTGATCCAGGCGTGCAGTAATAAAGAGGGGCCGCACTGCGGTCCCTTTTCATTTATCCGCAAAAAGCTCCAGCTGCTCGTGCGCTCCACGCAGATCGCGCAGCCTCACCCCCACCCCGAGCAAACGCACCGGTTTGCCACCCCGAGCAAACGCCTGCTTCAGCAAATGCCGGTAGCTTTCCAAATCCCTGCCCGCCCCCGCCTGCTCCAGAGTGGTCTGGCTGAAATCGTGAAACTTGACCTTGACGAAAGGTTTGTCCGGCCGATAGCTGCTGTCCATGCGATCGATACGTTCATTCAGGCTGGCGAGCAATTCGGGCAAACGTTCAAGACAACTCGCCAGGTCCGGAAGATCGGTATCGTAGGTGTTTTCCACGCTGACCGACTGCCTGCGGCTATCGTTTTGCACCGCCCGCTCGTCGATACCCCGCGCCAGCCCCCATAACCGCTCGCCAAAACTGCCAAATTCGCGCACCAGCGCCAGCCGCGACCAGTCGCGCAGATCCAGGCAGGTGTCGATACCCAGCCGGGTGAGCTTTTCGGCCGTCACTTTGCCCACGCCATGCAGCCTGGCGACAGGCAAAGCCGAGACAAAGGCTTCCACCTGATCAGGCGTAATCACGAAGATGCCATTGGGCTTGCGCCAGTCACTGGCGATCTTGGCCAGGAACTTGTTCGGTGCCACCCCCGCCGAGACCGTGATGTGCAGGGTACGCGCCACCCGCCGGCGAATATCCTCGGCAATGCGCGTGGCACTGCCGGCAAACCATTGGCTGTCGCTAACGTCCAGATAGGCTTCATCCAACGATAAAGGCTCGATCAGTTCGGTGTAATCCCGGAAGATGCCGTGGATTTCCCGCGAAGCCTCGCGGTAGGCCTCGAAACGCGGTTTGACGATCAGCAAGTCGGGGCAGAGCTTGAGCGCATGCCGGGACGACATGGCGGAACGTACGCCATAGGCACGCGCCTCATAATTGCAGGTAGCGATCACCCCACGATGCTCCGCAGAGCCTCCCACGGCAATGGGCCGGCCCACCAGACGCGGGTCGTCACGCATCTCGATGGCTGCGTAGAAGCAATCGCAGTCGATGTGGATGATCTTGCGCAAGGACATGGATGACCGTGAGTACTGTAAATTCATACAGATAGTAACGCATGCCCCTACGCTGAAACAGTCTCTGGCCAGTGCTTGCGACATTTGGCCTGAAAGCCCCGGAACAGCTGAGCTACATGCTTTTACTCAGCCGCTAAGGGTTTGAACGAAAAAGGTTTTTTGAACGAAATGCTTGACACGGGAAATGAAATCCGTAGAATTCGATCTCACAGGCGCGGGATGGAGCAGCCTGGTAGCTCGTCGGGCTCATAACCCGAAGGTCGTCGGTTCAAATCCGGCTCCCGCAACCAGATTCGAGAAAAGGCCACTGTTAATGCAGTGGCCTTTTTCTTTGCCCTGAAAAAGGCAATGAACAAAAACTTGAGCTAAATCAATAAGTAATAGTTGACAGCAAACGCTTACGCTGTAGAATTCGATCCCACAGGCGCGGGATGGAGCAGCCTGGTAGCTCGTCGGGCTCATAACCCGAAGGTCGTCGGTTCAAATCCGGCTCCCGCAACCAGATTCGAGAAAAAGGCCACTGTTAACGCAGTGGCCTTTTTCTTTGGGCTTGAAAAAGGCTCGAGCAAAAATAGTTGCACGATCAACAGTTAGTGCTTGACCACTCAGCGTGAAGCTGTAGAATGCGCCCCTCTGACGCGGGATGGAGCAGCCTGGTAGCTCGTCGGGCTCATAACCCGAAGGTCGTCGGTTCAAATCCGGCTCCCGCAACCATATTCGTCAGAACAAACCCCGCCTGTGTAACAGCAGCGCGGGGTTTGTTGCATTTCGTCGACTGAAAACCTTTGATGCATTCAGCCTACCCCGCGCTTGAGATCTCGCCCTCTGGATGAACTATCTTTAACCGTGCCGGACGACTGAAAGTCATGTTGCCCGGAGTAATATCTGGATACGTTTCCAAAGGGACTTTCACTTGGCCGCACCTTCCCCTCACCTCGCGCTCAAAGCCCGGGGTAACTCATGACTTCCCAGAACCCAGCCCCCCAGGAGCCACTCGCCTCGGCATTGCCTGTAGCTGCGCAGCGTCTGCCCTGGCTGGAGCGTCTGAGCCGCTATCGCCAACCCATCGGCCTCGGCGTGACCCTGGTGCTGTTCGCCATGGCCCTGATTGCCTGCCGTCATTTACTGAGCGAGCTGGACATCTATGCGCTGCACGATGCCATGCTCAGCGTGCCAGCCCAATCCCTCATCGGCGCCTTGCTGGCGACGGTCGTCGGGTTTGTGATCCTGCTCGGTTACGAATGGTCGGCCAGCCGCTATGCCGCGGTGAAGTTGCCTGCCCGAACGCTACTGCTCGGTGGCTTCAGCGCGTTCGCCATCGGTAACGCCATCGGCCTGTCCATGCTTTCTGGGGGCTCGGTGCGGTATCGCCTGTACGCTCGTCAAGGGCTGGGCGCCGCCGAAGTCGCGCGCATGACAGTGTTTGCCAGCCTGTCACTGGGTTGCGCCCTCCCCCCGCTGGCTGCCCTGGCCACATTGAGCAGCCTGCCGGCCGCAGCGGCGGCCTTGCGCATGCCCGCAAACGTGCTGGCGGGGATCGCCATTACCGTGCTGGTCCTGTCGGCCGTGCTGGTGATCGGGCTGTATCGCCGACGTTTGCCAGAGCAGCCATTGACCGACAGCCTGCTGGTGCAGATCGGTCGCCGTACCTTGCGCCTGCCCGGCGCGCCGCTGACAGCACTGCAACTGGTGATCACCGCGCTGGACGTTGCCGCCGCCGCAACCGTGCTCTATCTCCTACTGCCAGAAGCCCCGCCGTTCGGCGCGTTCATCCTGGTCTACCTGCTGGCGCTGGCCGCAGGAGTGCTCAGCCATGTGCCAGGCGGGGTCGGGGTTTTTGAAGCGATCTTGCTGGCCGCCTTCGCTGACCAACTGGGTGCTGCGCCCCTGGCCGCCGCCTTGCTGCTGTACCGCTTGATCTACGTGGTACTGCCATTGCTGCTGGCCTGCGTGCTGCTGCTGGGCAACGAGGCCAAGCGCCTGCTATTCGCACAGCAGGCGATCAAGGCCGCCTCCGGTCTGGCCGCTCCGATATTGGCGATCCTGGTATTTCTCTCCGGTGTGGTGCTGCTGTTCTCGGGCGCTACACCCGAAATCGATACACGTCTTGAACACATGGGTTTCCTTGTGCCGCACCGCCTGATCGATGCCTCGCACTTCGGTGCCAGCCTGATTGGCGTGTTGTGCCTGTTGCTCGCTCAAGGTCTGCGCCGCCGGCTTTCCGCAGCCTGGCTGCTGACCACCGTGCTGTTGCTGGTGGGCGCGTTGCTATCGTTGCTCAAAGGGTTCGACTGGGAAGAGGCCAGCCTGCTGATCTGCACTGCCGCCCTGCTCGCGTTGTTCCGCCGTTCGTTCTATCGGCCAAGCCGCCTGCTGGAGTTGCCGTTCTCACCGGTGTACCTGGTAGCCAGCGCCTGCGTGGTCGGCGCTTCGGTCTGGCTGCTGCTGTTTGCCTACCAGGACGTGCCCTACAGCCACCAGCTGTGGTGGCAATTCACCCTCGACGCCGATGCCCCCCGCGGCCTGCGCGCAGCCATGGGCAGCGCAGTGCTGTTGGTGATCGTCGCCCTCACCTGGCTGCTGCGTACCGCCCGCCCGGTCATCCATCTGCCCGACGACGAAGAACTGCAGCGCGCCAACCGCATCCTGCTGGCCTCCGAGCAACCCGACGGGGGTCTTGCCCTGACCGGTGACAAGGCGCTGCTGTTCCACCCCAGCGACAACGCTTTCCTCATGTATGCCCGCCGGGGCCGCAGCCTGGTGGCGCTGTACGACCCGATCGGCCCGGCTCAGGAACGCGCCGAGATGATCTGGCAGTTCCGTGACCTGTGCGACTTGCACCACGCCCGCCCGGTCTTCTACCAGGTGCGCGCGGAAAACCTGCCGTTCTACATGGACATCGGCCTGACCGCCCTCAAGCTCGGCGAAGAAGCCCGGGTCGACCTGCGCCGCTTCGACCTCGAAGCCAAGGGCAAGGAAATGAAAGACCTGCGCTACACCTGGAACCGTGGCGGGCGCGATGGCCTGAGCCTGGAGATCCACCAACCAGGCGAGGCACCCTTGGCCGAGCTCAAGGAAATATCCGACGCCTGGCTGGGCGGTAAAAACGTGCGAGAAAAAGGCTTTTCTCTCGGGCGCTTCAGCCCTGAGTACTTGCAGCACTTCCGCATTGCCCTGATCCGTTTCCAGGGCCGGCCGGTGGCGTTTGCCAACCTGCTGGAAACCCACGGCAACGAGTTGGCCAGCCTCGACCTGATGCGCGCCCACCCCGAGGCGCCGAAGCTGACCATGGAATTCATGATGATCGGCCTGATCCTTCATTACAAAAGCCGTGACTACGGGCGCTTCAGCCTGGGTATGGTCCCGCTTTCCGGCCTGCAGCCACGGCGTGGCGCACCGTTGACCCAACGCCTGGGCTCCATGGTGTTCCGCCGCGGCGAACAGCTTTACAACTTCCAGGGCCTGCGGCGCTTCAAGGACAAGTTCCAGCCGGACTGGGAACCTCGTTACATGGCCGTGCCAGCCGGGCTCGACCCGCTGGTGGCACTGGCCGACACCGCCGCCCTGATTGCAGGCGGCCTGACTGGATTGGTGAAACGTTGATGATCCGACGCTATTGGCAGTACATCTTGATCCCCTTGCTGGTGGCCGCCCTCGCCGGTGCCGCTGCCTTCTGGCTGTGGACACGCCCGGCCCCCGACGCTCGCCTGGAGCAACTGAGCCTCAATGACATCAGCGTCACCCGTGTCACCCCTGGCGTGCACGCCAAGGCCCGGGTCGCCATCGGCGTGCCCCAGGACCAGGCCCTTACCGACAAGCAGCTATTGGACCTGAGCCAGGCTGGCGAGGCGCAACTGGTGCAGGTCGTCCTGCCGACAGGCGACTGCAGCAAGCAGCAACAGGCAATGGACCAGGCGCTGAGCCAACTGGCCGAAAAACCGACCCTGGTCGCCGGTATTGGCCCAGGCGCTGCCCAAGCCTGGCGCTGGCTGGCCGCGCAGACGGACGACAAGGCCCGCGCCATCTCGGTCGACTTCAACGTCGAGCAACCTGGGTGCGTCGCCGCCCTGCCGAAAACTGCCGCCCATGGCCACTGGAACGTCGCCTGGAACGACAACCCGGATGACGCCAGCGCCGCCTTCGTGCGCGACCAGGCCAATGCCGAAACCAGCATCAGCGACTACGACATCCACCTGCCGCAAGTGCTCAAGGCGCAGCTGACCCAAGCCCTGGTGGGACGCGATGGCAACGCGCTGGCCATCCCCGTGGTGGAAGTGCCCGCCGGGCAAACCACTGACACCGTGACCCTGTTCCTCTCCGGTGACGGCGGCTGGCGCGACCTGGACCGCGACGTGGCGGGTGAAATGGCCAAGCTCGGTTATCCGGTCGTCGGCATCGATACCCTGCGGTACTACTGGCAGCACAAGACCCCCGAGCAAAGCGCCGCCGACCTGTCGGAGTTGATGCAACACTACCGTCAGAAATGGGGCACCAAACGCTTCGTGCTGACCGGTTATTCGTTCGGTGCCGACGTGCTGCCGGCGATTTACAACCGCCTGCCGGCCGAAGACCAGCAGCGTATCGACGCCGTGATGCTGCTGGCCTTCGCCCGCAGTGGCAGCTTCGAAATCGAAGTCGAGGGCTGGCTGGGCAAGGAAGGGCAGGAAGCGCCGACCGGGCCGGAAATGGCCAAACTCCCGGCGTCCAAGGTGGTGTGCGTGTATGGCCTGGAAGAGGCCGACGAAAGCGGCTGTACCGACAAGACTGCCGTGGGTGAGCGTATGAAGCTGCCCGGTGGGCACCACTTCGACGAGAACTACCCGGCGTTGGCCAAACGTTTGATTGGGGAGATCGAGACTCGCCAGGGCAAGTCCAGCGTGGCCGAGCAGAATTGAGTTGAACCAGGGGCCGCTTTGCGGCCCATTCGCGGGCGGTCCGACGTCTCGGCAAGCCCGCTCCCACAGGTTTAAGCGATGCTTCAAAACTTTGTGGGAGCGGGCTTGCCCCGCGAATGGCTGCAAAGCAGCCTAAGCTCAGTCAGATCTCGACCTGCGTACCCAACTCGATCACCCGATTCAGCGGCAAGTTGAAGAAGCGCAGGTTACCGTTGGCATTCTTCAGCAAGAAGGCAAACAGGTTGCCCCGCCAGCGCGACATGCCTTCAAGACGCGTCGCGATCACCGTTTCACGGCTGAGGAAGTAGGTCGTGCGCATCGGGCTGAAATCCAGCTCGTCCAGATGGCACAACTTCAGCGCCGCCGGCACGTCGGGTTCATCCATGAAGCCGAAATGCAGCAATACGCGGAAAAAGCCATCACCAAAGGCCTCCACCTCGAAGCGCTCCTGCTCCGGCACCCGCGGCTGGTCCTCACTGACTACGGTCAACAGCACCACCTGGCTGTGCAGTACCTGGTTATGCAACATGTTGTGAAGCAGCGCGTGGGGCACTGCATTCGGTCGCGCGGTAAGAAACACGGCGGTACCTTCGACCCGGTGCGGCGGCTGCAGGTGGATGCTGCTGATGAACAGGTCCAACGGCAGCCCGCCCTCATCGATACGCTCGACGAGGATCTGCTTGCCACGCTTCCAGGTACTCATCAGCAGGAACAGCACGCCGCCTGCCAGCACCGGGAACGCCCCGCCTTGGACGATTTTCGGCACGTTGGCGGCGAAGAACAGCCCATCGACAAAAAGAAAGCCCAGCAGGATCGGCACCGCCAGCACCGGCGGCCACTTCCACAACAGCAGCATCACCGAGGCCACCAGAATGGTGGTCATCAGCATGGTGCCGGTCACCGCCACGCCATAAGCCGCAGCCAGCGCACCGGAAGACTCGAAGCCGATCACCAGCAACACCACACCGACCATCAGGGTCCAGTTCACTGCTGCGATGTAGATCTGCCCCTGCTCGTCGCTGGAAGTGTGCTGGATCTGCATCCGTGGGATGTAACCGAGTTGGATGGCCTGGCGAGTCAAAGAGAAGGCCCCCGAGATTACCGCCTGCGAGGCAATCACCGTGGCCATGGTCGCCAGCCCCACCAGCGGCAGCAGCGCCCAAGCAGGCGCCAGCAGGTAGAACGGGTTGCGCGCAGCATCCGGGTTTTGCAGCAGGATCGCGCCCTGGCCGAAATAGTTGAGCACCAACGCCGGCAGCACCAGGGCGAACCAGGCGCGGGCGATCGGCTTGCGCCCGAAGTGCCCCATGTCTGCATACAGCGCCTCGGCCCCGGTCAAGGCCAGCACCACCGCCCCCAGGATCGCTACGCCCATGCCTGGGTGAACGATGAAGAAGTTCACCGCCCAGCCCGGGTTGAACGCCTTGAGCACTTCCGGGCTCTGCGAGATGCCATGCACGCCCAGCGCGCCAAGCACCACGAACCAGGTGACCATGATCGGGCCGAACAGCTTGCCGATCTTCTCGGTGCCGTGCTTCTGCACCAGGAACAGCGCCACCAGAACCACCAGCGAAATCGGCACCACCCAGTGGTCGATACCCTCGAACGCCAGGCCCATGCCTTCCACCGCCGACAACACCGATACCGCCGGGGTGATCATGCTGTCACCGTAGAACAGCGAAGCACCGATCAGCCCGCAGATCACCATCAACGTGCGCAGGCGCGGATAGGCCGCTGTTGCCCGTCGCGCCAGCGCGGTCAAGGCCATGGTGCCGCCTTCGCCCTGGTTGTCGGCGCGCAGGATGAACATCACGTACTTGAACGAAACCACCCACAGCAGCGACCAGAGGATCAGCGAAAGGATCCCCAGCACCCCATCATGGTTGACCGGTACCCCATAACCGCCAGTAAAGACTTCCTTGAGGGTATACAACGGGCTGGTCCCGATATCCCCATAGACCACCCCGACAGCTGCCACCAGCAGGCCCAGCGACCGTGCCGCGCCTTGCTTGCCCGCCTGTCCGCCTTCGGTGTGACTGCTTGCCTGAACCATCGACCACTCCCGCAAACGGCCATCGAGGCCGGTAAAATTCACACGCGCGCCAGGGCATCACTGACCCACTGACGCAACGGCGCGAAGCATAGCGTAGCGTTCGTCGCATTTGTGCTGGTCAAGCGACCGTGCGCTCGCTAGAATTGCGCACTTTTTGATCAGAGGCGCCAAAAAGCGCCCGTCAAGACCGCCGCCGTTTCCGGCCGTGCGGCCTGCATTCAATACCGAGGTTAGTCATGTCCACCACTCCCGCCACCCCCAAGGTAGGATTCGTCAGCCTGGGCTGCCCAAAAGCCCTGGTCGATTCCGAGCGCATTCTGACCCAGCTGCGCATGGAAGGTTATGAAGTCGTGCCCACCTACGAGGACGCCGACGTGGTGGTGGTCAACACCTGCGGCTTCATCGACAGCGCCAAGGCCGAGTCGCTGGAAGTGATCGGCGAAGCGATCAAGGAAAACGGCAAGGTCATCGTCACCGGCTGCATGGGTGTCGAGGAAGGCAGCATTCGTGACGTGCACCCAAGCGTGCTGTCGGTCACCGGCCCCCAGCAGTACGAGCAGGTGGTCAACGCCGTGCACGAAGTGGTGCCGCCGCGCCAGGACCACAACCCGCTGATCGACCTGGTGCCACCGCAGGGCGTCAAGCTGACCCCACGCCACTACGCCTATCTGAAGATTTCCGAAGGCTGCAACCATAGCTGCAGCTTCTGCATCATCCCGTCGATGCGCGGCAAGCTGGTCAGCCGCCCGGTCGGTGAAGTGCTGAGCGAGGCCGAGCGCCTGGTCAAGGCCGGCGTCAAGGAGATCCTGGTGATCTCCCAGGACACCAGCGCCTACGGGGTCGACGTCAAGTACAAGACCGATTTCTGGAACGGCCGCCCGGTCAAGACCCGCATGCTCGAACTGTGCGAGGCGCTGAGCAGCCTGGGCGCCTGGGTGCGCCTGCATTACGTCTACCCGTACCCGAACGTCGACGACGTGATCCCGCTGATGGCCGCCGGCAAGATCCTGCCGTACCTGGACATCCCGTTCCAGCACGCCAGCCCGAAAGTGCTCAAGTCGATGAAGCGCCCGGCCTTTGAAGACCGCACCCTGGCGCGCATCAAGAACTGGCGCGAGCAATGCCCGGAGCTGGTGATCCGCTCGACCTTCATCGTCGGCTTCCCAGGCGAAACCGAAGAAGACTTCCAGTACTTGCTGGACTGGCTGACCGAAGCTCAGCTCGACCGCGTCGGCTGCTTCCAGTACTCGCCGGTCGAAGGCGCTCCGGCCAACGACCTGGGCCTGGAAGAAGTGCCAGATGACGTCAAGCAGGAACGCTGGGACCGCTTCATGGTCCACCAGCAGGCGATCAGCACCGCGCGCCTGCAGCTGCGCATCGGCAAGGAAATCGAAGTGCTCATCGACGAAGTCGAAGAACAAGGCTCGGTAGGCCGCAGCTTCTTCGACGCGCCAGAAATCGACGGCAGCGTGTTCATCGATGGCGACCACGGCTTCAAGCCGGGTGACAAGGTCCGTTGCCGGGTTGTCGATGCCGACGAGTACGACATGTGGGCCGAGCCTGTCTGAGGCCTGGAATGACATGATCAAGCCCCGCTCACAGGCGGGGCTTTTTTTTGCATCTATGGTTTCCTCAACGACCATCGAGGAACACCGGCATGCATTCGGCATTGACGCTGCAAACGCCACACCTGAGCGATTACCCAGCGCTGGCCCAGGTCTGGGAAGACTCGGTGCGCGCCACGCACGACTTCCTGCCTGACGCTTACATCACGCTGCTGCGTGAGCATGTACTACACAAATACCTCGACGCGGTCATGCTGGTCTGCTGCAAGGACCGTCAGCACATCTGCGGCTTCGCCGGGGTCGCCAATGGCCGCGTGGACATGCTGTTCGTTGCACCCCAGTACCGTGGTCGTGGTGTCGGCAAGCGTCTGCTGCGCTATGCCATCGATGAGCTCAATGCCCAATACCTGGATGTAAACGAGCAAAACCCGCAAGCCCTGGGCTTCTACCTGCACGAAGGTTTCGAAGTGATCGGCCGCTCGGAAACCGATGGCTTGGGGCAGCCTTATCCATTGCTGCACATGAAGCTAATTCCTACAGCACTTTAGGAAGCCTCTGAAATGGCACATTTGACGTAGATTTACCTCATGAATTGCGTACGGGCAGGTACAATGTAAGACTTTTCCTGCCTTGCGAATTACCCCCATGTCCGAACCCATCCGCCTGTCCAAACGCCTCATCGAGCAGCTCGGCTGCTCCCGCCGTGAGGCCGAGCTGTATATCGAAGGGGGCTGGGTGACGGTCGATGGCGTGGTGGTCGAGCAGCCACAGTTCAAGGTCGAACAGCAGGCCGTCGAGCTGTTGCCCGGTGCCCGCGCCGAAGCGCTGGAGCCGGTTACTTTGTTACTCAACCAGCCAACCGGCGTCCATATAGACAGCGCCCGCGACAGCATGAACATGGGCAACCTCAGCGAAGCGCACCGTGAAGGTGTGCGGCCGCTGCACGGGCATTTCGCGCGACTGACCTGCGCTGCACCGCTGGAGCGCGGTGCCAGCGGCCTGCAGGTGTTCACCCAGGACTGGCGGGTGACCCGCAAGATCGACGCCGACCTGCGCCGCATGGAGCAGGAATACATCATCGAAGTGCGCGGCGAGACCACGCCGCAGGCGCTGGAGCGCTTGGCGCGTGGTACGGCGGCGCGCAATGACCGGGAACTGCCCAAGGCCAAGGCCAGCTGGCAGAACGAAACCCACCTGCGCCTGGCGCTGAAAAACCCCCAACCTGGGCAGATTTCCGAGATATGCGCCTATCTGCGCCTGGAAATCCGCAGCATGCGCCGCATCCGCCTTGGCGGCGTGTCCATGGGCAAGCTGCCCCTGGGCCAGTGGCGCTATCTGGCCGGCACCGAACGTTTTTAAGCAATGCGCCACGCCACGGCGTGGCATCTGAACAGGATTTTGCAGCAATGAACCACAATGATGTCCTGCGCAGCCTGCGCTACATGCTCAAGGTGAACGACGCCAAGATGGCCGAGATCATCGCGCTGTCGGGCCTGGAAGTTAACCCGGTGGTGCTCGCCACTTACCTCAAGAAAGAAGAAGAACCCGGCTTCGTGCGTTGCCCCGAGCGGGTCATGGCGCACTTTCTCGACGGCCTGGTCACCCACCGCCGTGGCAAGGATGAAAGCCGCCCGGCGCAGCCTGTCGAGCTGCCAGTGACCAACAACACGGTGCTTAAGAAATTGCGCGTGGCCTTCGAGCTCAAGGAAGACGACCTGCATGCGATCCTCAAATCGGTCAATTTCCCGGTGTCCAAGCCAGAGCTCAGCGCGCTGTTCCGCAAGGTTGGCCACGACAACTACCGGCCTTGCGGCGACCAGCTGCTGCGCAACTTCCTCAAGGGCCTGACCCTGCGCGTGCGCGGCTGATTGGCCATGCAGCATACGGTTTCCCCCGTCGGCATCGTGCGCTCCTGCTTCAAGGAAAAATTCGCGATTCCGCGCCAGCCCCAACTGGCACCGGCTGCGCGCGGGGTACTGGAGCTGCTGCCGCCGTTCGACCAAGGCGATGCCGTGGCGGGGCTGGAGCAGGTCAGCCACGTGTGGCTGCTGTTCCTGTTCCACCAGGCCCTGGAAGACAAACCCCGCTTGAAAGTGCGCCCGCCACGCCTGGGTGGTAACAAGAGCATGGGCGTGTTCGCCACGCGCGCGACGCATAGGCCTAATGGTATCGGTCAGTCAGTGGTACGGCTGGAGGGCGTGGAGCCGGGGCGGCTGCTGCTGTCCGGGATCGACCTGCTCGATGGCACGCCGGTATTGGATATCAAGCCCTACGTACCCTATGCCGACAGCATCCCTGGGGCGAGCAACATGATGGCCAGTGATGCGCCCGAAGCCATAGCTGTCCAGTGGGGCGAAAGCGCCCTGCCCCAGGCCCGCGAACACGCGTTACGACTGGGCGAGCCATTGGTGGAGCTGATCGAGCAGTGCCTGGCACAGGACCCGCGGCCCGCCTACCAGGTACCGCCCCCAGAACGGGTATACGGGGTGAAGTTCTGGGATGTGCAGGTCCGCTGGCATTACCCGCAACCTGACATGATTCGGGTACTTGAGGTCGTCGGCGACTGACGACACCGGAATCGTAGGTAAAAAAAAACGCAGACCAGAGTCTGCGTTTTTTTTGCGCGTTCGCCTTATTTCTCGACGAAGGCACGCTCGATCAAGTAGTCACCCGGCTCGCGCATGCGGGCGGAGACTTTCAGGCCGAAGCTGTCGAGCACTTCGCTGGTCTCGTCGAGCATGCTTGGGCTGCCGCAAATCATCGCGCGGTCATCCTGCGGGTTGATCGGTGGCAGGCCAATGTCGCTGAACAGCTTGCCGCTGCGCATCAGATCGGTCAGGCGGCCTTGGTTCTCGAACGGCTCACGGGTCACGGTCGGGTAGTAGATCAGCTTGTCACGCACCGCCTCACCGAAGAACTCGTTCTGCGGCAGATGCTCGGTGATGAACTCGCGGTAGGCCACTTCGTTCACATAACGCACGCCGTGCACCAGGATCACTTTCTCGAAACGCTCGTAGGTTTCCGGGTCCTGGATGACGCTCATGAACGGCGCCAGGCCAGTGCCGGTGCTCAGCAGGTACAAGTGCTTGCCCGGGTTCAGGTCATCGAGCACCAGCGTGCCTGTAGGCTTCTTGCTGATGATGATCTCGTCACCTTCCTTCAAGTGCTGCAACTGGGAAGTCAGCGGGCCGTCCGGCACCTTGATGCTGAAGAACTCCAGGTGCTCTTCCCAGTTCGGCGAGGCGATGGAATAGGCGCGCATGAGCGGGCGACCGGTCTCCTGCTGCAGGCCGATCATCACGAACTGACCGTTCTCGAAGCGCAGGCCCGGGTCGCGGGTGCACTTGAAGCTGAACAGAGTGTCATTCCAGTGATGCACACTGAGGACACGTTCGTGGTTCATGTTGCTCATCGATGGGGCTCCTGAAGAAAACGCAGCGCGCACAGCGCACAGTTGCGCGATAGTTTAGGGGCAGCGACAATATCTGTTAACTGAATTATCAAGATATGTGTTATCGGTTATATAGATATGCGATTCACACTTCGTCAACTACAGGTCTTCGTCGCCGTAGCCCAGCATCAGAGCGTCTCGCGGGCCGCCAGCCTGCTGGCCCTGTCGCAGTCGGCCGCCAGCACGTCCATCACTGAACTGGAGCGGCAATCGAGCTGCCAGCTGTTCGATCGTGCGGGCAAGCGCCTGGCCCTCAATGCCTTGGGCCATCAATTGTTGCCGCAAGCCGTTGCGCTGCTCGACCAGGCCAAGGAAATCGAAGACCTGCTCAATGGCAAATCCGGTTTTGGCTCGCTGGCCGTGGGCGCCACGCTGACCATTGGCAACTATCTGGCCACCCTGCTGATCGGCAGCTTCATGCAGGTGCACCCGGAAAGCCAGGTCAAGCTGCACGTGCAGAACACTGCACATATCGTGCATCAGGTCGCGCAGTACGAAATTGATCTGGGTCTAATCGAAGGCGACTGCAACCACCCGGATCTTGAGGTGCAGCCTTGGGTCGAGGACGAGTTGGTGGTGTTCTGCGCGCCTCAGCACCCACTGGCCAAGCTCGGCCGTGCGGATATCGAAAGCCTGTCGCAGGAAGCCTGGATTCTGCGTGAGCAAGGCTCAGGCACTCGCCTGACCTTCGACCAGGCCATGCGGCACCATCGCGCCAACCTGAACATTCGCCTGGAGCTGGAGCACACCGAAGCGATCAAACGTGCCGTGGAGTCCGGCCTGGGCATCGGCTGCATCTCCCGCCTGGCACTGCGTGATGCATTCCGCCGTGGCAGCCTGGTGCCGGTCGAGACGCCGGAGCTGGACCTGATGCGCCAGTTCTACTTCATATGGCATAAACAGAAATACCAGACCTCGGCCATGCGCGAGTTTCTGGAACTGTGCCGCAACTTCACTGCGGGCGTAACCCGCAGCGATGAGATCGTCCTGCCGCCGATTGCCTAAAGCAGAATCACACCCCAGACCAGCGCCACCATGGTCAATGCCACCAATTGTGCGGCGCTGCCCATGTCCTTGGCGTTTTTCGACAGTGGGTGGCGTTCCAGCGAAATGCGGTCGATGGCCGCCTCCACCGCCGAGTTGAACAGCTCGACAATCAGGCCGAGCAGGCATACAGCGATCATGATGGCCCGCTCCGCACGGCTGACCGGCAGCCAGAATGCGATCGGGATCAACAGTACGTTGAGCAATACCAGTTGACGGAAGGCAGCCTCGCCCTTGAAGGCGGCGCGCAGGCCGTCCAGCGAATAGCCAGCGGCATTGAAGATACGTTTGAGGCCGGTCTGGCCTTTGAATGGCGACATGCGTGTCACTTCACCGATGAAAGGCCAGCAGACTAGTTGAAAACGCATCAAAAAAGCGTGAAGACGCAGATAGTTAGCTGCTCGCAACCGATTCAAGTTGTTGCAGCAGCAAAGCCGCCTGGGTACGCGTGCGTACGCCCAGCTTGCGAAAGATCGCGGTGACATGGGCCTTGATGGTCGCTTCCGACACATTCAGCTCATAGGCGATCTGCTTGTTCAGCAAGCCTTCACAGACCATGGTCAGCACGCGGAACTGCTGGGGCGTGAGGCTGGCCAGGCCTTCGCTGGCGGCTTTGGCTTCGGCCGAGACATCGACTTTCTCGAACGCCTGCGGCGGCCACCAGACCTCGCCATCGAGGACCTTGCGCACCGCATCCTGAATCACTTCCAGGCCGCTGGACTTGGGGATGAAACCACTGGCGCCAAATTCGCGGGACTTGACCACCACGGCCGCCTCTTCCTGGGCCGACACCATCACCACCGGGATCTGCGGGTACTGGCCGCGCAGCAGCACCAGCCCGGAGAAGCCGTAGGCACCCGGCATGTTCAGGTCCAGCAGGACCAGGTCCCAATCGGCTTTTTCGCTCAGCCGGGTTTCCAGCTCGGCGATACTGGCGACCTCGACCAAGCGCACATCCGCGCCCAGGCCAAGGGTCACGGCCTGGCGCAAAGCGCTGCGGAACAGCGGGTGGTCATCGGCAATCAGGATTTCGTAAGTGGCCATCGATCTGTGGATCCTGTTCAGTGGCAAGCGCTTCATTATGAACCAAAGCAGGGCTTGTGCCCCTTGGACTATAGGAAGGTATGCAAACGCTGGTGGGTATCGTCCTGCTCGTCCAGCGGCAGGCGACGCTTGCCACTGAGGTAATGCAGGCTGAACACATCCAGGTAGGCATCCAGCGCCTGCGAGGCCTGGCTATCGCCCGCAAGATCCAGGCACATGGCGGCAACCTCTGCGGTACAGAAATGATCGTCGCGTTTGGAGCGGCGCAAGCGATAGCGCGACATCTGCTCAGCCTGCAGGCTCAGCACCGGGAAGCGCTCCAGGTATGGGCTCTTGCGAAACATCTTTCTGGCTTCGGTCCAGGTCGCATCCAGCAGGATGAATAACGGGCGCTTGCCCGGCTCGCGTACGACTTCGCTGACTACCCGCTCCTGGGCGACGAATTCGCCCGGGAAGACGATATACGGCTGCCATTGCGGGTCTTCCAGCAACGCCAGCAAGCGTTCGTCCACCGAGGTGCGCAACCAGCCGAAGGCCGACGTGTCTTCGATCAGGTCGGCGATCAGCCAGCCGGTATTGGTCGGCTTCAGTGGCTCGGTATCGTGCATCAACAGGCATACGCCAGAGTCTGCGTGTACACGAGGCTTCCATGCGCACAGGCAATGGGTGGCGATGACCCGGCAGTCGGCGCAGCGCTCGGCGCGCGAACCACGGGCGATGAACGGCTTGATGCTGCGAGCCAGGCGTTCGGCGCGCAGGCGCGCTACCGCATGGCTCATGCGGGCAAACCTCGGGATTGGGTGTGACTGGACACTGCGATAACTCGGAGCAAGCAAAACGCCAGTCTACCAGAGCTGACATCATTTGCCGTGCAGGCGCACAGGGTGGTCCCTTATAATCTGCGCTTTGGCGGCCGGTTTCATGGAACGCCAGCCGTCAGCGCATGTCAAAGCGCCAGTCATCGAACCAGGAGAGATTCATGCTGCGTCTTATCGTCCCGACCCTGAGCCTGTTGCTCACCCTGCCCCTGGCAGCTCAAGCGGCCTCCAAGCAGGAGTTCGAGCTGAACAAGATGCTGCAGAAGGTCGCCAAGGAAAGCAGCGTCGGCACGCCACGTGCGATCAATGACGACATCCTCGACCAAGGCTACACCGCCGAGGGCAAGGCCTTGGTCAACCACCTGAGCGTGCGCCCGGAACATGCGGCACGCATGCAGTCAAACCCTGAGCAGGTGCGCAGCCAGTTGGGTGATAGCGTATGCCGTAACAGCGGTTACCGTAACCTGATGTCCAAAGGCGCCGTGATGGTTTACCGCTTTACCGTCTACAAGACCAATGAGCCCGTCATGGACCAGGCCTTCGACGCTGCCAGCTGCACCGCCGGCAACAAGAAAAAATGATCAGCTGACCCGCTCATCCTCCGCGCGCCGCGGTTCTTCGTCGGCGCGCATCTCCGCCAGCAACGCGTTCAGGTAGGGTGACTGGCACTCAAGCGCCGTCAACCGACGACGGCACTCTTCCTCCAGGCTCACATGGTGAACCTGGGCCGCATTTTCCAGCTGCTGATACAGCTGCCGGTCTACTTCGATGACCAAGCGATGCATACCTCAACCTCCTGCATCGACACGTTTCGCTTGTCCAGTTAACCAAACCCGCACCATCAATGGCCATACGCCGACGAGTGGCCATGCAGATCCCGTCGGCATGAATGGGAGCGAGGGTCTAGATTGATAGCGAGTACCAACAAAACAAAAAACTGCATCACGGCCTTGAAGGCCTACTGCAATGCTCGAGGTGCACACTCGAGCCAGAGCAGCCAGCGACGCACGTAGTGTCGCGGCCGAGCCAGGCCATCGGCTCGGTCAGAGGTTTTGCTGCAGAAGGAGACGTTGAATGCCTTACCAACCGAATGAGTCTTTATTCAATCACTTCAGGGACAGCGGTATCGACCTGAGCAAGATCGACCAGCAACTACAACTGGTCGCACCAAACAGCCCTAACTTGCCGCTTTACCGCGACATGATGTTGACCATCTTGCGCATGGCTCACGATGACAGTGATCGGTGGAGTGCCAAAATCACCCTGCAAGCCCTACGCGAACTGGATCACTCGTTCCGTACCTTGCAGCGTTACAAAGGCCGCCGCAAAGTTACTGTGTTCGGCTCCGCGCGCACACCACTGGAACACCCGATGTATGCGTTGGCCCGTGAGCTGGGTGCGACGCTGGCACGTTCCGATCTCATGGTCATTACCGGTGCCGGCGGCGGCATCATGGCGGCGGCGCATGAAGGTGCTGGCAGCGATCACAGCCTGGGGTTCAACATCACCCTGCCTTTCGAACAGCATGCCAACCCCACGGTGGACGGCACCGACAAGTTGCTGCCCTTCCACTTCTTCTTCATTCGCAAGCTGTTTTTCGTCAAGGAAGCGGACGGCCTAGTGCTCTGCCCGGGTGGTTTCGGCACGCTGGATGAGGCGCTGGAAGTGCTGACACTGATCCAAACAGGTAAAAGCCCGCTGGTACCGGTAGTCTTGCTGGACTCACCCGGTGGCGCCTTCTGGAGTGATTGCCTGAAATTCATCAGCACGCAGCTGGAGGAGAATCGCTATATCTTGCCCACTGACCTCAAACTGGTGCGCCTGGTACACAGCGCCGACGAGGCCGTGGAAGAGATCAACCAGTTCTACAGCAATTATCACTCCAGCCGCTGGCTGAAGAACCAGTTCGTGATACGCATGCACCATCGGCTCAGCGATGCCGCAGTGCAAGAGATCGAAGACGTATTTGCCGATTTGCGCCTGAGTGGCAAGTATCACCAGCATGCCGACAGTGGCGTGGAACATGAAACAGGCAATTACAGCCACCTGACCCGTTTGACCTTTGCCTTCAATGGCCGTGATCAGGGGCGCCTGCGGGAGCTGGTGGACTTTATCAACCTGCCGGAAAACTGGGCCAAGCCACAGCCGATGCATACAACGCAAAGAGCTCGCGAAGCATTGAAGGTCAGTTAGCTGTGCTCAATCGTACAAGTCCCGGCCGCTTAGCAGGCGGCCGATCATGTCCATGGGGAAGCCACGATAAGCTAGAAAGCGGGTCTGCTGGGCACGGCTGCGGGGGTCATGTGGACGCTCCCCTGCATATTTGCGCTGCCAGGCTTCCTGCAATCGCTCCGCCCAATCAACACCACTTTCACGCAATGCCTGGTCGATATCGCCACGATTCAAACCACGCTGTCCCAACTCCTCACGAATGCGAGCAGGGCCGTAACCAGCGTTGGATCGGTATCGAATAAAGCTTTCCAGATAGCGGGCTTCGCTAAGCAACCCTTCTTCGGCGAGCCGATCGAGCGCAGGCTCGATCAGTTCATCCGGGGCGCCGCGCTGACGCAGTTTACGCGTCAGCTCCACGCGACCATGCTCGCGTCGCGCAAGCAGGTCCATGGCTGTCCGTCGAACGGCGACGGGGGTGTCGAGTACAACGGACATAAGCGATCAGGCAGCTATCAATAACCGGCGTCGGCGTCAGCCACGTCGTCGGCGTTGGCGTCGGCAGCAGCAGCCTTGCCAGCTTCGGCTACAGCGCCCGCCTTGAGCAGTTTCTCGCGGATCTGCTTCTCGATCTCGGCACCGATCGCAGGGTTCTCGTGCAGATACTTGGCAGCGTTTGCCTTGCCCTGACCGATCTTGTTGCCTTGGTAGGCGTACCAAGCACCCGACTTCTCGACCAAGCCTTGAGACACGCCCAAGTCGATGATTTCACCGTTGCGGTAGATACCCTTGCCATAGAGGATCTGGAACTCGGCCTGACGGAATGGCGGCGAAACCTTGTTCTTGACGATTTTGACGCGGGTTTCGCTGCCAACCACCTCGTCGCCTTCCTTGACCGCGCCGGTACGGCGGATGTCCAGGCGCACCGAGGCGTAAAACTTCAAGGCGTTACCACCGGTGGTGGTTTCCGGGCTGCCGAACATCACGCCGATCTTCATACGGATCTGGTTGATGAAGATGACCAGGCAGTTGGCGTTCTTGATGTTACCGGTGATCTTGCGCAGCGCCTGAGACATCAGACGGGCCTGCAGGCCAACGTGCATGTCACCCATTTCGCCTTCGATTTCAGCCTTGGGTACCAGGGCTGCCACGGAGTCGACGATGATCACGTCAACCGCGTTGGAACGCACCAGCATGTCGGTGATTTCCAGGGCCTGCTCGCCGGTATCCGGCTGCGAAACCAGCAGGTCGTCGACGTTGACGCCCAGCTTGCCGGCATACTCCGGGTCAAGCGCGTGCTCGGCGTCGACGAAGGCGCAGGTGGCGCCGGCCTTCTGGGCTTCGGCGATGACAGACAGGGTCAGCGTGGTTTTACCCGACGATTCCGGGCCGTAGATCTCGACGATACGGCCTTTTGGCAGGCCGCCGATGCCGAGCGCGATGTCCAGGCCCAGCGAGCCGGTGGAAATCGCCGGGATGCCGGTACGCTCATGATCGCCCATGCGCATGACCGCGCCCTTGCCGAATTGGCGTTCGATCTGACCCAGGGCCGCAGCCAAGGCGCGCTTCTTGTTGTCGTCCATTGAAATCCTCACGTGTTCGACTTGGCCCTGATGGCCGGAATACCTGTATAAGTAGCCAGTATTATTCCACAGGGAAGCGCTTGAGCAAACCCCTGTCGTCGAATTACTCGGCGCCAAGCTGTAACAAGCCGTCTAACGCGGCGATCACCGTCTGTCGGCGCACCGCTTCGCGGTCGCCATCGAAGTGGCGGCGCTCGCTGATCACATGTGCGCCATCAGCCCAGGCCAGCCAGACGGTGCCTACCGGTTTGGCCGGCGAACCTCCATCTGGCCCGGCTACACCGCTCACGGCAACGGCAAAGCGCGCGCCGCTGGCAACCTGGGCGCCACGGGCCATGGCTTCGACCACCTCCTGGCTGACGGCGCCGACTTGGCCGAACAGGGTTTCAGAAATCCCAAGCTGCCGGGTTTTCTGGGCGTTGGAATAGGTCACGTAACCGGCCTCGAACCAGGCCGAACTGCCGGGCACACGGGTGATGGCCTCGGCAATGCCCCCGCCGGTGCAGGATTCGGCGGTGGTGACGTGGGCATGGAGACGGCGCAGGTGCTCGCCCAGGCGGGTGGAAAGAACGGTGATCGGGTCCATGGTCGGTTCCTTGGCGTGAGGGGGACACCGTAGCATTCGAAGGGGTGTATACGAAGTGCATGGCTTGAGTTTTTGGTTGCTCTTGAGACCGAGCGCCGCCCGCGCGGCGCATCGCGGATGAATCCGCTCCCACATTTGTGAACTGCGCCCCACCAGTCTTCGGTCATGCGCCAAGGCGGGCAACCATGGCATCACTGGAACGGTACGTTGCAACAGATGTAGGAGCGGATTCATCCGCGACGCGCCGCGCGGGCGGCGCTCGATCTCAAGAACGCTGCAAAACCTTCGACAAGCGCCCCCTCAGCGCCGCAACCCCCGCACATAATCCTGACAAGCCCGCAGCGCCATCAACCCCCGGTCCCCTTCATCGGTGATGGCGATAATTCGTCCAGCATGCGCCGGCTCAAGTCGGGCGCGTACGGTTGCATGATCCACGCCGCCGGCGCTGGCGGCGGCAGGCACTGCGGTGCAGGCGCTGTCGCGTTCGACCAGGACCGACAGGCGCAGATCGGCAGTAGCGAGGCGATCACGCAGGCGAGCTTGAGCCTGTTGCGCATCGGTAAGCTCCTTGAAGTGTCGGCTTTCACTTTCCTCCAGGCGCTGCTGCACGGCCTGCCGCTGCTCGCGCTCAGCCAGCAGCCGCGCGGCCGTGGCATCGGCCTGGGCTTGCGCTTGTTGCGCCAGTTGCCGTTCATAGCGCCAGCCCTGGACCTGCCAGGCCAATGTCACGAACAACAGCAACAAGAACGAACCAAGCCCCAGCTGCCATCGGCTCAACACAGCACCTCACGCGCCCGCATCCAAAGCTTCAAGCGATCCTCCAGCCCGTTCAAGCCGCCATTGATATGACGGGTGATGCGGTTGAACTCGCCGCGATCGGCCAACGCATTCAACCCGCGCGAATGCCAGAACCACGCCGCCGATTCACACGCCCAGCGTGGCTGTTCGAGCAATTGCGGCTGAGCCAGCAGGCGCTCGTCACCAAACAGCGCGCGGCTGCAGGATTGGTAATTATTGCGGCCGGTGACCTGAATCAAGCCACGACCACAGTACAACTGACCATCACCGTCGGCCTGCGGGGTGTTACCCAGCCGCAGGGCAAGGCTGCCGGTATCATAACGTGCCAAATAACGTTCATTGCCCAACTCCTTCACGTAGCGAAACTGGCCTGACTCATGACCCACCTGGGCCAGAAAGGCCGCCACACGCCTGGGACTGTCGATTTCCCAACGTGGCAGCGTGACATTCAGCGCCGAAAGAAAAACGCCCGCGACAGGGCGGGCGTTGGGCAGGATCTGTAGCAGTTGTGGCTCTGTGAGCATGTCGGTTTCCTTCCTTGCGTCCTGGATATCAGCTGCCTCAAGCCTTGATCGCAGCTCCCCGTCGTGATGCAGCACCCTTGGCCTGCACCTTGCCCGCCTTGCCGCCATTGCCTTGCACCGTGGTACGCCAGCCAGAGCTGGTGAACACCTGCTCTACAGAGTCAATCTGGTACTGGCCATCGAGTCCGTCGACAAAACCGTGCAGTTCGATGGCGCGTTCGGCGAACAGGTCGGTACGCCCAGGCAAGTCGAGGCGCACATTGGCGGTCGCGCGGTTGAAGCTGGCCAGACGCGCCTTGGCCGCCTGCTCGGCGGCGGTGCGATCAGGATAGAGATGACGATCGGTATGCACCGGGCGGCCCTCCTCAGCCGCTTCGTCGCTTTCCAACTCGACCGTTTTCAGTTCACCGCCGGCACTGTCCTGATAGCGAGTGCGCACGGCCTTGCGCGCGGCCTTGTCATCCAGGCGAAAGTGCCATTGGCTAACGTCGCTGCGGGCAATCCTGACCACGTCCAGTGGCTGGCCGCTAGCGCTGTGCCCCGCCTGGCGCGGTAGCACCAGCAGCTGGCCGTTGGCGAGCTTGGCGGTGCAGTCGTACTGGCGAGCCAGGCGGGTGATGAAATTGAAGTCCGACTCGTTGTACTGATCGACCCGCGGCACCTGGCTGGTCACCGGGCAGATCGCCTGCCAGCCATTGCGCGCGCCGATTTCGGCGACGATGCTTTGCAATGTCACCCCCTCCCAGCTGCCACTGCGAATGGTCCTGCCGCTGCCACGCAAATCGCTGGCTTTGCCGCGTATCACCAAGGTATCGGGCGGGCCAGACAGCTCTACCTCATCCACCGTGTAACGCCCCAGCAGGGTCAGCGGTTGCCCGGCGTAGCCCAGATGCACCTCGATCACCGCGCCTCGGGAAGGCAGTGCAACGGTGCCGTTGCGGGCGTCGATGCGCAGTTCGAAATCATCGGACTCCATGCCAGGCTTGTCGGTGGTGCGCAGCAGCAGCAAGCGCTCGTTGATCAGTGCCGTGATGTCCTGACCATCGGCCTGGATACGAAATTGCGGTTGCATGGCGTCAGCTCCACAGCTGCACGGTGCTGTCCGCAGCCACTGATAGTTCAGGCAAGCGAATGATCACGCCGCTGCGAAACGGCTGGCGCTCATCGGCCAGCCCTTGATTGGCTTGCAGTACAGCCTCGACGCTGCCGTCGAGGTGCCCGTAATAGTGATGACAAAGGGTGTCGAGCAGATCGCCCTCAGATGTTCTGCAGATCTTGCCCATAGCTGACGAACTCCAGTGTGAAGCCTTGTTTGCGAGGAATGCCGCCGGCGAGGAACGCGCCCTGTTCTTCCTCGATGTTGGTCAGGCACCAGGTGCCGAGGACTTCGCCGTAACCTGTGGTCAGCGACAGCGGCAGCAGGTTACGGCCGATGTTGCGCAGCGCCTGCAACTGGCCGAGGCCGCCTTTGAAGTTAGGAAAGATCGCACCACGAATGCTGATGCTCTCCTCGCCCAGGCTGACCGCCTGCTGCGCGCTATCGCGGCTCAGCCGCTCCTGGCCGGCCCAGCGAAAGCGGGTTTGCCGGCGCAACTGGTCGAAGGCGGCGGTATCGAGGTTGAAGTAATACGGTGGCGCATTGGCCTTGAGTGGTTGCAACACCAGCAGATGCGGGAACGGTTTGATCGCCTCTGCCGCGGGTGTCGCCTCGGGTGCAAAACCAAAGGTCGACAGCACGCCGCTGGCTACCGCACGTGCATCGCCGATCACTCGGCGGATTGCCGCGCCAGCCTTGCCCAGGTGTTCATCGAAGGCGTCGACCTGATCGCGCACCTTGCGCACCACGTCGACGGTGCGGTCGTATTTGCCGATGACCTTGTCGACGCGCTGCCTGGCCGAGTCGATGGCGCGCATGGTGCGTTGCAGGCGCTTGCCAATGTCGGGGCCGATCCATGGCAAGGCTTCGAGTTCGGCGGCTGCCTCCTTGGCATGGCCGACTGCCTGGGTCATCGGGTCGAGCATGGCGTCGGCACGCCGACGCCCCTCCTCACCCGCCCTGACCAAGGCATGCAGCCCGCCTTGGAGCTGTTCCAGGTAGGTCATGGACACTCTCCTTATGGATAGGGTTGATCAGCCATCTGCACCGAGCGCGCTTGACGCATCAGATCGTCGAGCACGCGGCGTGCGATAGCCTCCAATTGTTGCAAGGTGGTTGGGTCGTCGAGGCTATTGTTGAACGTGACCGGCATGTTGGCGGTGAAGGTGAATTGCTGATTGACGGTGGGCTGGATGACAGGCTGCGACGGTTGCCCTGACGCAATGGCCTGCGAGGCGGGCTCCGCTGCGCTCTCCTGCGCCGGCATCAACAGGCCGGGCTGTTTCACTGCTTCCTTGCCGGCGCCAGGCAAGCGCTCGGGCGCCATCATCCGGCCCAGCCAGGCGCCCGCAGATTCTCCGCCCATGCCACCCAGCACACCGCCGATCAAACCACCAATCGCAGTGCCGATGACCGGCACCACCGAGCCAATCGCGGCCCCTGCCGCCGTCCCTGCCAGCGTGCCGCCCAGACCTCCGAGAGCACCGCCGTAACCTTCAATTTTCTGGGCGGGCGTACCATCGCTGTTGAAGGTTTCCACGATCTGCAATGACGCATCCAGCTGCGCGGCCCCGGGTATCCGCTTGAGCAGTTTGCCAACGATTGGCAGACGGGTACTGGCACCTTTTTCCAGCAGCGATGGCAAAGCCTGGATTTCAGGCTTCGGCTGGGTTGCCTGCGGCGTTGCCAGCGCATCTCTCTGTTCCATTCCCGTCTCAGGCGCTACTTGGCACGGTGACTTCGGATCGCGCGCCTGGGTTAGCCAATTGAACAGGCCACCACCGGCCATGCCCCCAAACGCCTCGCCCAGATAGGCACCGGCCTTGGCCCCATGCTTCCTGGCCAGTCGACTTCTGGTCAATCGGGGCAAGGCAGCCCCAAGCAACCTGCCGCCCATCTCGCCGACAGCAGCACCCACTCCACGGGCCCGCTCCTCGCCCGATTCACTGGTGACAATGGCTTGGCCAAGATTGCCAAGCGCATCAACTCGGTTATCCAACCACTCCCTGCGGGTCACCCTTCCGATGCGCCTGCGGGTGTTGGCTGGCAGCTCCTGCGTTTTGCGCAATGCGGCGTATCCGGCGACGGCCAGCAAACCACTGGCCATGACCGCACCCTGCCCCCTTACCGCGTTCATTTGCTTCGGCGATGGCGCTTGCGCCTGTTCATTCGGTAAGGCACTTTCTGATTCCAGGGCTGCACTGGCAGGCATGACCTCCCTATCCGGCTGAGCGTTGTCAGCCTCAGTGATCCAGCCATACAGCTTGCCACCGCCCCACTTACCCAAGGCTTCACCGAGGTAAGCACCGGCTTGGGCGCCGTGCTTTCTGGCCAACCTGCTTTTGGTAAACCGGGGAAGCACGGCTCCCAGCACACGACCACCGACCTCACCAATCGCAGCACCCACTCCCTGAGCACTGTCCCCTGCGTTCTCGTTCTCGAGCAGCGCCTTGCCGATCTTGCCAATGGCACCCACACGGTGCTCATGCCATTCCTTTCGGGCGACCCTGGCGATCCTTCGCTGGGTGTTGCGAGGTTGGCCCCGAATGACTTCGCGAGCACCATGTTGACCAGCGAGCGTTGTCACTCCGAGCCCTGCGGCTACCACCGCCCCTTTGGCAAGGGCCACCCTGAGATCAGGTGAATCCGCCTTGGCCGCGGGTGCCGCACCCGGCTGCTTGCCCACTGGGGCGCCCGCTCCTTCTTGCGCCTGAGCTGGCGATGCGCGGACGACATTGATGGTCACCCGCGTCTGCAGGGGCTTTAACCGCGCCAATCCTGCAATCACTCGGTCCAGCATCAGGTAATGCTGACGCAGACGCTCGACAGCCTCGGCCTCATCCTCAAGCCGGGGGATCTGATCCTCAACTTTCTGCTCCTGATCCAACGCCAGCTCACGCTCGACCTGGCGCACGCTGCCGAGCTCCAGGCCCAGCCGCATGACCTCGCCGATCAGCCTGCCAAGCCGCGTACCCTCGGCCTGCCTGCGCAGGCGTTCGACGTCGCGGCGTAACAGGTCGATGGCATTGCCTAGCGGGTTGCTGACGGTGACGCCGAGCCCTAGGGTGAACAGCTGGGTGTTCGCCATGCGTTCCTCCTTGTCACAGTGCGAGCCACCAGACCATGTCGGGGTACGACATGGCCATGATTTCGCTCGCGGAAAAGTTCAGCTCCTTGGCCAGCCGCCGAGCGGCGGCCTTCTGCCGGGCCGGGTCAAAGTTCGTCATCCTGGACCAGGCGAAAGTACCCCGCCTGCAGGCGGCTGTAGTCCTTCAGGGCGAGGCCTTCGAGGTCCTTGATAGCGACCTCGGCCAGCGACGCGAACAGGTTGAGTTCGCGCTGCTCGTCGTCACCGCTGCCGCCTGCCTGGGCATTGCGGATGTCGCGAACCGTGGGCGCGCGCAGCGACAGGCTATCGACCTGCACGCCATTGGCCTCGCTGGCGCGGGACAGGCGCACGGTGACGCGCTCGGCGCTCAGGGTCAGCCACTGCGGCTGCTTTTTCGCTTGAGCCATGGTTGCCTCCTTACAGGCCAAGCGCAGCGCGCTGAGCGGCCAGTTGGTCGACGCCGTCGATCACGCGCTTCATGCCCAGTGCGTCGATTTCGTACACCAGGCGCCCATCGACCTCCAGCTTGTAATAGCTCAGGCCGACACTGTGCTTGATCTCGGCCTTGTCGCCCGACTTCCAGTCGCCCATGTCAATTTCCTTGAGCGTGCCACGCAGGCTGACCACCACCGGGGTGATCTTGCCCTTCAGGCCTTTGAAGGCACCGCGGAAGGTGCCGTTGAAACCACTGCCATCGGCCAGGCCGAAGAACTTCAAAGCCTCACGGCGCACGCCGGAGGTGGTGAAGGCGGCTTCCTGCTTTTCCATGCCCAGGTCCATTTCGACCGGCATGTCCATGCCGCCGGGGCGGTGTTCTTCCATCTTCAGGGTGAGTTTGGGCAGGGTCAGGCTGGGTACATCGCCCTGGAAGCTGACGCCATCGACGAACAGGTTCAGGTTGGCCAGGGTTTCGGGAATCATTGCCATGTAAATGCGCTCCTTAAGCGGCGGAATCGAGGACTTCGGTCAGCCACTGGTTGGTGACTTCAACGCGGAAATTGGGGTTTTCGGCAGGCGGCACGTCGGTGAAACGGATGTTCCAGTACACCTTGCCCTGCTCGAGCTGGCTGGCGGTGTTCAGCTCCGGGTCGGCGAAGACCTCGAAGTTGATGATCGCGCCCTGGTTCTTCAGGTCGCGCATGAAGGCCTGCAGGCCTTCGGTGACGTCCTTCACGTAGGTCGCGGTGATCGAACGGTCGACCGCCCACTTGTGGCCGTAAAGGATCGCGTCCATGACGATGTCCATGGTCCGCACACGGGTGACGAAGGCCCATTTCGGGTCGCTCGACAAGGTGCGGTTGCCCCACAGGCGGAAGCCGTCGTCGCGGATGATGGTGGCGATGTTGGCGTTGTTCAGCAGGTTGGCGCGGCAGCTGTCGTCGCCATCGAGGAACTCGACCGGGCGGGTAGTGCCGGTGATGCCGACGAACTCTTTGTTCGACGGCGAGGCCCAGAAGCCGTATTCGCTGTCGGTCCAGGCGAACAGGCCGGCGACCCAGGCCGAGCCCGGCGCGTCGACGGTGGCTTCTTCGCTGTTGTCCCAGTACTGCACACCCGGGTCGACCAGGAAGGCGCGCTTGGCGCCGAAGTTCTTGGCGTAGGCGATGGCCGCTTCGTCGGTGGTATTAGGGCCATCGATGATGGCAATACCACGCAGTTTGTCGGCCAGCGCCACCAATGCGGTGCCGACTGCTTGAGTGGCGCTGTGGCGCGGTGCGGCCAGCAGACGCGGCTGGGCGTTGAAACGGCTCTTGCCGTCGAGCAGCGCTTGCAGGCCGGTGCGCTTGCCGTCGGCCTGCACGGTGCCGATGATCGCCGAGGTTTGCTCGGCGGCGTCTTCGAGCTTGGCCACACCACAGGCGACGATGACCGCCTTGGCGCGGGTGTAGATGGCCCGGCAGGCTTTGGTGATGGCTGCGTTTTCGCCGAAGGCGGCGACGGCTTCACGTTCGCTGGTGATCAGCACCAGGTCGTTGGCTTTAGCCGAGGCGCCAGGGCCCTCGGTGAAGGTGTCGACCAGGCCGATGATCGAAGAAGAAGGCAGCGCGATGCTGCGGGCGCCGGTGTCGACGTTGGTGACGGTAACGCCGTGGAAAAATCCGCTCATAGAAACTCCAGATGTGAAAAGGCCCTGCGCTGCAGGGCCTGTGGTATAGCCAATAAAAAACGCCCCAGGGGTATGGGGCGTCATCAGGTGTAAAGATCAATCCAGGCAGGTGGCTCTGGCCGAGAACCTGGATCTGGAAAGAGTTCATGACTTGGCCAATCACGCAACTGCTGGAGATAACCTAGTAACTCCAGATACTGCACTTCGCTTAACGTAGTTGGCCGTCCTAGATCCTGCTCATCGCGATGGCGATCTCGCAACCACTGGCGAAGCGTGATTTCAGCATCGCGCCAAGTACGCTGCACGGCACTCTGATCCTCAGTTGATGGGACCGGCTTAGTGAACATTGCATTCTCATAGCGCCAACCCGCTTGCACGTCTGCAGAACAGGCCCGCCATTTCAAATCCGGGTGATATCGGCCCTCAGGATCAACTTCGGTTGTTTCCAATACAACTTGGTCTTGTACTAATGCCCACATGTGTGCACCTTAATATGTGATAAATACGCACCCAGCCGCGCCTGCCTGTGAGCGCGTTACGGTTCTCCCACCGCCTCCCATGCCGGGCTGAGTCAAAATCGAGATATCGTAGGCAGCAAAAATACTTTCACCACCACCTCCCTGGCCTCCCCAATTCGAAGTACCTCCAGAACTTCTTGGAGGTGGAAAACCCGACCCCAGCGAAGCATTGAAGTCTCCACCCGAGCCTTGCCCGCCCGGGGATCCAACATTCATACCCCCACCACTCCCACCGGTGGCTGAACAAAACGCACCGAATGATGAAGACCCGCCGGCGACTCCACTTTCACTCTCGCCGGCAACGGCAGCCCCGCCCGCACCTACGGTAATGGAAATGACACTACCCGGTGTGACCGCACACAAACGCTTGCTGATACCACCGCCACCGCCGCCGCCAGGGCCGATTACAGGCGAGTCCCTACCTCCAAAAGAGCCGCTGCCTCCTCCGCCGCGCACTTCGACGCTTACTTTGTGCACGCCGTCAGGGACAGTCCATTGATAGACGCCAGCAGTTCTGAAACGAACCTGCCCTCGAAAAGGCAGGTTGATACTGGTATTGATAATTTGCCATTCAGTCCAACCGCTGGTGTTTTGCATGACCCGGATTGCATGTATGGGCGTGGCGCCAACCGAGAGCCCGCCTGTAATCCGTTGTACCAGGTAATTAGAAGCACCAAAGCCTTCGACGACCAAACTGTAACGAGCGGCGGACAACCACCCTTTTGGAACGTTGGTCAGGCCCACCATAGGAGTGAGGTAATTGCCCGGAACGACGTACTGGTTGAGATCCGTGTCAGTACTCAAGTACCCCTTACCCAGTCCAAATGACCCGACTACAGCCAAAGCACCCTCAGTAGTATCTGTCGGTGATAGTTGCTTTGGCGTATTCCCGCTCGACCACAATTGCGACCAAGCGGTCCACTGTGTTGTGTTTCCTATCCGGCTGCGGATAAATGTGAACGGTTCGCCACTGGTCAGCGTGTCCCAGAGTTGGGTCGCGGCTACAGTACTCGGACGATGAATATGCATGATCTGTCCTGACACAAGCACTTGGCCTGTAACTGGATGCTTGGGCTTGGCGCCTGCTGTTGCTTCTCCAACAACGTAAAATCCACTGGCTGCCAAGTCATCAATGTTCGTTACTGCCGCCGCAGGTGCTCCCAGCCCAAAAAGCGACATCGCCGAACGAACGAAAGCGGTAGTTGCAATAGTTGTATCGTTGTCGTTGGCTGCCGCTGTGGGTGCTTTAGGGTCTCCAGTGAACGTCGGACTGGCTAGCGCGGCCTTCTTGGCTAATTCATTTGTCATGGTAGTGGCAAAATTTGGGTCATTCCCCAATGCCGCAGCAAGTTCATTCAGGGTATCAAGGGCGCCCGGAGCAGCAGCAACCAGGTTAGCCACGGCAGTCATTACGAATGCAGTGTTAGCCAGTTGCGCCGAGCTGTTCCCAGCATTTGCCGTTGGCGCCGTAGGAACGCCAGTTAGCGTCGGGCTCGCCAACGGCGCCTTTAGTGCCAACGCACTATCTACCTGAGTCTTGGTATAGACATCCGTCAAACCATACCCCGCGACCGTGGTCGGGTTGCTAGCAGCCGTCACCCGCCCATGCTTGTCGACCGTCACGCTACGATATGTGCCGGCAGCCACGCCGCTGCGCCCAAAAGCCATCTCGTAGGCTTGGGCAGTGACACCCAAACTGATCGGCGCATCGGTAACGAGCTGCCAGGCACTGTCGCCATTGACGGTGCCCTTCTCCACCAACACCAGCATGCCCGGCGTGACCTTGGCATCGGTATCGGCATCGCGGCTGCGGCTCCAGACACCGATAGCGACTTGATAGATACCGTTGTCCTTGGCCGCCGTCTGGTTTTTCACCAGCACCCGCGCACCAGCGCTCAGCACCACCCCGTCAACCGTCTGCAATCCACTCAAGCTGATGTTAGCCGTGGTCGCCGCCAGCACCGAATGCTTGAAATCCTGCCGGGCCAATTCCTCGGTCACCCACTCCCGGGTCGCAAGCACCACCGCCGGGTCGATCTTCAACTGCACGTTGCTGGCGCTACTGACCACCAAGTTCATCCGCACAACCTGCGTGCGCCCCGAGCCCTGGCTGAGCAGCGGTTTGTAGGTGGGCGCGCAGTTGGCCACGGCGACCATGTCGCCATCGGCATCATAAAGCGCGATCTCGCGAATCCACTTGCCGCCGACGTCCGCCGGAATGACCTGCTCGGCGATGATGATCGCGCTGTTCTTGTCGTCCACCTTCAGCTGGTTCAACGGCGCACGCCGCCATTCGTTGATCAGGCTGGTCTGGGTGGCGTTGGGTGTCGGGTCGGTGCCGTTGGCATCGCCGACGCCCATCTGGGTGATTTTCCACGCAATGCCCAAGGCATCCGCGTTGGCTTGTTTCGCCGCGCCCACGTTGGTGAGGATGGCGTAGAACTGAGAAGACTGGTCAACCATGTGCAATGTCCAAGGTATCGATTGTATGTTCGCGGCCACCGCGACCGATGGCGCCAATGACTTCGATGTCACGTGGCGCCAGCGGGTAGATGTCCAGTTCGTCGCCGTCCTGGATCGCGCAGCCGATGTGCACGGCGCCACGGCTTTCGAGGCTGATCACCAGACCGGTCAGGTGGCGGCTGACCGGCCGGGCGTCGTCGATCAGCGACGACAGTTCCTGGTAGGTGCTTTCGCTGATGCCGGCATCGGAGACGCCGATCTTCAAGGCGAACGTGCCGGCGGGCGCAGGCGGCGTGGCTTGCCACCATTCCTGCACTTCGATCAGGTAACCGAACGGCTCCACCACCCGCCGCAGTGCTCCGAGGGTGCCTTTGTGGGCATGGACGAAGAATGCCGAGCGGATCACCGAGCGCTTGATCGCGTCGCTCCAGCTGTCCTCCCAGCGGTCCACCGACCAGGCCCAGGCCAGTTGATAGAGCAGGTGCGACGGGCAAGTGTCAGGGTTGTAGAGCTGGCGCAGGCTGGCCTTGAGGTCTTCGTCGGCGGCCACTTCGATGGCCCGCTCCAGCGGGGTGTGGTTGAGCGGCAACAGGCTCTGCATGTCAGCCCCCTCGCTTGAGCGAGAAGCCAGTGCACCAGGCGGCCTGAGCCTTGCTCGGGCGAATGTCGGCCCAGTCGCTCAGCTCTACCCGGCTGACGCCGTCGATATGCAGCTGGGCATCGATACCTGAACGGGATACTTCCACGCCCAGACGTCGTCGGGGATTGATCCAGGCTTCCAACCGGCGCTGGCACTCGGCAATGATCGCCTCGTATTCCGGGCCGCTGTCAGCCAGGTACAACACGGCATCGATGCGGTACGGCAGCACTACAGCACTGCGGACATTGAGCCGGTCGGCCACCGGGCGGATATCGTCGTCATTGAGGTAAGCGTCAACCTGTGCGAGCAACGCGGCGCTGGCCGTGCCGTTGCCCTCCAGGCTCAACACCGTGACATCCACTACGGCCGGCGACGGGCTTTCGGCGGTGGCGTCAGCCACCTGCCCCGAAGCGTTGCGGGCATGCAGGATGTAACTGTTGCGTGGGCCAGCGGTGGTCAGGCCTTCGTAGACCAGCTGGACGCGCTCACGCAGCGCGTCGTCGGATTCCAGCAATGCTGCGGTGGGCGGCAGGCTGGCCAGGTCCTCGCGCTGGATCACCAGCCTTTGCACACTGACATTCGCCGCCAACTGGTCCAGGTCGCTGCCTTGGGCATACGCCAGCAGCAGTGCCTTGGCGGCGTCGTTGATACGGGCGCGGTTGAGCAGCTTGCGGTAGGCGCCGACCTCCAGCAGCTTGGTCACCGGGTCGCTTTCGAGGTTGGCTGTCCAGCCTTCCTCGAGGTATGCCCGGAAAGTGTCGAGGTCAGCCTGGTAGAGGGTTTCGAAATCGAGATCCTCCAGAAGCTGCGGCGCGGGCAATTTAGACAGGTCGACCTGACTCATACGCTGACCTCCAGCAGGGCATCATCGCCCAGGTAGCGTCCACGCAGAGACAGGCTGACCTGGCCGTCGAGTACGGCCACCACCTTCACTCGTTCCAGCTGCAGGCGCGGTTCCCAGCGGCCTAAAGCCCGGGCGACTTCGGCCTGCACGGCGCTTTTCCACCCCTCGTTGACCGGCATGTCGACGAACCGGCGCAGCTGGCTGCCGTATTCCGGACGCATACGCCGGCTGCCCAGCGGTGTGGCCAGGATGTCTTCTATGGATTGGCGCAGATGGGCGATGTCAGCCAGAGGCTGCCCCGTGCGGCGGTCCATGCCGATCATGGCGCACCTCCGGCAGTCGCCGCGCCCTCTTCATGTAACTGCATGGCAAACTCCTATGAAAAAGCCCGCAGTTGCGGGCTTGGTTCAATGCTTGTGGTTGGCGGTGTTACCAGCGGTGTCGATGATCCGCCCGCCGCCGTTGATGTCGCCGCTGACCCGCAACGGTCCGTCGAGGGTGACGTTGCCGGTGAGGCTGATGGCTGTAGCCTGCAAGGTGATGGCGCTGTCGCTGACCTCCACGGTGCTGGCACCGACCTTGATGCTGGCGGTGCCACTGGGCAGGTGGATGTCGTAGCGTCGCGCCTGCCAGTCGTAGGTCAGCGAACCGCCATCGTCGAACTGCCAGATTTCGGCATGCTCGCGCAGGTCTGGCGGGTTGCCAGCGTTGCCATAGAGGCCGGGAATGAAGGTGCCCTGTGCAGGCTCGCCACTGGGGCTGAGCAACATGCCCTGCTCGCCCAGGCTGGGTGCCCGCCAATGCCGGGCCTTGCCTGCGGCCAGCGCATGCCAGCGCAGCCAGGCGCTGGTCCAGCCACTGCCATCGGAAACCCGCACCCGGGCAGCGGCAAGGTCGACCGCCACCACCCGGCAGGGGATTAGCAGGCACGCCAGCATGCGGTCATGCATAGCAGTGACGTAGCTCATGCAAAGTCCTCAGGTGCCTGGTAACGGCCTTCGTTGCCCACACCGATGTCCGGCGCGAAGCCCAGCACCAGGCTGCCTGGCGGCTGGTCTGGCCAAGGCCAGCGTGGCTCACCGAGCAGGACCGGCTGGTCCCAGCGCACCGTCCAGGCGTTACCCTCGAACTGCGCCTGCACATTGCGGCTGGCTTCGACGTAATCCAGCGCCCAATGCTGCTGGCGCAACAGGTCCATCAGTTGCGCGGCCAGCAGGCTGCCTTGCAGGCGGGCCTCTGGATTGGCGTTGTCGGCGGTGATGTCCGCCTCGAACGTGGCGACCAGTACCGAGCGTCCATCACGCGGCGCGGCATCGGCGGTCATGCGCACGATGCCATGGCGCAATGCCGGGCGCTCTGGAGCATTTCCCACAGTTGTATAAGCATCTACAGACGCCAGGTCCGGTATCGCCTCACGGATGGTTGCGGTTACTGCCGCATGCAACGTGGCTAATTCGCTCATGCATATCCTCCTTATCGCTCGTCGCTTGGGGCGGTATCACGCAAGCCCAGGCGCTTGATCGCCCAGCGTTCGTACAGGCGCATGGCCACATCGGCCCCGCCCACCGCAGTCAGGCAGCCAAATGCGCTGGCCGCCCAGATCGACAGGCCGCCGGCATACAGCAGCATCACCGTCGATACGCCGCAGACCATGCAGGCCCCGGAGCGCAACGCCAGCCGCCTGAGCAGTGACCAGCCGGTGGCGCCCGCCTTGTCGGCCCGCCACATTTCGCCGCTGAGGCCGCCCAGCAATGCCAGGACGATTACCAGCCAGAGCGGCATTTCCAGCAACGCTTGTTGCTCGTTCGTCACTGTCCTGTCTCCTGTGTGAAGCCTGTTGGCGGTCGCCTGCAGGCTGTTGTTGTTGAGCTCGGCATTCCAAAAAGCCCGGTTGCCAGGCTTTTCAGTAATGCGTTGTCAAACTGCAGGCCACGACTGGTGACGCCGTGCAGTTGCGCTTCAAATTGGTGATTCCGACCGCGGCCGCCTGCCCGCCGGATAACTGATCGTGGTGCTTTACGCTGCACACCCGGGCCAGTTGCCAACCCTCTGAACAGTTGAGGCCTGTTCATCGCTGCCTGTGTAACAACCGGTTTCCGTCCGGCTTGAGACACAGGCTATGCATTCATGCATATGCAGTCAATGCATTTTTAAATATTTCTATGCATGTGGATTTGCTGAAATGCATGCAGGCCTTTCGCGTCGGGGGTTGTAGGACTTTTCTCCAGACGAAAAAAACCCGCCGAAGCGGGTTTTCTCTGCACAGGCATTGTCAGCGGGCGTACATGCCCCACCAGAACACGTGGCCAAGCAAGCTGATCTGCTCTTCCTGCATCTGCTGGAAGCTGTAGTCTTCATCGGGGTGCTCATCGCGGTTGAAACTGCGCAGACGGATGCCGGTTGGTAGCCGATAGACCTGCTTGACCCGCAACTGGCCGTTATGGTTGATGGCATAGAGGTCGCCATCGATTATGTCGCCGATCGAACACTTGCCAGTGTTGACCCCGACCGTGGCCCCATCGCGCAGCACCGGCAGCATACTGTTGCCGCGCACCGTTACGCACTTGGCGTGGTCGAACTGCACGCCATTGTGGCGAAGGCTGCGCTTGCCGAAGCGCAAGCGCGCACGCTCGCTTTCTTCGATGACGAATCTTCCTGATCCTGCTGCCAACTCGACCTCGCGAAGAAAGGGGACTGACACCTCGTCGTCCTCGACGGGCGTTTCATCATCCCACAGGCTGATGTCGCTGAGGTCCGCATGGCCGTGTGCCGGCAATGCCGCCTCGCGCGACGCGCCAAGCTCGGCACGGCCGCGCAGTTGCTCGGTGCTGACGCCGAAGTAATCGGCGATCCTGGAAACGTGCTTGTCTGAAGGGTCGACGATCTTCTCGCCGAGAATCCGCGACAGGGTAGATTGAGGCACGCCCGTGCGCCGGTGCAGCTCTGTCGGTGACAGGCCGTGACGGTCGAGCAGCTCTCTGAGAACGGTGGCTACATTGCGTTTTTGCATAACGTGCATAATGCAAGCACTCAGCAGGAAAAGCAATGCATTACCGCGTTACTCTGCATCACCCGCTTTCAAGCTTTCTCGGGCGATTGCAGTGAATGCGCGTTCGTCTTGCCGGCCCAGTCGCGGCAATCCTTGCGGCCAATCGCTTGACCAGTCGAGCGTATCGATCCGCCGCATGTCCTCGATCGCCGAACGCCACCAGATCACCTTGCACGCACGTTGATACTCGTCGCCGCCGATGGCGCTGCCATATAACAGCTTGCGCCCAACGCCGCGCAACTCGGGCGGCACACGCTTGAGGTTCCACTTCACCGCGAGCCGGCCCACCCAGGATGGTAGCGGGCGTTGCATGGGCACCTTGAGGGCTTGCTGGCACATACGCGGCTCGAAGCGGTCACCGCAGCGGCCGAAGAAAATCTCCAGGATGGCGTGGATGTACTGCTTCATCGCGTAGTAATGACTGATCACCCCACGCGCTTCATTGATGTGCGCGCCGTGCAACTCGAACGAAAAGGCAATCTGCTCGATGGTATGCAGGGCCGATGCATAGGGCGTCCAGGCGTCGATGCGCTGGATTGCACGCTCGGCAATGCCAGCGTTTTCAAGGGCAAAGCCCATGACGCCACTGTTGCACAGCAGCAAGTCCTCTGCCGGTGCATCGCCGGACGATGCCAGGCCGCGGGTGAACGCCGAGCAATAGGCACGCTGCGACGCCTCGGCCCAGCTCATCTCGACTTCATCGACCAGGAAATGCTCGGTATCCACCAGCTTGAACAGCTTGTGCGGGGCTTGCAGGAACACCGTGTCGGTATCGATGAAGACGGTCTTTTCGGCCCAGCCGGAGGCATGCGCAATGGCACAGGCCTTGCGTCGATGGGTGTAACCGCCCTTGCCGGTCCAGTCCTCGAGCAATTGCTCATTCAGCGCCACCACTTCCACGGGCCAACCCTCGAACGCCTGGGGCTGATCGGTCAGCACGCGTATCACCGGCAGTTCGCCGGGTTTGCTGCGGGCAATTGCCGTGAGAATGCTGAACTTGGCTTCAAGTTGATAGATGCGGCGCTGACCATACAGGAGATAGATCAGTTGCTGCTTTACGAAGGGGACGCTGCTGGGCACTTTCATCACACATCTGCTGAAGCGGGCTCGCCGAGGGCTGCGCATTGTAGTGAAGTGCCTGGTACATCACCACAGTTGCCAGCCGAACTGCGCGGCAGTCGAGCCACAGCGCGGCCTGCATCTGGCAGAAAAAGCCTGTACCATTGCCGGTTTCACAATCGCCAACCAGATCACCCGCTGTAAGGCCCTGAATGTCTGATCTTTCCGCACACACCCCGATGATGCAGCAGTACTGGAAGCTGAAAAACCAGCACCCGGACCAGCTGATGTTCTACCGCATGGGCGACTTTTACGAAATCTTCTACGAAGATGCGAAAAAAGCCGCGAAACTGCTGGATATCACCCTGACCGCACGCGGTCAGTCGGCTGGCCAGTCGATCCCCATGTGCGGGATTCCGTTCCATTCGCTGGAAGGCTACCTGGCCAAACTGGTCAAGCTCGGCGAGTCGGTGGTGATCTGCGAACAGATTGGCGACCCGGCGACCAGCAAAGGCCCGGTTGAACGTCAGGTCGTGCGCATCATCACCCCCGGCACGGTCAGTGATGAAGCGCTGCTCGACGAGCGCCGCGACAACCTGATCGCCGCGCTGCTGGGCGACGAGCGCCTGTTCGGCCTGGCGGTGCTGGATATCACCAGCGGCAACTTCAGCGTGCAGGAGATCAAGGGCTGGGAGAATCTGCTGGCCGAGCTCGAACGCCTCAACCCGGTCGAGCTGTTGATCCCCGACGACTGGCCACGTGATCTTCCGGCCGAGAAACGTCGCGGTGCGCATCGGCGTGCCCCTTGGGACTTCGACCGCGACTCGGCGCGCAAGGCGCTCTGCCAGCAGTTCGCGACCAAAGACCTCAAGGGCTTTGGCTGCGACAAGCTGACTCTGGCCATCGGTGCCGCCGGCTGCCTGCTGACCTACGCCAAGGAAACCCAGCGCACCGCCCTGCCGCACCTGCGCAGCCTGCGCCATGAGCGCCTGGACGACACGGTGATTCTCGACGGCGCCAGCCGCCGCAACCTGGAGCTGGACATCAACCTCGCCGGCGGGCGCGACAATACCCTGCAGTCGGTGATCGACCGTTGCCAGACCGCCATGGCCAGCCGCTTGCTGAGCCGCTGGTTGAATCGCCCGCTGCGTGACCTCAAGGTCCTGCAAGCCCGCCAGGATTCGATCCGTTGCCTGCTCGACGGCTATCGTTTCGAAAAACTGCAGCCGCAGCTCAAGGAAATTGGCGATATCGAGCGGATTCTCGCCCGTATCGGCCTGCGTAACGCGCGTCCACGTGACCTGGCGCGCCTGCGCGATGCCCTCGGCGCTCTGCCCGAGCTGCAGAACGCCATGTCCGAGCTGGAAGCCCCGCACCTGGCGCGCCTGGCGGCCATCACCGGCACCTATCCGGAGCTTGCCAGCCTGCTGGAGCGGGCGATCATCGACAACCCGCCGGCGGTGATCCGCGACGGCGGCGTGCTCAAGGCCGGCTACGACAACGAGCTGGACGAGTTGCTTTCCATCAGTGAAAACGCCGGCCAGTTCCTCATAGACCTGGAAGCACGCGAGAAAGCCCGCACTGGCCTTGCCAACCTCAAGGTCGGCTACAACCGCGTGCACGGCTACTTCATCGAGCTGCCGACCAAGCAGGCCGAACAAGCCCCGGGCGACTACATTCGTCGGCAGACCCTGAAGGGTGCCGAGCGTTTCATCACTCCGGAGCTCAAGGCATTCGAGGACAAGGCGCTGTCGGCCAAGAGCCGCGCCCTGGCCCGCGAGAAGATGCTCTACGACGCGCTGCTGGAAACCCTCATCAGCCACCTCGCCCCGCTGCAGGACAGCGCCGCCGCGCTGGCCGAGCTGGACGTGCTGAGCAACCTCGGCGAACGTGCGCTGAACCTCGACCTGAATTGCCCGCGCTTCGTCGACGAGCCGTGCCTGCGTATCGAGCAGGGCCGTCACCCGGTGGTCGAGCAGGTGCTGACCACGCCGTTCGTGGCCAACGACCTGGGCCTGGACAACCGCACCCGCATGCTGATCATCACCGGCCCGAACATGGGTGGTAAGTCCACCTACATGCGCCAGACTGCGCTGATCGTGCTGATGGCCCACATCGGCAGTTTCGTCCCGGCGGCGAGCTGTGAGCTGTCGCTGGTCGACAGGATCTTCACCCGCATCGGCTCCAGCGATGACCTGGCCGGTGGGCGCTCGACATTCATGGTCGAGATGAGCGAGACCGCCAACATTTTGCACAACGCCACCGACCGCAGCCTGGTGCTGATGGACGAAGTGGGCCGCGGCACCAGTACCTTCGACGGCCTTTCCCTGGCCTGGGCGGCCGCCGAGCGTTTGGCACAGCTGCGCGCCTACACGTTGTTCGCCACCCACTACTTCGAGCTGACCGTGCTGCCGGAAAGCGAGCCGCTGGTGGCCAACGTGCACCTCAACGCCACCGAGCACAACGAGCGCATCGTGTTCCTGCACCACGTGCTGCCTGGCCCAGCCAGCCAGAGTTACGGCCTGGCCGTGGCACAGTTGGCCGGGGTGCCGTCGCCAGTCATCCAGCGTGCCCGTGAACACCTGGGCCGCCTGGAAACCAGCAGCCTGCCACATGAGTCACCTGTATCGAAAAAAGCCAAGGGCGAGCCACAAGCACCGCACCAGAGCGATCTGTTCGCCAGCCTGCCACATCCGGTCATCGAGAAGCTGGGCAAGCTGGACCTTGACGATATGACCCCCCGTCAAGCTATCGAAATGCTATATCAACTAAAGAACCTGTTATAACGGCGTCCACTACAAGCTGGTAGAATCCGCCGCGGTTTGCTGGTGCTGCAGGTTATTAGCCTGGCCTGCAGCCACATGCCCGTAAACCGCGCGGCCCTGAGAGGAAGGGCCGCCGCCGTTGCCTGAGGAGAGAACTAGAAATGACCTTCGTCGTCACCGACAACTGCATCAAATGCAAATACACCGACTGCGTGGAAGTCTGCCCGGTGGACTGCTTCTACGAAGGCCCGAACTTCCTGGTGATTCACCCGGACGAGTGCATCGACTGTGCACTGTGCGAGCCTGAGTGCCCGGCCCAGGCCATCTTCTCGGAAGACGAAATACCTGCGGGCATGGAGAACTTCATCGAGCTCAACGCCGAGCTGGCGGAAATCTGGCCAAACATCACCGAGCGTAAGGATGCCCTGCCAGACGCCGAAGAGTGGGATGGCAAGACCGGCAAGATCGCTGATCTGGAGCGCTAAGCGTCCGGATACGAAAAAGGCCCGCAACGGGCCTTTTTTCATTTTCTGCGGGCAAAAAAAAGGGGCGGTTTGACCCGCCCACATTTTTTTCCGTAGTCCCTGCTTGTCCCAAACATCGTCCTTAATGAAATCGCGTCTTGCGATGTCCTTGGCCTTCTCCCTGAAAGCCTGTGCATGTCCGTGTGCACAGTTCGAATACTAGCGATTTCTGAGAGGCAGACAACTGCGAGATCTCTCAAAAGATTACCGGGGACACACTTCCACACATCTAAAAAATTCTTGTATTTCATATGGTTATGAATGCGTACTGGTTGGAAACGACAATGATTTACTGCTGGTTACACGGAAAGCTTACAGAACGAGTAAGCAAAGGCTTACACGCGATGCATCCAGGGTAGCGCCGTACACATTGCCAGGCTCCGGGATTCAGGTTGCACAAATAGAAACGCCCCGAGGTCATCGGGGCGTTCTGCAAGCAAGCGTCAAGGTTTACTGGAACAGCGACTCGCTGGACAGGCCATTCTTCTCGAGGATCTCGCGCAGGCGCTTGAGCCCCTCTACCTGAATCTGCCGCACCCGCTCACGGGTCAGGCCGATCTCCAGGCCGACGTCTTCCAAGGTGCTGCTCTCATGACCACGCAGCCCGAAACGCCGGACCACCACTTCACGCTGCTTGTCGGTCAGCTCACCAAGCCACTGGTCGATGCTCTGCGACAGGTCGTCATCCTGCAGCAGCTCGCACGGGTCGGTTGGCCGATCATCGGTGAGCGTGTCGAGCAGGGTCTTGTCCGAATCCGGGCCGAGCGATACGTCCACCGACGACACCCGCTCGTTAAGGCCGAGCATGCGCTTGACCTCGGCGACGGGTTTTTCCAGCAGGGTGGCGATTTCTTCAGGGGAGGGTTCGTGATCGAGCTTCTGGGTCAGCTCGCGCGCGGCGCGCAGGTAGACGTTGAGTTCTTTGACCACATGGATCGGCAGGCGAATGGTGCGGGTCTGGTTCATGATCGCCCGTTCGATGGTCTGGCGGATCCACCAGGTCGCATAGGTCGAGAAACGGAAACCGCGCTCCGGGTCGAATTTCTCGACCGCACGAATCAACCCCAGGTTGCCTTCCTCGATCAGGTCGAGCAACGACAGGCCGCGATTGACGTAACGACGGGCAATCTTCACAACCAGGCGCAGGTTGCTTTCGATCATGCGCTTGCGGCCAGCGGGGTCGCCCTTCTGCGACAAGCGCGCGAAGTGCACTTCCTCTTCCGGCGAAAGCAGAGGCGAGAAACCGATCTCGTTGAGATACAGCTGGGTGGCATCGAGCGCCCGGCTGTAATCGATGTACTTGTGTTGCTTGAGCGTAGAGCCTGACTTGGCCCTGGTCCGAACCGACGGTACAGCAGGTTCGTCTGACACCACATCCGTTTCCAAAACGATGCCCGTCTCCATCAGGAGGACGTCATCGTCGATGTCAAACTCCGGCGCTTCTTTATTGAGAGCCATTGTTATAGTCCTTTGCTGAGTTCGAACTCAGACTCGAGCGGCGCCTGCATCCCTGGCATCGCTGGAGCCCGTCCCCTCTACATCAGAGGAACAGGCCGGGTACAACAATCAACGGCGTGGCAGGAACTGGAGTGGGTCGACCGGTTTGCCCTGGCGGCGAATCTCGAAATGCAGCTTCACCCGATCAGTGCCCGTGGACCCCATTTCAGCAATCGACTGCCCTGCCTTGACCTGCTGCCCCTCCCGAACCAACAGCCTGCGGTTGTGACCGTAGGCACTGACATAGGTGTCGCTATGCTTGATGATGATCAGCTCGCCGTAGCCCCTCAAGCCACTCCCGGCGTAAACCACCGCACCACCAGACGCAGCAAAAACAGGCTGTCCCAAATCACCGGCGATATCAATGCCTTTATTCAAACTACCGTTTGAAGCGAATTTACCAATCAGCACGCCGTTGGCTGGCCATGTCCAGCCGCCCACGGCCCGCTCTGCGGCGGGCACCGTGGTAACTACCGGCGTAGGCGTGGTGGGTGAAGTTGGCGTCGTTTTTCCGCCGTTTGCGGAAGGGCTGATAGGCGATCCGACAGGGCGACGAATGACCGTCGTTTTGCTCGAAGAAGATGGGCTGGACACCACCGTGGTGCTGCCGGTCGAGCCGCTGCTGAAACGGATCGCCTGGCCTGGGCGGATGGTGTACGGAGGGGCGATACCGTTACGTGCGGCGAGCTCCTTGTAATCCCAGCCGTAGCGGAAGGCGATGGAGAACAACGTGTCGCCGGGTTTGACCACGTACTGGCCAGAGGTCACGGTCGGGCGCTTGGGCGCCGCGTTGTTGCGATCGACCACGCGCGCGCCGCTCGAGCTGTTGCTGGAGCAACCTGTCAGCAGAGTGCCCATGGCCAGTGCAATCACCAGAAGCTTGAAAACCGACCGATCCTTGCGCTGCCGAATGACTGTGTGCCCCACCCGCGCTCCCCTCATGGTGCCGAAAACGATAAACCGTTATGAAATGCAATAATGTTGCAATTATAACCGAGCGACGCTGCATTGGCAGGCTCGGTGAAGAGGCTCCCAGAAGAGCCGGGGTACCCCGCCAGATAGACACGGCGAAGCGGCAAGAATTCGTTGCCGCTGCAAATATTACCCGCGGTTCAAGCCAGCGGGCCATTGAGCAGCGGCACGAACCGCACGGCCCCCAACACGCGTCGGGAGAAGCCGTGCTCCTCGCGGACTATCAGCATCAGCTGCTGTACCTCGCCGGCCGGCCCCACGGGGATCACCATGCGCCCCCCCGGCGCCAGTTGGTCGAGCAGCGCCTGCGGCACTTCCGGCGCCACGGCGGTGACGATGATGGCATTGTAAGGCGCCAGCGCCTGCCAGCCATCGCAACCGTCGCCCCAGCGAAAAACCACATTGCGCAGGTTCAGCTCGACCAGGCGCTCCTTGGCCCGATCCTGCAGGACCTTGATCCGCTCCACCGAGAATACCCGCTCCACCAGCTGCGCAAGAATCGCTGTCTGGTATCCGGAGCCCGTGCCGATCTCCAGCACTTTGTCCAGCGGCCCGGCCTCCAGCAGCAGCTCACTCATGTGGGCGACCATGAACGGCTGCGAGATGGTCTGGTTATGCCCGATGGGCAGTGCGGTGTCTTCGTAGGCGCGGTGGGCAAGCGCCTCATCGACGAACAGATGGCGTGGCGTTCGGCGGATGGCGTCGAGTACCTTGGGGTTCGACACGCCCTCCTCGCTCAGGCGCTGAATCAGCCGCTCCCGGGTACGCTGGGAGGTCATGCCGATGCCACGACGCTGCAAATCATCCTGTTCGCGCATCAGAGCAGGCCCTCCAGCCAGCCGTCGAGCTGCTCGAAGGCATCGTTGAACGTGCGGTCCAGTTGCAGCGGAGTGATCGAGACGTAGCCTTGCATCACCGCGTGGAAGTCGGTGCCCGGCCCGCCATCCTCGGCATCACCGGCCACGGCAATCCAGTAGCCTTCCTTGCCCCGCGGGTTGACCACCTTGGTTGGCGCCGCCGCCCGCGCCCGATGACCGAGGCGGGTGAGCTGGATGCCGCGGATATGCTCCAGCGGCAGGTTGGGGATGTTGACGTTGAGCACGGTGCGCGGCGGCAGCTCGAGGCGCGACTGCGCCTCGACCAGGCGCCGGGCGATGAAGGCTGCGGTCGGCAGATTGTCGGGCAGCCGCGAAAGCAACGAGAACGCCAGCGACGTACCGCCCAGGAAACGCCCCTCCAGCGCGGCGGCGACCGTACCGGAATAGATCACGTCATCACCCAGGTTGGCCCCGAGGTTGATCCCCGACACGACCAAATCCGGCGGTTCCGGCAACAAGCCGTTGAGCCCCAGGTGCACGCAATCGGTGGGCGTGCCATTGAGGCTGATGAAGCCGTTGGCCAGGGTCTGCGGGTGCAGCGGCCGGTCGAGCGTCAGCGAACTGCCGGCACCGCTCTTGTCTTGATCCGGGGCGATTACCACGCACTCGGCATAATCCGCCAGCGCACCGTGGAGCGCGGCGAGGCCGGGTGCGGTAACACCGTCGTCATTCGAAATCAGAATACGCATGGGCTGTCCGTCTGCCCTGCCGGCACCAGATCGACGAGTTCGCGCACCACCACGGTGGCGAAGCATCCGGCCGGAAGGACGAATTCCAGTTGCAGGATATCAGGCTCGGGATAATGCCACGTCAAGCCGCCAATAGGGAGCCGCAGGATGCGCCGTTCGTGACTCATGCCCGCATTGGCGAGCCATTGGCACAGTGCCCGATGCTGTTCGCCAATCGCCGACTCCAGCCCGTAGGCCGCGCCGGCTGTGGGCGAAGGGCCTTCGCCCCACATCGGGCCGGTGGGGTGCAAGTCGAGAACATCCAGGCGCGGATCGGCACATTCCTGCTCACCTGCAGGAAAGAAGCTGCGGCTATCGGTAAACGCCAACAGGTCGCCGACCTGCGCACGCTGCCAGCTGCCGTCGGCGACGCGGGCGGCCAATACCTGGTTGAAGACGTAGCTGCGCGCAGCAGAGAGCAACCGGGAACGTACGTTGCGTTGCTCTGGCAGCGCCTTGCGCTCGGCCCAGTGCTGAGCATCTTGAACGTTGCCGCCGCCATGCCCGAAACGCTGGCTGCCAAAGTAGTTGGGCACACCCTGGTGCTTGAGCGCTTGCAGGCGTATATCCAGTGCCTGGTGGTCCGCCGCCAGTGCCGTCAGGCGCAAGGTGAAGCCGTTGGCCGAGTGGGCGCCGCGCTGCAGCTTGCGCGAGTGACGCACCTGCTTGAGCACACGCAAGGTGTCATCTTCAGCACGCGACAGGTCCGGGTCGGCCTTGCCCGGCAGGTGCAGGCTGAACCACTGGCGGGTCAGCGCCTGACGGTCCTTGAGGCCGGCATAGCTGATCGAACGCACCGGCACGCCCGCTGCGCGCGCCAGTCGGCGGGCCGCCTCTTCGGTGTTCAGGTCGCGTTTCTCGACCCACAGCCACAAATGCTCGCCTTGGCCTGTCAACGGAATGTCGAGCACTTCATCGACCTGGAAGTCTTCCGCCACGGCCTTGAGCACCGCAGTGCCCAGTGGCTCGCCCGATGCGCGCGGGCCCAGCAGTTCCAGTTCGGTCATGCTGACAGCAGCAGGGCGACCGCGTGCACGGCGATGCCCTCCTCACGGCCGGTGAAGCCCAGCTTCTCGGTGGTGGTGGCCTTGACGTTGACCTGGTCGAGCTCGACCTGCAGGTCTTCGGCGATCAGTTGGCGCATGGTCTCGATGTGCGGGGCCATCTTCGGCGCCTGGGCAACGATGGTGGCGTCGACGTTGCCGACCTTCCAGCCTTTTGCCTGGACGATGCCGAGCACATGGCGCAGCAACACGCGGCTGTCGGCCCCTTTGAACTGCGGGTCGGTATCGGGGAAGTGCTTGCCGATGTCACCGAGCGCTGCGGCGCCGAGCAAGGCATCGCTCAAGGCATGCAGCAGCACGTCACCGTCGGAATGGGCCAGGAGGCCGTATTTGTGAGGGATACGCACCCCACCCAGGGTAATGAAATCACCGTCGCAGAAACGGTGCACATCGTAGCCGTGGCCAATACGCATAGAAAAACGCCCTGATTGAGTCAGGGCGTGATTCTACCTGCTTTGCAGCGGGTTGGGCGGCTTTTGGACCAGGTCGTTAAACCCTGCCGAGTGCCACTGCGTGATGGCGCAGGTGGTCATCGATGAAGCTGGCGATGAAGTAGTAGCTGTGGTCATAGCCAGGCTGCAGGCGCAGGGTCAGTGCATGCCCCCCCTTGCGTGCCGCCTGCTCCAGGGCCTCGGGTTTGAGCTGCTTTTCCAGGAAATCGTCACGGTCGCCCTGGTCCACCAGCAACGGCGGGCACCCACCGCTTGGCGTCTCGGCCAGCAGTACGCTGGCATCCCATTCGCGCCAGCGCGCGCGGTCTTCTCCCAGATAGCGGCTGAAGGCTTTCTCGCCCCAGGGGCAATCCATCGGATTGCTGATCGGCGAAAACGCCGAGATCGAGCGATAGCGCCCCGGGTTGCGCAAGGCGCAGACCAACGCACCGTGCCCGCCCATGGAGTGGCCGCTGATACTGCGCTGATCCGAGGCCGGGAAATGCGCCTCGATCAATGCCGGGAGCTCTTCGACCACGTAATCATGCATGCGGTAGTGCTGCGCCCAGGGCTGCTGGGTGGCGTTGAGGTAGAAACCCGCCCCCAGACCGAAGTCCCAGGCACCGTCCGGGTCGCCCGGCACCTGTTCGCCACGCGGGCTGGTGTCGGGCGCAACGATGATCAGGCCAAGTTCGGCGGCCAGGCGCTGGGCGCCGGCCTTCTGCATGAAGTTTTCGTCGGTGCAGGTCAGCCCGCTCAGCCAATACAGCACTGGCAGCTTCTCGCCTTGCTCGGCCTGCGGTGGCAGGTAGACGGCGAACACCATGTCGCAGCCCAGCACCTTGGAGTGATGCCGGTAACGCTTGTGCCAGCCGCCGAAGCTTTTCTGGCAGGAGATGTTATCCAGGCTCATGGCTGACCTCAGAAGTGAATCACGCTGCGGATGCTCTGGCCTTCGTGCATCAGGTCGAAGGCCTTGTTGATATCCTCCAGGCCCATGGTATGGGTGATGAAGGTATCCAGCGGAATCTCGCCCTTCTCGGACATTTCCACGTAGCTTGGCAGCTCGCTGCGGCCCCGTACGCCACCGAAGGCCGAACCGCGCCAGACGCGGCCGGTCACCAGCTGGAACGGCCGGGTGGCGATTTCCTGGCCGGCGCCTGCGACGCCGATGATCACCGACTCACCCCACCCCTTGTGGCAGCACTCCAGTGCCGCACGCATCAGTTGCACATTGCCGATGCATTCGAACGAGAAGTCCACGCCGCCATCGGTGAGGTCGACGATCACTTCCTGGATCGGGCGATCGTAGTCTTTCGGGTTGATGCAGTCGGTGGCGCCCAGTTGGCGGGCGATTTCGAACTTGGCCGGGTTGATGTCGATGGCGATGATGCGCGAGGCCTTGGCCTTGACCGCACCGATCACCGCCGACAGGCCGATGCCGCCCAGGCCGAAGATGGCCACGGTGTCGCCCGGCTTGACCTTGGCGGTGTTGAGCACCGCGCCGATACCGGTGGTCACGCCGCAACCGAGCAGGCAGACCTTCTCAAGCGGGGCTTCCTTCTGGATCTTGGCTACGGAAATTTCCGGCAGCACGGTGTACTCGGAGAAGGTCGAGGTACCCATGTAGTGGAACAGCTGCTGGCCCTTGTACGAGAAGCGGGTGGTGCCGTCCGGCATCAAGCCCTTGCCCTGGGTAGCGCGGATCGCCTGGCACAGGTTGGTCTTGCCCGAGCGGCAGAATTTGCACTGGCCGCACTCCGGCGTGTACAGCGGGATCACGTGGTCACCGACGGCCACCGAGGTCACGCCCTCGCCAATCGCTTCGACGATCGCCCCGCCTTCGTGGCCGAGAATCGACGGGAAGATGCCTTCCGGGTCGGCGCCCGACAAGGTGTAGGCGTCGGTGTGGCAGACACCGCTGGCGACCACGCGCAGCAAGACTTCACCGGCCTTGGGCATGGCCACGTCTACTTCGACGATTTCCAGGGGTTTCTTGGCCTCGAAAGCTACGGCGGCACGGGACTTGATCATCAAAGGTCTCCAGACAGTGGGTCGATTCAGTCTCACAGTGTAATTCAGCTGTTTTTGGTGAATAATCCAAGCCAAGACAAAACATTATTGCCATACAGGGATAATCGATGAGCAGCCGCTGGGAAGGCATCGACGAATTCGTCGCCGTGGCCGAATCGGGCCAGTTCACGGCGGCTGCCGAGCGCATGGGCGTGTCGTCATCGCATATCAGCCGGCAGATCGCCCGCCTGGAAGAGCGCCTGCAGACCCGTCTGCTGTATCGCAGCACCCGGCGGGTTACGCTCAGTGAAGCCGGGCAGACCTTCCTGCAGCACTGCCAGCGCTTGCAGGACGGTCGAGAGGAAGCCATGCGCGCCATGGGCGACCTGGCCAGCGAACCCAAGGGGCTGCTGCGCATGACCTGCGCCGTGGCTTATGGGGAGCGCTTCATCGTGCCGCTGGTGACGCGCTTCATGGCGCTGTACCCGCAGTTGCGGGTCGACGTGGAATTGAGCAACCGCACGTTGGATCTGCTGCACGAGGGTATGGACCTGGCGATTCGCCTGGGCCGGCTGGCCGATTCCCGGCTGGTGGCCACACGCCTGGCGCCACGGCGCATGTACCTGTGCGCCTCGCCTGCCTATCTGGAACGCTATGGCAGGCCGCACAGCCTTTCCGAACTGGCCCGGCACAATTGCCTGGTGGGCAGCTCCGACCTGTGGGCGTTGCAGCAGGATGGGCGCGAGATCAGCCAGCGGGTACAGGGCAACTGGCGCTGCAACAGTGGGCAGGCAGTGCTGGATGCGGCCTTGCTGGGGATGGGGTTGTGCCAGTTGCCGGACTACTACGTGCTCGAGCACTTCAACAGTGGGGCGCTGGTGTCGTTACTGGAGGCGCATCAGCCACCCAATACGGCAGTGTGGGCGCTGTATCCGCAGCAGCGGCATCTGTCGCCCAAGGTTCGGCGGTTGGTGGATTATCTGAAAGAAGGGCTGGCCGGGTTGCCGGAGTATCGGCAGAACTGATGCGCTGGCTTTGCGGGCCTCTTCGCGGGCGGTCCGACGTCTCGGCAAGCCCGCGAAGAGGCCCGCAAAGCCAACTCAATGCCGATTGGCCCAACGCTGACGCAACCACTCCAGGTCTTCCGGGCGAGTCACCTTGATGTTGTCGCTGCGCCCTTCGATCAGCCGCGGCGCCTGGCCGGACCATTCGATGGCCGACGCCTCATCGGTCACCAGCACATCGGACACCAGGCTCTCGGCCAAGGCCCGATGCAGCGCCCCCAGGCGGAACATCTGCGGCGTGTAAGCCTGCCAGATGGTGCTGCGATCCACGGTGGCGCTGACGCGCCCGCTGGCATCAGCCCGCTTGAGCGTATCGCGCGCCGGGACCGCCAGCAGCCCACCTACCGGGTCATCGGCCAGCTCCGACAACAACTTGTCCAGGTCGCTGCGCGCCAGGTTCGGCCGCGCCGCATCGTGTACCAGTACCCAGTCATTATCCGACGCTCCTTGGGCATGCAACAGCAACAAGGCATTGAGCACCGAGTCGGCACGCTCGTCACCGCCCGGCGCACGCTGGATGCACGGGTTGCTGGCGCAACGCAGGCCAGGCCAGTACGGGTCGTGTTCGGCAATGCTGACCACCACGCCCTTGAGCGAGGGGTGGCCAAGAAAACAGTCGAGGCTGTGCTCGAGGATGGTCTGCCCGGCCAGCTCCAGGTATTGCTTGGGGCGGTCGGCAGCCATGCGGGCACCGACGCCCGCAGCAGGAATCACGGCCCAGAAGGCCGGCAGTGTTTCACTCATTTTTGCGGCAGCTGGAAGAGAGTTTCACCCTCTTTGACCATTCCCAATTCATGACGAGCCCGCTCTTCAACGGTCTCCATACCTTTCTTCAACTCCAGCACCTCGGCGTCGAGCACGCGGTTACGCTCCAGCAGCCGCTCGTTCTCGGCATGCTGCTCGTCGATCTGCTGCTTGAGCTCAGCCACGTGCGCCAGGCTGCCGTTACCGACCCACAGGCGGTACTGCAGGCCACCGAGCAGCAGGAGCAGGACAAGAAACAACCAATAAGGACTGCGCATCAAGGTATCCAGGTTAAAAAGACCGCCCGCTACGGGCAGTTTTCAAATAGCACGAAGCCTGGCCGAGGCCAGGCTTCGTTGACAGAAACCCGCATGAGGCATCGGAAAATTCAGTACGAAAGTTCCGACAGTCTCGGCTGCTGTCTTTTTACCATCTCTTGCTTAGCCGCGAAACTCGGCACGACCACGGTAAACCGCTTTGGCGCCCAGTTGCTCTTCGATGCGCAGCAGCTGGTTGTACTTCGAGACGCGGTCGGAACGGCACAGCGAACCGGTCTTGATCTGACCAGCAGCGGTACCCACGGCCAGGTCGGCGATGGTCGAGTCTTCGGTTTCACCGGAGCGGTGCGAGATGACGGCGGTATAACCGGCAGCCTTGGCCATCTGGATGGCTTCCAGGGTCTCGGTCAGCGAGCCGATCTGGTTGAATTTGATCAGGATCGAGTTACCGATGCCCTTCTCGATGCCTTCCTTGAGGATCTTGGTGTTGGTCACGAACAGGTCGTCACCGACCAGTTGCACCTTCTCGCCGATCTTGTCGGTGAGGATTTTCCAGCCAGCCCAGTCGGACTCGTCCAGGCCGTCTTCGATCGAGATGATCGGGAAGCGCTCGGTCAGGCCTTTCAGGTAGTCGGCAAAGCCTTCGGCGTCGAACGACTTGCCTTCGCCAGACAGGTTGTACTTGCCGTCTTCATAGAATTCGGAAGCCGCGCAGTCCAGGGCCAGGGTCACGTCGGTGCCCAGCTTGTAGCCGGCTTTTTCAACGGCCTCGGCGATGGCGCCCAGGGCGTCTTCGTTGGAAGCCAGGTTCGGCGCGAAGCCACCTTCGTCACCCACGGCGGTGTTCAGGCTACGGGCCTTGAGCACAGCTTTGAGGTGGTGGAAGATTTCGGTGCCCATGCGCAGGCCGTCGGAGAAGGTCTTGGCGCCAACCGGCTGCACCATGAACTCCTGGATGTCGACGTTGTTGTCGGCGTGCTCGCCACCGTTGATGATATTCATCATCGGAACCGGCATCGAGTACTGGCCCGGGGTGCCGTTGAGGTTGGCGATGTGCGCGTACAGCGGCAGGTCCTGGTCCTGGGCAGCGGCCTTGGCGGCAGCCAGGGAAACAGCCAGGATGGCGTTGGCGCCCAGCTTGGCCTTGTTCTCGGTACCGTCCAGCTCGATCATGGCGCGGTCCAGGGCTTTCTGGTCGGACGGATCCTTGCCCAGCAGCAGGTCACGGATCGGGCCGTTGATGTTGCCGACGGCCTTCAACACGCCCTTGCCCAGGTAACGGCTCTTGTCGCCATCACGCAGCTCCAGCGCTTCGCGCGAGCCGGTGGAAGCACCGGACGGCGCGCAGGCGCTGCCGATGATGCCGTTGTCGAGCAGTACATCGGCTTCCACGGTGGGGTTGCCACGCGAATCGAGAACTTCACGACCTTTGATGTCGACGATTTTTGCCATTGTTGTAAGCACTCCAGAATTGACGAAAACAACGCAGCTTTAGGGAATTCTTGCCTTTCAGCCGGCGGGGATGCAGCAGGCAGGCCGGGTGAAAGCAGCCCCTGACCGTGCGGTCAGGGGCAGATCGGGGCGTACTTTACCCGAGAAATGAGCCTTGCGCGGTTTTAACCGTCGGAAAACTCATCAAAGCCCAGCTTCAGGCCTTGTTCTTCTGGGCCAGGGCCGCCTTGACGAAACCGCTGAACAGCGGGTGACCGTCACGCGGAGTGGAGGTGAACTCCGGGTGGAACTGGCAGGCGACGAACCATGGGTGGTCCTTGGACTCGACCACTTCCACCAGCGCGCCGTCTTCGGAACGACCGGAAACCAGCAGGCCCGCGTCGACCAGCTGCGGCAGCAGGTTGTTGTTCACTTCGTAGCGGTGACGGTGACGCTCGGTGATGATGTCCTTGCCGTAGCAGTCATGCACCTTGGAACCGGCAGCCAGCTGGCAGTCCTGAGCGCCCAGGCGCATGGTGCCGCCCAGGTCGGAGGCTTCGGTACGGGTCTCGACGGCACCGGTGGCATCGGCCCACTCGGTGATCAGGCCGACTACCGGGTGGCCGCTGTTGCGGTCGAACTCGGTGGAGTTGGCGTCTTTCCAGCCCACCACGTTTCGGGCGAACTCGATCACGGCCACCTGCATGCCCAGGCAGATACCCAGGTACGGCACCTTGTTCTCACGGGCGTATTGCACCGCGGTGATCTTGCCTTCCACGCCACGCAGGCCGAAACCGCCCGGCACCAGAATGGCATCGGCGCCTTCGAGCAGGCTGGTGCCCTGGTTCTCGATGTCTTCGGAATCGATGTAGCGCAGGTTGACCTTGGTACGGTTGGTGATGCCGGCATGGCTCATCGCTTCGATCAGCGACTTGTAGGCGTCCAGCAGCTCCATGTACTTGCCGACCATGGCGATGGTCACTTCCTGCTCAGGATTGAGCTTGGCATCGACCACCTTGTCCCACTCGGACAGGTCGGCACCATTGCACTGCAGGCCGAAGCGCTCGACAACGAAGTCGTCCAGGCCCTGGGCGTGCAGAACACCTGGGATCTTGTAGATGGTATCGACGTCTTCCAGGGAGATGACCGCACGCTCTTCGACGTTGGTGAACAACGCGATCTTGCGGCGCGACGAGGCATCGACCGGGTGGTCGGAACGGCAGATCAGCACGTCAGGCTGCAGGCCGATGGAGCGCAGTTCCTTGACCGAGTGCTGGGTCGGCTTGGTCTTGGTTTCGCCTGCGGTGGCGATGTACGGGACCAGGGTCAGGTGCATCAGCATGGCGCGCTTGGAGCCCACTTCGACACGCAGCTGACGAATCGCTTCGAGGAACGGCTGCGACTCGATGTCACCCACGGTACCGCCGATTTCCACCAGGGCCACGTCGGCATCGCCGGCACCCTTGATGATGCGACGCTTGATTTCGTCAGTGATGTGCGGGATGACCTGGATGGTCGCGCCCAGGTAATCACCACGACGTTCCTTGCGCAGCACGTGCTCGTAGATGCGGCCGGTGGTGAAGTTGTTGTTCTGGGTCATGGTCGTGCGGATGAACCGCTCGTAGTGGCCCAGGTCGAGGTCGGTTTCGGCACCATCGTGGGTGACGAAGACTTCACCGTGCTGGAACGGACTCATGGTGCCAGGATCGACGTTGATGTACGGATCCAGCTTCAGCATGGTGACCTTCAGGCCCCGCGCTTCCAGGATGGCCGCCAGGGAAGCCGAGGCAATGCCTTTCCCCAATGAAGAAACAACACCGCCCGTGACGAATATGTAGCGCGTCATGAAAAACCCTAGAAGTCTGCGTTAAGGCGGCCAGGGCCGCCGGAGAAAGCGAAGGAAGGCCGAAGCCCCCGATCACCTGCGTCAATCACAGTGCATCTCGAAAAACTGCCGCGTCTGTACAGACCAGGGGTATCCCCAGCATGGAGCTCGCTCGTCATTTCCAGAATCAGCCCAGCAAAAAACTGCTTGGTAATCGGCAACTGCCGTGTTTCCGAGGAACGCACAGAAGTTGTATCAAGAAGGGAGGGTAGTCTACCGGAATGTACCCTTCAGCTCAAACCTTGCGCGTTCGTCGGAGGTCGCCAGTGCAGCTGGCAATCCGCCTGCCCCAGTTCGGGCAGATTGGCCACGGCCAGCAAGCGCTCGCCGCTGTACAGCAACGGCAGGCGCGCACGCAGGAAGTTAGGGACGTGCAGTTCGTTGAGCAGGCGTTTCAAGTCGCGCTTGCCACGGCCCGGAACATCCAGCACTTCGCCGCCTTGACGGTAGGCAATGCGCAAGTCGCCCGGGGTACTGCCCTGCAGGCGAACACTGCCATTGCCAGGCAATGGCAGCGGATCGGCCGGCTGTTCCCAGCGCGGCGCGCCCGCTACCGGCTGCAACCAATCACCACTCAACCACCAGATGCGCCCGTGGCTGCGCGCAAGCTCGCCGTCGGTCAGTTGCCAGACGGGTTGGGCATCGACCGCCGCATCACGCAGGTCCGCCCAGCCCGCCCAGTGCCGACTGTCGGGCAGGCGGGTGCGTCGACTCAGCCAGTGCTGCAAGGCATTGCGCTGACGCGCTGGCGAAAGCGCCGCGAGCGTCGCCAGATCCAGAGAGTCGAGGCCAGACCAGATGGCAGGCGCACCCTCCCCGGCCACAGCCAGGTCTGCCTGGGCCAACTCATCGAGCAGACCCAGCGCTTCGCCCAGATGCTCGGCGCTACGGGCCAGGTTCTGGCTTGCCTGCGGCCAACGCTGCTGCAGCAACGGAAACACTTCGCCACGCAGGAAATTACGGGCAAATGCCGTGTCAGTGTTGGATGGATCTTCGATCCAGTTCAGTCCGTGCGCTTGCGCATAATTGTGCAAGTGCGTGCGCGAAACGTTCAGTAGCGGCCTGACCAGTGTGCCCTGCCCCAATGGCCGCTGTAGCGGCATTGCAGACAGCCCTCGCAGGCCGGCACCGCGCAGAAGGCGGAAAAGCAACGTTTCGGCCTGATCATCGCGGTGTTGGCCGGTGAACAACACATCACCTGAACCGAGGATTTGCTGAAAGGCCAAATAGCGGGCATCACGGGCAGCCTGTTCCAGGCTGGCGCCGGGGGCTATCTGGACGCGGATGGTCGTCAGCTTGATACCAAGGCGCTCGCAGACCGCTTTGCAATGCTCTGGCCAAGTGTCGGCTGCAGGCTGCAGACCGTGGTGGATGTGGATTGCGTGCAGTGGGGGCGTTGCGTGGGTGCGGGTGTGATCAGCCAGCAGATGCAGGAGGACGGTGGAGTCGAGTCCGCCAGAGAAGGCGATGTGCCAGGCGGGGGCATTGAGCCAGGGGGTGAGGTCGATCATGGGTAGCCTCACTTGGCTTGAGATTGCCGGGGGTGATTTGCACCCCATTCGCGGGGCAAGCCCGCTCCCACAAGGATCAGCGTCAACGCGGACAATGTGGGAGCAGGTTCTATCAGAGGCCGTAGCTCATCAGGCGCTCGTAACGACGGGCCAGCAGCGCGTCATGGTCGAGCTTGCCAAGCATGTCCAACTGCTGAACGAGGTCGGCGCGGATGCTTTCGGACATCTTCGCCGGGTCACGGTGAGCGCCGCCCAGTGGTTCCTGAATAACCTTGTCAACGATGTTCAGGCTCTTCAGGCGCTCGGCGGTGATGCCCATGGCCTCGGCAGCGTCGGCGGCCTTGTCGGCGGTCTTCCACAGGATCGAGGCGCAGCCTTCCGGCGAAATCACCGAGTAGGTCGAGTACTGCAGCATGTTCAGCTGGTCGCACACACCGATGGCCAGCGCACCGCCGGAACCACCTTCACCGATCACAGTGGCAATGATCGGCGTCTTCAGGCGCGCCATGACACGCAGGTTCCAAGCGATCGCTTCGCTCTGGTTGCGCTCTTCGGCGTCGATGCCCGGGTAGGCACCCGGGGTGTCGATGAAGGTCAGGATCGGCATCTTGAAGCGCTCGGCCATTTCCATCAGGCGGCACGCCTTGCGGTAGCCTTCAGGGCGCGGCATGCCGAAGTTGCGACGCACCTTTTCGCGTACTTCACGGCCCTTCTGGTGGCCGATGACCATGACCGGCTTGCCATCCAGGCGGGCGGTACCACCGACGATGGCGGCGTCGTCGGAGAAGTGGCGGTCGCCGTGCAGCTCTTCGAACTCGGTGAAGATGTGCTCCAGGTAGTCCAGGGTGTAAGGACGACGTGGGTGGCGGGCCAGGCGGGCGATCTGCCAGCTGGTCAGGTTGCCGAAGATGCTTTCGGTCAGGGTGTTGCTCTTGTCTTGCAGACGGGCAATTTCATCGCTGATGTTCAGCGAGTTGTCGTTACCCACCAGGCGCAGCCCTTCGATCTTGGCTTGCAGGTCGGCAATCGGCTGTTCGAAATCGAGAAAATTCGGGTTCATAGTCATCCGTCTTGGGTCTACGGCCAGGCGGCCGGCCGGTTGATCCGTTTGGCGCCCTACCTTAAGGGATCAGGCGCGTTCAGGTCGAGATTAAATTGCGTCGGTTCAACGATATTGCAGGAAGACGTTCTCACGCCCGAACTGGTCACGCAGCGCCTGAATCAAGCCATCGGCCGGGTCGATCGACCACTGCTCGCCGAACTGCAGCATGGCCTTGGCATCGCTGCCGGTGTACTCCAGGGTGATCGGGCAACCGCCGCGGTGGCGGGTGATCAGCTCGCCCAGCCAGTTCAGGCGGTCGCCCTTGAGCGCCTCGTGGGTGATCTTCAGGCGCAGGCTCTCGGCCAGCTTGGTGCGGGCATCTTCCAGGGTCATCACCTGCTTCACACGCAGGCGCAGGCCGCCGGAGAAGTCGTCATTGCTGACTTCGCCTTCGACGACGACCATCGCATCATTCTGCAACAAAGCTTGAGCGCCCATGTACGCATCGGCGAACAACGAGGCCTCGATGCGCCCGGAACGGTCGTCGAGGGTAACGAAGCCCATCTTGTCGCCCTTCTTGTTCTTCATCACCCGCAGGGCAATGATCATCCCGGCGATGGTCTGGGTCTCGCGCGACGGCTTCAGGTCGATGATGCGCTGGCGGGCGAAGCGGCGTATTTCGGCCTCGTATTCATCGATCGGGTGGCCAGTGAGATAAAGGCCGAGGGTGTCCTTCTCGCCCTTCAGGCGCTCTTTGAGCGTCAGCTCGCGCACCTTGCGGTGGTTGGCATAGACGTCGATATCCGGGGCATCGAACATGCCGCCGAACAGGTCGACGTGACCGCTGTCGGCGGTGTGGGCCGCCTGTTCGGCGGCCTTGATGGCCTCACCCAGCGCGGAGAGCAACGTTGCACGGTTGATGTCGATATTGGCGTGGTAGGCCTTGATTTCGTCATGGAAGTGCGGGCCGAGCCGGTCCAGTGCGCCGCTGCGAACCAGCGCATCGAGGGTACGTTTGTTGACGCGCTTGAGGTCGATGCGCTCGCAGAAGTCGAACAAGTCCTTGAACGGGCCGCCCTGGGCCCGCGCCTCGACGATGGCCTCCACCGGGCCTTCACCGACGCCCTTGATCGCACCAAGGCCGTAGACGATCCGCCCATCGTCATTGACCGTGAACTTGAAGTCGGAGAAGTTCACGTCCGGCGCATCGAGGCGCAGTTTCATGCTGCGCACTTCCTCGACCAGCACCACCACCTTGTCGGTGTTGTGCATATCCGCCGACAGTACCGCGGCCATGAAAGGCGCCGGGTAGTGGGTCTTCAACCAGGCGGTCTGGTACGACACCAGGCCATAGGCCGCCGAGTGTGATTTGTTGAAGCCGTAACCTGCGAACTTCTCCACCAGATCGAAGATGTTACCCGCAAGATCCGCGTCGATATTATTGCCCACGCAACCTTCGATGAAGCCACCGCGCTGCTTGGCCATTTCCTCGGGCTTTTTCTTACCCATGGCCCGGCGCAGCATGTCGGCGCCGCCAAGGGTATAGCCCGCCATGACCTGGGCAATCTGCATCACCTGTTCCTGGTACAGGATGATGCCGTAGGTCGGTGCCAGCACCGGCTTGAGGCCTTCGTACTGATAGTCCGCATGGGGGTAGGCCAGCTCGGCGCGGCCGTGCTTGCGGTTGATGAAGTCGTCCACCATGCCCGATTGCAGCGGGCCAGGGCGGAACAGTGCCACCAGTGCGATGAGGTCTTCCAGGCAGTCGGGTTTGAGCTTCTTGATCAGCTCCTTCATGCCGCGCGATTCGAGCTGGAAGACTGCCGTGGTCTCGGCCTTCTGCAGCAGCTCGTAGGTCTTGCGATCGTCCAGCGGGATGAAGTCGATATTGAGGTCGGGCAGGTTGTTCTTGGCCTGCTCGCGGTTGATGATCTCCATCGCCCACTTGATGATGGTCAGGGTGCGCAGGCCAAGGAAGTCGAACTTGACCAGGCCGGCAGCCTCGACGTCGTCCTTGTCGAACTGGGTCACCAGGCCGCCACCCTCTTCGTCACAGGCGATGGGTGCGAAATCGGTGAGTTTGGTCGGGGCGATTACCACGCCCCCGGCGTGCTTGCCGGTACCCCGGGTGACGCCTTCGAGCTTGAGCGCCATGTCCCAGATTTCGCGCGCATCTTCGTCACCCTTGAGGAAGTCGCGCAGGATCTCTTCCTGCTCGTACGCTTTCTCCAGGGTCATGCCCACTTCGAACGGAATCATCTTCGACAGACGGTCGGCCAGGCCGTAGGACTTGCCCTGCACCCGCGCCACGTCGCGCACCACCGCCTTGGCGGCCATGGTGCCGAAGGTGATGATCTGGCTGACCGCGTTGCGCCCGTAGGCATCGGCCACGTAATCGATCACCCGGTCACGGCCATCCATGCAGAAGTCGACGTCGAAGTCGGGCATGGAAACACGTTCAGGGTTGAGGAAACGTTCGAACAGCAGGTCGTAGGCCAGCGGGTCGAGGTCGGTGATCTTGAGGACGTAGGCCACCAGCGAGCCAGCACCCGAGCCCCGCCCAGGGCCAACCGGGACGTCGTTGTTCTTGGCCCACTTGATGAAGTCCATCACGATCAGGAAGTAGCCGGGGAAGCCCATCTGGATGATGATATCCAGCTCGAACTTCAGGCGGTCCAGGTAGACCTGACGCTTCTCTTCGTAGTTGGGCGTGGTCTCCTTGGGCCACAGCACCGCCAGGCGCTCCTCCAGGCCTTCGTGGGAAACGTGGCGCAGGTAGTCGTCGATGCCCATGCCGTTGGGCGTCGGGAAGTCGGGCAGGAAGTACTTGCCCAGTTGCACCTGTATGTTGCAGCGCTTGGCGATCTCGACGGTGTTGGCGATGGCGTCGGGCAGGTCGCTGAACAGCTCGGCCATTTCCTCCGCGCTTTTGAGGTACTGCTGGTCGCTGTACATTCGCGGGCGACGCGGGTCGTCCAGGGTCCAGCCCTCACCGATGCACACGCGGCTTTCGTGGGCGTCGAAGTCGGACTGTTTGATGAAGCGCACATCGTTGGTCGCCACCAGCGGTGCGCCGAGCTTGTCGGCCAGCGCCACGGCGGCGTGAACATATTCCTCGTCACCAGCACGGTTGGTGCGCTGCACCTCGACATAGAAGCGCTCCGGGAACATACCCAGCCAGTCGTTCAGCAGCGACTCGGCCTCATCCGCACGGCCCGCCATCAGGGCCATGCCGATATCGCCTTGCTTGCCGGCGGACAGAGCAATCAGCCCCTCGCTAGCGGGGGCAATCCACTCGCGCTGAAGGATCACCAGCCCGTTGCGCTGGCCATCGGTCCAGCCACGCGAGATCAATTCAGTGAGATTGCGATAACCCTTGGGATCCATGGCCAGGAAGCAGATCCGCGACAGCGGGGCTTCCGGGTCTGCCCCGGCCAACCACAGGTCGGCGCCGCAGATCGGCTTGATGCCCGCGCCCATGGCGGTCTTGTAGAACTTCACCAGCGAGCACATGTTGCTCTGGTCGGTGATCGCCACCGCCGGCATGTTCATCCCGGCCAGCGCCTTGGCCAGCGGTTTGATCCGCACCAGGCCGTCGACCAGCGAGAATTCGGAGTGGACGCGCAGGTGAACGAAGGGAACCGACATGGAAGATCCTGTAGCAGTGCTGAACGACAAAGGCGGGATTGTAGCGTAAATGCGCTAAACATTTGGGGCCGCAGAGCGGCCCCAAATGTTTCAGATTAGAGAATCGGCAAGCCCCTCTCGGGCTTCCCAGGCAGCGCGCACCGGCGCAAAGGAACGCCGATGAATGGGCGTCGGCCCCAACCGCGCCAGGGCTTCAAGATGCACCGGCGTCGGGTAGCCCTTGTGCCCGCCAATCCCGTATCCCGGGTAGATCAGCTCGAACGCGCTCATCTCACGGTCACGGGTCACCTTGGCCAGGATCGATGCCGCCGCGATAGCCGGAACCTGGCTATCACCCTTGATGACCGGCGCTGCCGGCACCGCCAGTTTAGGGCAGCGATTACCGTCGATCAGCGCAAGCTTGGGCGTTACGCTCAAGCCCTCGACCGCACGCTGCATGGCCAGCATGGTCGCCTGAAGGATATTCAGCCGGTCGATTTCCTCGACCTCGGCGCGGGCAATGCAAAAGCTCAGCGCTTTCTCGCAGATCTCGTCGAACAACGCTTCGCGCCTGGCTTCGGTGAGTTTCTTCGAATCGTTCAGGCCCAGAATAGGCCGTGCCGGGTCGAGAATCACAGCCGCCGTGACCACCGCACCGCACAGGGGGCCGCGGCCGACTTCGTCGACGCCGGCGACCAGGTCTTCGACCAGGTTGAAGTCCAGTCCTATCTGCATGTCAGCGGTCCTTCAGCAAAGCGAGTACCGCGTCTGCCGCCTGGTTGGAGGCGTCGCGGCGCAGGGTACGGTGGATCTCGTCGAAACGTTCAGTCTGCTGGCTGCCGTCGGCCACCAGCGGCGCCAGGGTCTGCGCCAGGGCTTCGCTGGTCGCGGCGTCCTGCAACAGCTCGGGCACCAGCTCGCGTTGAGCAAGCAAGTTCGGCAACGAAACGTAGGGGCTTTTTACCAGGCGTTTGAGAATCCAGTAAGTCAGTGGCGCCAAGCGATAGGCCACGACCATCGGGCGCTTGTACAGCATGGCCTCGAGGGTGGCGGTACCCGAGGCGATCAGTACGGCATCGCAGGCGGCCAGCGCCTGATGCGACTGGCCGTCGAGCAACGTCAGGGGCAACTCGCGGCCTTCCAGCATCTGTTCGATCTGCGCACGCCGCGCCGCGTTGGCGCAGGGAAGCACGAAGTGAACGCCAGGCACCATGTCCCGCAGGTGCTGGGCAGCGTCGAGGAACAGCGCCCCCAGGCGCCCCACCTCACCACCACGACTGCCGGGCATCAACGCCACCACCGGGCTCGCACCCAGGCCAAGCGCCGTGCGCGCTGCCTGCCGATCAGCCTCGAGCGGTATGGTATCGGCCAACGGATGGCCAACGAAGCGCACCGGCACGCCCTGCTCTTCATAGAAGCGCGCTTCGAAAGGCAGCAGCGTCAGCATCAGGTCGCAACCCTCGCGGATCTTCAGCACGCGTTTCTGCCGCCAGGCCCAGACCGACGGGCTGACGTAATGCACGGTCTTGATGCCGGCCTGACGCAGTTTCAATTCGATATTGAGGGTGAAATCAGGTGCGTCGATGCCAATGAACACATCAGGTTTCTGCGCAATCAGGGTCTGGATCAATTCCTTGCGCCGCTTGAGCAACTCACGCAGGCGCCCCAGTACTTCGACCAGGCCCATGACCGCGAGGCGTTCCATGGGGAAATACGACTGCAGGCCTTCGGCCTCCATGAGCGGGCCACCGACACCGATGAAGCGCACATCAGGATGGCGCGCCTTCAAGGCGCGCATCAGACCGGAACCGAGGATGTCGCCGCTGGCCTCACCCGCGACCAGGGCTACACAGAGTTGCGCCATGTCAGCGGGTGATGCCGCGGGCGGAATGCACGATCGACTGACGGAACAGCTCGACCTCGCAGTGCTTGCTGCACAGGTCGTCCAGCTCCTTGACCGCTTCGTCAACGGTCAGGCCCTGACGGTAGACGATCTTGTAGGAGCGACGCAGGGCGTGGATCACCTCGTCGCTGAAGCCACGACGGCGCATGCCTTCGAAGTTCATGCTACGGGCTTCGGCGGGGCTGCCGAACACCGTGACGAAGGCCGGAACGTCCTTGCCGATCGCTGTGCCCATGCCGGAAAACGCGTGAGCGCCGATATGGCAGTACTGGTGCACCAGGGTGAAGCCGGAGAGGATCGCCCAGTCACCGACATGCACATGCCCTGCAAGCGCCGTGTTGTTGACCAGAATGCAGTGGTTGCCGATCACGCTGTCATGGCCGATATGGGCATAGGCCATGATCAGGTTGTGGTCGCCCAGCGTGGTCTCGGCGCGATCCTGCACCGTGCCGCGGTGGATGGTCACGCCTTCGCGGATCACATTGTGATCACCAATCACCAGGCGTGTCGGTTCACCCTTGTACTTGAGGTCCGGGGTGTCTTCGCCGATCGAGGAGAACTGGTAGATGCGGTTGTGCTTGCCGATCCGGGTAGGGCCCTTCAGCACCACGTGGGGACCGATGACGGTGCCCTCCCCGATTTCAACGTCGGGGCCAACGATCGACCACGGGCCGACCTCGACGCCGTCGGCCAGCTTGGCCGAAGGGTCGATGATCGCCCGCGGATCAATCAAATTCATAGCTCACGTTCCGCGCAGGTGATCTCGGCCGAGCACACAGGCTTACCGTCGACCAGGGCGCGGCACTCGAATTTCCAGATGGTCTTCTTGCGACCGATGAACTTGGCTTCCAATACCAGCTGGTCGCCCGGCATTACCGGCTGACGGAAACGCAGCTTGTCGGAACCGACGAAATAGTAAAGGGTGCCGTCGGCCGGCTTGGTGTCGAGCATCTTGAAACCGAGAATGCCTGCAGCCTGGGCCATGGCTTCAATGATTAGCACGCCTGGCATCACCGGGTGTTCCGGGAAATGCCCGTTGAAGAAGGGCTCGTTGATGCTGACATTCTTGTAGGCACGAATGCTCTGGGCCTCGAAGTCCAGATCCGTCACACGGTCTACCAGCAGGAACGGGTAGCGGTGAGGCAGGTATTCGCGAATCTCGTTGATGTCCATCATTTCGGGGGGAAGCCTGTAATAAGAATAGGGAGCGCAGGGGCTGACCACACGCTCCTTTTGCAATCCAAAGAGGAGCCAGCTAGCGACTGTTCACTCTCGATCAGGAAAGGATATCAGCCTTCTGATGTCGGCTGGCCACCTGAGGTCACGCCAGCGACACGTTTTTCCAGCTGCTGGAGACGCTTGGACATATCATCCAACTGGCGAATACGCGCAGCGCTTTTGCGCCAGTCAGCCAATGGCTGCATGGCAGTACCGGAAGAATAGGCACCTGGTTCAGTGATCGAACGGGTGACCATGGTCATCCCGGAAACGAATACGTTATCGCAGACATCAATGTGACCGACCATGCCGACACCGCCAGCGATGGTGCAGTGCTTGCCGATGCGCGTGCTGCCGGAGATCCCGACGCAAGCGGCCATGGCCGTATGCTCGCCAATCTGCACGTTGTGCGCGATCTGAATCTGATTGTCGAGCTTGACCCCGTCAGCAATCCGCGTGTCGGACAGCGCGCCACGGTCTACCGCGGTGTTGACGCCGATTTCTACGTCGTCACCGATGGTGACCCCACCAATCTGAGCGATCTTGCGCCATACACCCTTCTCGTTGGCGAAGCCGAAGCCCTCACCGCCGATCACCGCGCCCGACTGGATGACCACGCGCTTGCCGATGGTCACGTCGTGGTACAGCGTGACCCGCGGTGCAAGCCAGCCGCTCTCCCCGACCACGCATCGCGCACCGATTACGCAATGCGCGCCAATGCTGACGTTGGCATCGATACGTGCACCGCTCTCGATGACCACGAACGGCCCGATGCTGGCACTGGCATCGACCTGTGCGTCCTCAGCCACCACGGCGCTGGGATGAATTCCCGCCACAGCCTTGGGTTTTGGGTCGAACAGGTGGGAGATGCGCGCGTAAGCCAGGTACGGGTCGGCCACGATCAGCGCATTGCCAGCAAAGCCTTCGGCGTCCGCAGCCTTGAGCAGCACCGCAGCTGCCTGGCTGTCATCCAGGTATTTGCGGTACTGCGGATTGGCGAGAAAGCTCAATTGACCGGGGCCGGCCTCCTGCAAGGTAGCCAGTCCGGTAATCTGCTGTGCCTCGGAGCCTTTCAAGGTGGCCCCGAGGGCCTCGGCCAACTGGCCGAGCGTCATGGTCACGGTCATATCAACGGGCTTGGTTCATGCGCTCGATGACTTGGCGGGTGATGTCGTACTGAGGTTTGACATCGATGACCGCACCACGCTCGAGAACCAGGTCGTAACCGCCCTTCTTGATCACCTCCTCGACTGCGCCATCGAGCTTGGGCTTGAGCTGCTTGAGCATGTCGCGGTCGGCGACTGCCTTGGCTTCGTTCAATTGCTTGGACTGCAGCTGGAAGTCACGGGCTTTCTGATTGAATTCGAGTTCGAGGCGCTCACGCTCGGTGTCAGCCATCTTGTCACCGCCCTTGATCAGGCGATCCTTGAGGCCCTTGGCGCTGCTCTCCAAGCCCTTGAGCTTGGTCAGCTGCGGGCCGAACTTCTTCTCGGCATCTACCGCGTATTTCTTGGCGGCATCGGATTCGAGCAGGGCCATCTGATAATTCAGCACGGCGATTTTCATTTCGGCGAACGCCGGGGTGGCGACCAGCGCCGCGGCCACTACGGCCAGTTGAGCCAATTTACGCACGATGCACTCCTGGATAAACCGTTGTCGTTAAGCTAGGGCCGACCTTAGAAGGTCTGGCCCAGAGAGAATTGGAACACCTGGGTATCGGCATCGTCCGGCTTCTTGACCGGCATTGCCAGGCTGAAGCTCAACGGGCCCAGGGCAGTAATCCAGGTGACACCCAGGCCGACGGAACTTGCCATGCCAGAGAAGCCGACCTTTTCGCAATCCGGCTTGCTGCCGCAATTGGTGTCGAACACGTTACCCACATCCCAGAACACGGAGGTGCGCAGCGAACGCTGGTCCTTGACGAACGGTAGCGGGAACAGCAGTTCTACGCCGCCCTGAACCAGTACGTTGCCGCCGAACGGTAGCGGATCCTGATCCGGGTCGCGAATGGTACCGGAATTGGTCCCATCGCTTGGCGTGCTGCGCGGACCCAGGCTGCTGTCCTTGAAACCACGAACGGAGTTGAAACCACCCGCGTAGTAGTTCTCGTAGAACGGCAGGCCGGAAGTACCGCCGAAACCATCACCATAGCCCAGTTCAGTGTGCAGGCGCAGGGTGTAGTCGTTGTTGATTGGCTTGAACAGCTGGCCGCGGTAGTCGAGCTTGTAGAACGACAGGTCGCTGCCCGGAATGGTGGTTTCCAGGGTCAGACTCTGGGAGTGACCACGGGTTGCCAGTACGCCTTTGTTCAGGGTCGACTCGGACCAGCCGACCGAGGCCTTGAAGTTCAGGAAGTTGTCGCCCTCTTGCTCGAGGAAGTCGAAGATCTCGTCGACGGTGTAACGGCCGGTCTTGATCTTGTCCTGCTGCACGCTCAGGCCGTAGGTCAGGCGCGACGTTTCGCTGATCGGGTAGCCGAGGCTGACGCCCGCACCCAGGCTATCGACCGCATAGCTGGCCACGTCGACGTCGAGGTCGTCGTAGTCGGTGCTGCGGTAGAACGCGTTGTAGCCCAGGCTGACACCGTCAGCTGTGAAGTAGGGGTCAACGAAGCCGAAGTTGTAGCGGGTCTGGTATTCGGACCGGGTCAGGCCGATCGACACCTTGTTACCGGTACCGAGGAAGTTGGTCTGGCTGATCGAACCGCCGAGGATCAGGCCGGCGCTCTGGGCGAAACCGACGCTGGCGGTGATCGAACCGGACGCTTGCTCTTCGACGCTGTAGTTGACGTCGACCTGGTCGTCGGTGCCCGGTACCGGCGGGGTTTCGACGTTGACTTCCTTGAAGAAGCCCAGGCGCTCCAGGCGGGTCTTGGACTGGTCGATCAGGTAGGTCGACGCCCAGCCGCCTTCCATCTGGCGCATTTCGCGGCGCAGCACTTCGTCTTCGGTCTTGGTGTTGCCGCGGTAGTTGATGCGGTTCACGTAGGCACGCTTGCCCGGGTCGACGACGAACATGATGTCGACCGTGTGATCTTCGTCATTTGGCTGTGGCACGCCGTTG